>JBFYZZ010000319.1:0-6939 GCA_041309225.1 Deltaproteobacteria bacterium | reverse complement strand
CGCCCGGCCCTCCGGAGGGAGGCGACTTAAGGGACTTCCCAGGACCTGCCCCGATCTGGAACGTGGACGGGCCGCAGAACGGCTGAAGTCGCGACAGGCAGGGATCGGGCGACGACATCGGACTCGGGCTCGGACTCGACGGGTTGGCGTGCCGCGGTCCTGCCCCGGATCGCCCACCGCGCCACCCCGCTCCCTTCACCAGGCCCCCCTGGAGTGGGGCAACTCCAAGGTCCCGGGGGCTTGACCCGGCGGGCCGTCGAGGGGTACACACCGGGAGGCATCCCCCTCCGAGAGGCGCGCGGCGCCGGGAGTCGCCCATGGGCATGCAGGTCGTCAACGGGGCTCCGATCATGTGCTCCTTCGGCTTGGGGCCCGGCACCCTGTCGGTGCTGCCGATCGCCAGGGTGAACTCCGGAGGCCAGCCGGCAGCCACCACCGCGGACCACCTCCCGTTCGTCAACATCAAGCCGTTCCCCATGTGCAGCTCCCAGGCCAACCCCGTGGTGGCCGCCGCGACCGCCGCTGCCATGGGCGTACCCACGCCGGCGGCCTGCCTGCCGATGACCACCAATCCGTGGACGCCGGGCGCCGCCACGGTGAAGGTCGGCGGCAACGCCGCGCTGAACGAGAGCAGCACGCTGGTGTGCCAGTACGGAGGGCAGATCACCATCTGCTTCGCGGGGCAGTTCCAGCACCAGATCCCGTAGGATCTACCGATCGCCGCGGAGCACCGTGCAGTCCTGCGGCGTGGTGATCACGCAGGCGTCGGCCGGATCGAGCGGCTCGCCCGCGAGCCGCGCCCGGGCCCAGTCCAGCTGGTAGGGGATGCTCTGGATCGCCCCCTCGCTGTGGCTCGCCCCGGCGCACTCCACGTGCTGGATCGCGTACCCTTGCGCGCACAGCAGGGGCAGCTCGGCACGCACCACGTCGGCCACCACCCAGGTGTCGAGCTCCGAGAGGACCACGAGCACGGCCGCGTCGCCCCCGCGGGGGATCGCGCTCGCGGCGAGATCCCCCATGCCCTGGTAGCAACCCCATGGCTGCAGGGTGTCCGTCTCGCCGGACGCAGCGGCGGCCAGCACCTCGGACCGGAAGATCTCCTCCAGGCCGGCGTCGGCGATCGAGGGGAAGTCCGAGCAGGACGCCGCCATCTCCGAGGGCAGGGTGGAAGCCACGTTTCGGGGGGGTTCGTCGGTGAGGAGGTCCGTGAGCGTGCCCGGGCCCCCGTACCAGGCGTGCTGGGTCACCGCGGCTGCGGCGATGGACCGGGAGGTCTCCCCCAGGTGGGTGAGGCCCCAGGCGGCGAGCGCGGTGAGACCCGCGGGCGGGACGGCGGCCACCGTGGCGGCGATCGTCAGCTCCGGGGCGTACCCTCCGGCGTACCGGTCGGTCCACAGGGCCGCGAACCCGCCCTCCGAGGCCCCCCACGCCACGAGGCGGTCGAGATCCGGGGCGGCGGGCGTGCCTTCCTGCTCCGCGAGCGCCGCCAGGGCCCGCACCGCGTCGAGCGACGCGACCGCCGTGGCCTCGGGCACGAGGTACGGGTGCAGGAATCCCGATGGATCGCCGAAGCCCGCCATGCCGAGGTAGTCGGGCGCGGCCACTGCGAACCCGAGGGAGGCCACGAGCATCGCGCCCGCCGCACCGTCGAGCCCCGCCGCCGAGGGCGCGCAGGCGTCGGTGAACCCGCTGGTGCCGTGTCCCCACATCACGGCCGGGAAGGACGTCGGGTCGACCACGTCCGGGAGCGCGGCCAGCATGGTGGCCTCGATGGCCGCGCCCCGATCCTGGGTCACGTAGCGGACGCGCCAGATCCGCACGCCGTACAGGATCTCGAGGGGCGAGAGACCACCCACCGAGGCATCGACGATCGCCTGGATGACGCCGGCGGACAGGTGCAGGCCCTCGTCCTCCTCGGCCGAGACGACCGCGCCCATGCCCGCGAGCGGGGCCCAGGACCAGCCGGGACCGCCGCAACCGCCGGTGGGGAGGTCGGGCACGTCGTACGGCGCGCCGCCGGAGGTGTCGTCGGGGGGGGCGGTGTCGTCGCCCGGAGTACAGCCGGCGAGGAGCGCGAGGAGGAGGGGAAGGGGCATGGGGGCCTCCTCGTCCCCTGGTATCGCAGGACGGCGGCGCGCCCTACCGCACGTACCGATCGGCCCAGGATCGCACCTCCCGGCCGTGGAGCATGTGGAAGGTGCGGATGCGGCGCAGCGTGATGGGCGAGAGCTGGCCGATGGGGACGTAGACGATTTTGCGGTCGACCCGGGCGGCGAGGCTGCGCAGGAGCGCCCGGGGCGGCTTCGCGGCGACGTAGGCCACGAGCCGCTCCTCGCTGTAGAGGATGCCGGCCGCGAGCAGCCGTTCGGGCCTGGACGGGAAGGCCCGCAGCGCCTCCTGCTCCCAGACCTGGAACATTCGCCGGGGCGGCCACGACATGAGCAGGCCCCCGTACTCGCACCTCGAGATGCCGGGGCCCACCATGTGGACCCCGGGGGGCGTGGCGTAGAACGCCATGTCGCTCTCGTCGTCGTGCTCGCCCTGCCACGTCATGGCGAACGGGAAGCGCTCGCCGTCCGGATCGGGGTCGAAGACCAGGATCACCGACCCCACCCGCCCCCGCACGGCCCGGTCCTCCCGCACGTACAGGCGACCGTCGTGCGCCAGGTTCCGAAGGGTCTCACGGAGGTCGATGCCGTCGCGCATGGAGGCCGTGAAGGGCTCGACCCGGCTCGCCTCGGCGGCCAGGATGCCCGTGGTGCGCTGCTTGAGGAAGGAGGCGTACCCCTCGATGACGACGTCCTCGGGCGGGTAGGAGCAGTGCCAGGGACCGGCGTCCCGGGCCCACTCGCCGGGCTCCACCTCCTTGAGGCGCGGGCGGGCGATCCGCCGGAGCAGGAGCATGCCCCGCTCCTTGCGGTGGAAGTGGAAGGCGCGGGTCTGGCGGCGCAGGTCCGCGAGGGAGATGCGGATGGTGGGGATCTCCGCCGGGCCCTCCTGGACCGGCCACCGCGTGGCCTCGTCCCAGAACCACCAGGCGAAGTTGTCGTCGGCCACGCCGCGGGCGGCGAGGAGGAGGTCGTACAGCAGGGGGGCGAGCAGCCCCTCCGAGAGGGCCAGGTTCCGGGCGTACTGCAGCAGCATCCGGACCTGCAGGGGCGACAACCCGCCCTGCTCCTCCCGGCGGTAGCGGTCCGCGGCGGCGCGCACGAGGTCGAGGTGCACCGCCAGCCGATCGGGGGCGTCGGGCCGGCGCCGGTCCCAGGCGGCCTGGAGGTACGGGACCTCGGAGAGCACCTCCCGGGCCGAGTCGGCGTGGAGGTGGAGGAGCCGCACGTCCTCGCGCCATACGCGTCCGATCGGCATGGGCTGGGGGTCCGCGAGCGCGGTGCGCAGGCCTGGGACGTGGGCGATGCCCGTGACCACGAGAACCCGGCCGGCCAGGGCCTGGACGTGGTGGGCCATGGTGACCTCGCGGACGCGATCCTCCGGGACCTCGGAGGGCGCGAGCCGGGCCAGCACCTCGGCACAGTAGCGGTCGTACCCGATCCGGCCGGCGGCCGTGGGGTCGGGGAACCGCTCGGGCACGTCCGGGTAGTCGTCGAGGTCCCGGTCCACGAAGTGACACGGGATCCCGAGTTCCAGTGCGCTCCGCACGGCCTCCACGAGGGGCTCGCAGGGCTCGACCAGGAGGTACGCCGGGGGCCGGTCGTCGCCGGGGGTGGCGCCGGCCGGGCGGCCCATGCCCACCTCCACGACGGAGAGGCGGGGCAGCCGCTCCACGCCCAGGGTCACCGCCTGGCCGAGGGTCACCGGCAGCTCCACGCACACGTGGTCGGGCCGGACCTCGCGGATGGCCCGCGCCACCGCGACCGCGCTCTCCAGGCGCCCGTGCAGCACGGGGACGGCGTCCACGCCCTCGGCGAGGGGGACGAGGGCGGTGTCCCGGGCCACGGGACGCCTACTCCTCGAGGTAGGGGGCGGCGTCCTCGCCGAGCACGAGCCGCGCGGACAGGGCCCGCGCGTCGGACACGCCGGCGGCCCCGAGCTTGAGGGCGTACCGGCCGAGGTTGATGCCGTCGCGCACGGTGAAGGGCTCGCCCGCCGCGTGGGCCCGCTGGAGGAAGTCCGCCACGTAGTCGAGCAGCGCGTCGTCGGCGAAGGGGAGGTTGGTCTCGAGGATGTGCCGCTCCTCCTCGCGCGTGGGGAACTCGATGAGGATCTGGGGCGTGAGGCGCGAGTGGATGTACTCGGGCAGGTCGAAGGTGGAGGCGTCCTCGTTCATCGTGACGCAGAAGCGGAAGTCGGGGTGGGCCGGGATCTTGATGCCCGCGACGATGCTCTCCACGTACCGGCGCCGGTCGAGCAGCGGCGCCAGCGAGGCCCAGGACTTCTCCGCCATGCGGTTGCCCTCGTCGAGGACCACCGCGCCCCCGCGGACCATGGCGGTCACGATGGACGACGCGACGTACCGGATGCGGCCGCCCTCGGCCACGACCGGCTGGACGATGAGGTCCTCGGGGCGGGTGTCCATGGTGGCCTGGAAGATGTAGACCTCGCGGCCGAGCTCCTTCGCCGCGGCGTAGGCGAGGGTGGTCTTGCCCACGCCCGGCTTGCCCAGGAGGCGGGGGTTGAGCGGGACGTCCTCGGGGTGGACCTGCATCCAGGCCGCGAGGAGCTGGGCCTTGAGCTCGGGCTGGCCGACCCACACGAACGGGAGCTCGTCGGGGTGTGCGAGGTGGATCTCGACGCCATCGATCGTGACGGTGGGGGCGCTGGGCATGGCGGATCCGTATGGGCCGGCCGGGGCCTCGTCCACCGGGCCTGTTGGCTCCGCCGAGCGGGGGGCCCGCAACGCCCCGCGGCTACCCGCCCAGCAGCCCCACCACTTCGCCGTCCACCAGGTCCATCCGCTCGGCCTGGGGCCGTTCGGGCAGGCCCGGCATGCGGATGATCTCGCCCAGAAGGGGGACGACGTACCCGGCGCCCGCGGCGAGGATCACGCGCCGGACCGCGATGTCGAAGTCCTCCGGCCGGCCCACCACCGCCGGGTCGTCGGTGAGCGAGTTGGGCGTCTTGGCCATGCAGACGGGGAGGTGGGCATAGCCCAGGCGCTCGATCTCCCCGAGGTCCCGCTCGGCAGCCTTGGTGAACGTGACGGCCTGGGCGCCGTACATGCACCGCGCGATCGCGTCCACCTTGTCCTTGACGGGCAGTGCGAGGTCGTAGAGCGGGCGGAACGGCCGCGTGTGCCGTTCGGCCTGCTCGACCACCGCCCGGGCCAGGTCGCGCCCGCCCTCTCCACCCGCGGCAAACACGTCGGCCACGGCCGAGGGGACGTCCATCGCGTCACAGGCCCGGTGCACGACCTCGATCTCCTCGGCCGTGTCGGTGGCGAACCGGTTCAACGCCACCACGGGCGTCTCGCCGAAGATGCGGATGTTCTCGACGTGCTTCTGGAGGTTCCCCAGACCCCGTTCCACCGCGGCCGGGTCGGGCCTCGCGAGGTCCTCCCTGCGCGCCACGCCGCCGTGCCGCTTGAGGGCGCGCACCGTGGCGACCAGCACCACGGCGGCGGTGTCGAGCCCCGCGGAGCGGCACTTGATGTCGTAGAACTTCTCCGCTCCGAGGTCGAAGCCGAACCCGGCCTCGGTGACCACCCAGTCGGCGTGGGCGAGCGCCATCTTGGTGGCGATCACCGAGTTGCATCCGTGGGCGATGTTGGCGAAGGGCCCTCCGTGCACGAAGGCTGGCACGCCCTCACCGCTCTGGACGAGGTTGGGGAGGATCGCGTCCTTGAGCAGCACCGTCATGGCCCCGACAGCTCCGAGGTCGGTGGCGGTGACGGGCGTGCCGTCGAGCGTCATGGCGAGCACGAGCCGGGCGAGCCGCGCGCGCAGGTCGTCGGCGTCCTCGGCGAGGCACAGGGCAGCCATCACCTCGGAGGCGGGGGTGATGTCGAAGCCGGTCTCCCGCGGCACTCCCTCGAGCACACCGCCGAGCCCGATGACCACGTTGCGCAGGGAGCGGTCGTTGAGGTCCACGACACGCCGCCAGAACACCCGTCGGGGATCGATGCAGCGCGGGTTGCCGTGGTGGATGTGGTTGTCGAGCAGGGCCGCGAGCAGGTTGTGCGCCGTGGACACGGCGTGGAAGTCACCCGTGAAGTGGAGGTTGATGTCGACCGTGGGGACGAGGACCGAGCGACCGCCCCCGGTGGCCCCCCCCTTGAGTCCGAACGTTGGCCCGAGGGACGGCTCGCGAAGGGCGAGGCAGGCGCTCTCCCCGATGGCCGCCAGCCCCTGCGCGAGTCCGATGGAGACCGTGGTCTTCCCCTCCCCCGCCGAGGTGGGGGTGATGGCCGACACGAGGACGAGCCGCCCTGTCGGGCGGCTCGAGGCGGCGCGGGCCTCCAGACGGACCTTGGCCTTGTCGTCGCCGTAGGGGACGAGGTGCCGAGGGGCGATGCCGAGGTCGGTGGCGAGGTCGGCGAGGCGGCGCGGTCCGGTCATGGCGTGGCTCCTGGCACCCAGGCTGGCGTGGCGACGGGGGCAGGTCCCGGGGTATCCCGACCCCTCCGGCACAGCCCGGTGCGAGGTGGCCTGCCCGGCATCGTGGCGGAGGGGAGGGCCCCGGGCTCGGCATCCGGACGAACCCGTACGGGGCGCCGGGGGAGGCGCCCGCCCTACCCCACGCAGGAGCTCGGGGGCGCACCCTCGGGCGGAGGACGGCGGGGCGGTGGGACGCAGCCCAGGTCGCAGGAAGCGCCGATCGGCCCCGGCGGCGACGGAGCGGTGCCGTTGCGCATCTGGGGGATCGGGACCGCGGTCGAGGCCAGCTCCATCCCGAGATCGAAGGCGAGCAGGTTCTTGTCCAGGAAGCGTGCCGGGACGCGGCTGGCGATGACCTCCTTGAGGTGCTCGGGCCGCACCAGGTCGA
>JBFYZZ010000318.1:0-2741 GCA_041309225.1 Deltaproteobacteria bacterium | reverse complement strand
GAGACCGGCGAGCACCCCGGGCGAGGCCGCGCCGGCCACGGCCACGCGGCGGGGCGGCAGGCCGGCGAGCGACGCCCGGAGGCGGTCGAAGCCCATCGACGGTCCTCATCGGGTGGGACCGGCCCTCCGGTGGGCCGGAAAAGGGCCGCTTGGATAGCCCGATCCCGGGATGATCGCAACGGTGGGCCGGCCCGGCGGTCCGACCCCGTCCGGGCGACGGCGCCTCCCGGGACGCGATACGGGAAGGCCCCCCACCGCCGGGATCCTGCCTTGCCTGCCCCCGACGTGCCGTTCCTCCAGGCCCTCCGGTCGCGCCTCGGATCCGGCGACCTCGGCACCCTGATCCTGCGCGGGGCCGGCGCGGCCTTCGTGGTGCAGGTCGCGGGCGGGGGCCTCAAGTACCTGCTCTGGGTGCTCTTCGCGCGCTGGATGGGGGGCGCCGAGCAATTCGGCTCCTTCGTCTACGCCGTGAACTGGGCGTTCCTGCTGGCCCTGCCCGCGGGTCTGGGGCTCACCGTCGCCGTGCTGCGCTTCGTGCCCGGCTACCTCGAACGGGGCGAGGGCGGACTCCTCCGCGCGCTCGTCGGGTGGTCCCGGGGCGTCACGCTGCTGGCCGGGATCGCGGTGGGACTCGCCGCGGCGGGCGTGTTCTCGATCCGGCACCCGCCGGCGGTGGACGGCGTCGTCCTGCGCGCCGGCATGATCGTGGTGCCCCTGTGGGCCCTCATGGCCCTCCAGCTGGCGCTGGTCCAGGGCAGCCGGCGGATGGTGCTCGCCTTCGCCCCCTCCGAGGTGCTGCGCCCGGCCCTCGCGATCGTCCTGGGCGCCGGGGTCGTGCTCACCGCGGGCCGGCTCGCGCCGCTCCCGGCCCTGGCCTGCTTCGCCGTCGCGATCGGGGTCACCCTGGCCGTGCAGGACGGCGCCCTCCGCCACGTCTTCCGGGCGATCCCCCGGGTCCGCGCGCCCGCCCTGGCCCGCCAGTGGCTCGGCGTGGCCCTCCCCCTGCTCGTGGCGAACGGCTGCTTCATGGCGCTCCAGCGCGTGGACGGGCTCGTGCTCGGCGCGATCCACGGCGCCCGCGCGGCCGGCATCTACGAGGGGGCCGCCCGCACCACCATGGTGGCGTCGTCGGTGCTCATCGCGGTGAGCGCCATCGCGGCGCCCACCGTGGGCGCGCTCCACGCCCGGGGCGACCGCGCCACCCTGCAGCGCATGGTCCGCGCCGCCGCCCGGTGGATGCTCCTGCCCTCCCTTGTCCTCGCGGTGGGCCTGGTGGCCCTGGCCGGGCCGGTGCTCTCGCTCTGGGGCCCCGACTACGTGGAGGCCGCCCCCGCCTTGAGGATCCTCGTGGTGGGGCAGCTCGTCAACGCCGCGGTCGGGCCGGTGGGCTACCTGCTCTCGCTCACGGGCCACGAGCGGCGGGCGGCAGGGGTGTTCGCCACGGCGGCCGGGCTCGACCTCGTCCTCTGCCTCCTCCTCGTCCCCCCGCTCGGCCTCGTCGGGGCAGCCCTGGCCACCTCGGCGGCCACGATCCTCTGGAACGTCTGGATGTTCGTCCTCGTCTGGAAGCACCTCGGCGTGCGCTCCTTCGCCCTGTAGCACCCGCCCCGGAGATCCGGCGTGCCCACCGATCCCCACCCCCTCGACGTCGTGTTCGTGGCCGGCGCCGGTCGCAGCGGCACCACGCTCCTGGACCTCCTGCTCGGGCAGGTCCCCGGGTTCTTCTCCTGCGGCGAACTGGCCTACGTCTGGAGCCGCTCCTTCCGCGAGGACCAGCTCTGCGGGTGCGGAGCGCGGTTCCGGGCCTGCCCCTTCTGGAGCGAGGTGGCCGACCGGGCCTTCGGGGGCTTCGATCGGCTCGACCTCGACGCGATCGACGCGCTGGCCGCCCGCGTGCACCGCAACCGGTGGCTGGCGGGCCGGGTGATGGCCCCGGACGACGGCCGTGCGCTCCTGGCCTACTCGCCCTACGTGGGCCGGCTGCTCCGCGCCGTCCGGGCGGTCTCGGGTTGCGACGTCCTCGTCGACTCCACGAAGGAGCCATTCCAGGGCGCGGTCCTGCGCTCCACGGGCGCGCGGGTCCACATCGTGCACCTGGTGCGCGACGCCCGGGCCGTGGCCTTCTCCTGGCAGCGCCGCAAGGTCCGGACCGAGATCCACTGGAAGCGGGCGGAGATGGAGGTCTACCCGCCCCGCCGCGCGGTCCTCCACTGGGACAAGCGGCTCCTGCAGGTGGAGGCCCTGCGCCTGCTCGGCGCCCCGGTCCAGACCCTGCGGTACGAGGACCTCGTGGCCGATCCGGCGGCCTCCCTGCGACGGGTGCTCGCGCGGATGGGACGCCCCGTGGCCGACCTGCCCTTCCTCGACGGCCACCGGGTCACGCTGGGGGTGAACCACACGGTCTCGGGCAACCCCATGCGCTTTTCCCGGGGGGAGATCACGGTGGCGCCCGACACCGAGTGGCAGTCGGGCATGGAACCGGGACACCGGGCGCTGGTCACGGCGCTGGGCCTGCCCTGGCTCCTGCGCCACCGGTACCGGCCGTGACGCCCGCGCTTCCGCTGTCCACGGTGGAAGCCGCCCTCCACGACCTCTACGTCGGCGTGCCCGAGGCGGGCCTGCGCGAGGACCACCGCCGGAAGGCCGCCGAGGTGGCGGGGCTCCTGCCCGAGGTCGCGCGCCTCCTGCCACGGGGGCGGCCGGCCCTCCTGGTGGACGCCGCGGCCGGCCGGGCGCCGGTG
>JBFYZZ010000317.1:0-2585 GCA_041309225.1 Deltaproteobacteria bacterium | reverse complement strand
GGCCCGGGCGCGGGCCGAGGCCCTGCCGCGGGACGCGGGCGCCGCCGCCGACCTCGCCACCGCCCTCCTCGTGCTCCACCGGGCGCCCGAGGCCGTGGCCGTGCTCGACCGCGTGCTGCCCAGGCTCAAGGCGCTCACCCCGGTGGACGCCGCGCGGGTCCACGCGTTGCGGCTCGCGGCTGGCGTCGAGGCGCGCACCGTCGCCCGCGACCTCATCCGATCCTACGGGGCGACGGCCGAGGGATCCGTGGTGCCGGGCCCCTGGGACCACGTGCGGCGGGCCGTGGCCCTCGACCTACCCGCCGCTCGCCGGAGCGGGGTGGACCGGGCCCTCGCGGTTCTCGCCGTGCCGCGCGACGCCCGCTCCCAGGACGCCCTGCAGCAGGCCCTCCAGGCCCTCCCCTGAGGGCCGGCCGGGGCCCCGCGCCGGCCGGTGCCCCGCTGCGATAGAGGGGATGCAAGGACGACCGTGCCCGTACCGCCCGAGATCGCGTGGCGCATCGCCGAGCGCCTCCTGCCCGCCGCCGAGCACGAGCGGCTCGCCCAGCTCGCCTTCCGGGACGAGGGCCACGGGTACGACGCCTTCGGGCTCCATCCCGCCCACGTGGCCCTCGGCCTCGCGATCACGGCCCCGTTCTACGACTCCTGGTTCCGCGTGATCTCCCGGGGCATCGAGCACGTCCCGGTCCGGGGCGCCGCGATCCTGGCGTCCAACCACGCGGGGACCCTCCCGCTCGACGCCATGATGATCTGGACCGACGTGCTCCGCCGGACCACCCCCCCCCGCGTGCTGAGGCCGGTGGCGGACCACTTCGTGCCCAGCATCCCCTGGGTGGGCACCCTGTTCACCCGGGGTGGCATGGTCGGCGGCAGTCGGGGCAACGCCCGCGCGCTGCTCGAGGCGGGCAACCTCCTGCTGGTCTTCCCCGAGGGGGTGCCGGGCATCGGCAAGCCCTATTCCCAGCGCTACCAGCTCCAGGAGTGGCGCGTGGGCCACGTGGAGCTGGCCGTCCGGCACGGCGTGCCGGTCGTCCCGGTGGGCGTGGTGGGCTCAGAGGAGCAGATGCCCCAGGTGGGGCGCATCCCGCTCCCGAGGGCGCTCGGCGTGCCGTACCTGCCCATCGCGCTGACCCCGGTGCCCCTGCCCGTGCGGTACCACATCCACTACGGGGCGCCGATCCGGTTCGACCTCCGGACCGACCAGGCCGACGACCCGGCCGTCCTCACCGAGGCCGCCGCCCAGGTCAAGGCCGCCGTGCAGGACCTCCTCCGCGAGGGCCTGGCCCAGCGCCAGGGGGTGTTCACGTGAGGAGCGTGCTCGTCACCGACGCCTCCACGCCCGTGGGCGAGCGCCTGGTCCGCGACCTCATCGACGATCCCGCGGTGGAGCACGTGCTGGCCGTGGGCCCACGGCCGCACGAGGTGTCGCTCCCGTACGACCGCCCGGGCCGCCTGCACTACCTGCAGGCCGACCTGGGCCGGCCCCGCCACGTCCGCTCGCTCCTGTTCGGCCCCGCCCGAGACCTCGCGGTGGACACCGTGCTCCACTCGGCCCTCGTGGAGGACCCGCGGGCCGCGGGCCATCGCGTGTACGCCCTCAACGTGGACTCCACCCGGGAGCTCCTCCACCTGTCCGAGGGCCACCCCACCATCCGGCGCTTCGTCCTCCGCTCGTTCGCCGAGGTCTATCGGATCCGTGCCGACCTGCCCGTCCTCATCGAGGAGGACCATCCCATCAACATCGGCGGGCGCGCCCCCCAGTGGATCCGGGACCGCGTCGAGGCCGACGTCACCGTCTGCACTCGCATGGGTCTGTCCCCCCTCCAGATCGCGGTGGTCCGGGCCGCGGAATGCCTCGCGCCGGGCACGGGCAGTCAGCTCTTCGACTACCTGGAGTCGCCCATCTGCTTCCGGCCCGCCGGCTACGACCCGATGGTGAACGTGATCACCATCGCCGACCTCGTGCACGCCCTCAAGCTCGCCCTCGTCTCCGACGCCCAGGGCGTCTTCAACGTGCCCGGCCTCGACACCCTCCCCCTCTCGAGCGCCGTGCTCAAGTGGGGCCGGGCGGCCATCCCCGTGCCGGGCGGCTGGCTCCACCCGCTGTACCGGTGGCGGGAGCGGATCCGGGGCGGCGAGTTCCTGTACGGCCCCAACCGGCTGCGGTTCCACTACAGCGGCGTCCTGGACGGCACGCGGGCCCGGCGCGTCCTCGGCTACGAACCGCGTCATGGCGTGGACTGGCCGCTGCCGCTCAGGGAGGCCGCGGGCCTGCGCCGCGCGACCCCGCCGGCCCCCGAGGACGGGCGCTGACCCGACAGGCGTTACCCCATTTCGGATTGAAATAGGGTCAGGAACGGTGCGAACTGGCGAACAGTAGGGGTTGGGGCTCGAGCTCGGGCTCGAGCTCGATCTCGGGCTCGGGCTCGGCGATCCGCCCCCGGAGGGCCGGAACCACGCCCACGTCGGCCCGCTGGGTCGGGGCCAGCCTGGACCGTCGGCCCGCTGGGCCGGAGGCACCTCGCGGCCGGCGGGGTGGGCTCCGGGCGACGCGATCCATGAGCGGACCGGTCCGCTCGCGAGCG
>JBFYZZ010000316.1:0-8047 GCA_041309225.1 Deltaproteobacteria bacterium | reverse complement strand
CGCAGCGCCGGCGACCGACCCGGCCGCGGCGCGGATCGCCACCCTGGAGGCCGAGGTGGAGCGGCTGGTCGCGGCGCTGGCCCGGGCCCGGCAGGAGGCCGAGGAGGCCGAGGCCCGGGCCGTCGCGGTGGAGACCCCGGGCGACGGGGTGCGACTCCTCGGGCTGGTGGAGCGCCGGGGCCTGAAGGGCCCGGACGAAGCCGCGGCCACGCTCGCGATCCTGCTCGAGCACCACGCGCTCGACGCAGTCCTGCCCTGGATCACCGTGGCCGACGCGAAGCGGGTGGAGCGGATCCTCGCCGAGCGATTGGGGCTGTCCTGCGGGGGGCCCGCCTGCCTCCTGCCCGGCGGTCCGGTGGTGGAGGTCCCCCCGGCGCGGTGCGACGTGTGCGGCGGCGAGTCGGCCGCCCGTGCCCTGAGGCGTTTCTCCGACGCCTGCCTGCTGGCCGGGATCACGCGGGTCCTCTGGGTGGGCGGCCGGCCCAGGGTCCTGCAGCGGCTGGTGGAGGGTGTGGACCGGCGCCTCGCGCTCAGGGTCCATCCGGGGGCCCTCCCGGTGACCCCACCCGACGAGGCCTGGCCCCGAGTCGTCGTGGTCTGGGACGACGGCGACCTCTCCCCCGCGGCGGCACGGGCCGGGTGTGACCGGCCGGCGGCCCGCGTGGCGTGCACGGGGGCCTCGCTCGCCCAGGCCTGCCTGGAGGCCGCGGCCTGCGTCGAGGCCCTGGACCCGTCCGCCCTCGACGCCCCCTGAGCCGCCCCACCCGCGGGCGGGATCAGGCGCTCGGCGCGCCCGCGCCTCCCGCCGGCCGTCGGGGCTCGATGCGGACCACGGTCCGGTCGGTGGCCAGGAGGAAGACCCCGTCGTCCAGAGGGATCCAGGCCCGGAACGCTCCCTCGACGGTGGCCGCGACCACGCCGTCCCGGCCATCCACCACCACGACCGCCTCCACCGGGGGTTCGTACGCCACCCAGTCCGAGAGGAGGGGATCGCGTGCAGCCCCGACCCGGAGCGGGCGGGCCGGCCAGTCCTGGAGCGCGCCCGGGTCCGGGACAGCCGTGCGGCCCACGAGGAGCCACCGGCCCCCCGGATCGAGGAAGAGACCCACGGCGGGTCCGGGCAGGGGCACGGAGCGTTGCACGTGCAGGTCCACCCCGTCGAGGAGGCGCACGGTGGGATCCGGCCAGAGGAGGAACCAGGCACCGTCGCCCGTGGGCCGGGGGCAAAGCCAGCCCTCGGCGGTGACCGGCCCGGGGGGATCCGGGGCGGGGGCGAGGCGCAGGCGTCCGCCGGTCCGCATGAGCCGCGCTGCACCGGTGCCGAACCCGCGCGTGTAGGTGAGGAGACCCCCGCGCAGGGGTACGCTGCGGGCGAACGGCAGGCGCCAACCCTTCCCGAGGATGGCGTTCCAGGCCTGGATCTCCTCCGGGCTGGCGGACGCCGGGCCGGGCGTCACCGGTGGATCCAGGGGCGTCACCGTGGTGCCGGACACCCGGATCGCGCAGGGGGTGCCTCCACAGGTGCCCTCCACCCGGAAGCCGTCCGGCAGGGAGAGGAGGGCGTCCGGCGCGAGCGGGAGGGGGACCGACGGGCCCTGCGGCCCGAGGCCGACGGGGTCGAAGGCCGACACGCCGCGCGCGTCGACCCGCACGCAGCCCGTCGGTCCACACGCCGCCGCGAGGAGCCCCTCCACCCTCGCCTCGGCCGTGATCCGGACGGGGGAGGGGACCTCGCGCTCCCCCTGGCCGGGTTCGAGGTCCGGCAGCGCCACGTCCGGCCCCCGCCGCGCCGTGCAGGCGGCCAGCAGGAGCCCGGCGACGAGCGGGTGGAGGCGCATCCCGGCGAGCGTATCCCGGCCGGGAGGCATCGCGGCCTGGCCGGACACCCGTTACACCAGGGGTGGAGGTGCCCGGTGGATCGCGGACGTCCCGATCGAACCCAGGGACGAGGTGGACACAGCCCCGCGCCCCGGCCGCGCGAGGTCGAGGCGGTCGCCCGTGCCCGGACGGAGGCCCGACGCCGCGAGCTGCTGGCCATGGGCCTCTCCGAGTCGGCCGCCCGAGCCGTCGCCGCGGGGCAGCGCGACCTGAACGACGTCCTCCGGTCGCTGGCCCGCGACCACCAGGCCACGGTCCTGGCCGAGCGCCACGGGATCGACAAGTCCCTCGCACTCCAGGTGGTGGACGGGCAGGCGGACCTGGAGCGGATCCTCTCCAAGCGGCGCCGGAAGGCCCACCTCGAGATCCACGGGGGGCGCTCCGCCCTCACCGATGCCCTGTCCGCCGGGCAGTCGCTCCTCCTCGGCCTCCTGGGCCACGTCGTCCGTGAGGTCCGGATCCTCGAGGTCCTGCCCTACGAGGTCCGGCTGGCGCCCGCCGAGGGAGGCCCCGAGGAGACGCTTCACAAGCTCCAAATCAAGTACGCCTGCTCGCCGGCGGACGCCCGGGCGATGCGCAAGGCCCAGGGCCGCGACGCCCAGCTCGCCGCCGCGGAGGCCAGCCCGCTGTATCGGATGCAGGACCGCTACCCCCTCCCGGACCGCGACCTCTTCCCATGGTTCGAGCGGCAGACTCGCCTCCACGTCACCCTGGTGGAGGGCGAGCAGTGGACCGGCCCGGTCACCTGGATGAGCCGGTACGAGTTCGGCCTCCAACTGCGCGGCGGCGCCGGGGTCACGGTCTTCCGCCACGCCGTGGCGCGCGTCGAAGCCTGCTGATCGCGGAGTCGGCCATGGGAGTGCTGTCGGGCACGATGACGGTTCGCCGCTACCGGGTGGAGGGGCAGGTACCCCACGACGTGGGCGAGGCCCTCGACGCCTGGGCCTTCCGGCCCTCGGCCGATCCGGCCCGGCGCACGGACATCGAGGGATGGGTGAGCGTGCACAACCTCCTCGATACGGGCTTCGGGGATCGCGACACGTGGCTCTACGACCACTACGCCGTCTTCGCGCTCCGGATCGACCGGAAGGTACTGCCCGCGCGCCTCGTCCGGGCGCTCCTCGAGAAGCGGGAGTCGACGTGGCGCGCCGAGCACGGACGCCCCCGGGTGCCCCGCGAGGTCCGCGACGGGATGAAGGAGCAGATCGAGGACGACCTGCTCGCCCGCTCGCTCCCCCGCGTGCAGGTCCACGAGGTGTGCTGGGACCTCACCGCCGGCCGCCTCCTGTTCCACCACCAGGGGGAGACCGTCAACGAGCGGTTCCGCGCGCTCTTCCACCGGACGTTCGGCCTCCGGCTCAGGGCTGAGACCCCGCTCGACCTCGTGGCCGACGCGGCCCCCGAGCTCCTGGACGCCCTGCTGGCCACGGGCGGGACGCACCTCGGAGGTGCCCGGTGAGCGGCGATCTCCAGGCCACTCCGCTGGCACCCCACCTCGCCTCCGACTTCCTCCTCTGGCTCTGGTGGACGGCTGAGGAGGCCCGCGGGCCCATCGATCTCGGGGACGGGCCGATGGACCTCTGGGTGGACACCCGCCTCTCGTTCCGCTCCCCGGGCGAGGACCGCCCGGCTGTGGTCCTCACCGGTGAGAACCCCTCGGTCGGTCCCGAGGCCCGGGCCGCGCTGGCCGGGGGCAAGGTGCTCCGTGACCTCGCCCTCGGCCTGAGGCGCGACGACCGGGAATACGCGTTCCTCCTCCGGGCACCCCGCCTCGACCTGTCCGCCGTGCGGCTCCCGCAGGAGGTCACCGGGGGGGACGAGGCCACCCTCTACGACCGCATGTTCCTGTACGAGGAGTTGCACCGGGTGCTGGCGGGGCTCTTCCTGCGCTTCGCGGCCCTGCGTGCCTCCCCGGCCTGGGAGGCGGAGGTCCTCCCGGCCATGCGGGCGTGGGCGGGCCACGCGGAGGCAGCGGGCGACGCGTCTTGACAAGGGTCCCCAGGGCTTCTACAGGGGATTGCCGCCGCACGCGGGAGTCGCGCGCGGCGGTTCCGGTGCGCGGTTAGCTCAGCTGGATAGAGCGTTGGCCTCCGGAGCCAAAGGTCACAGGTTCGAATCCTGTACCGCGCGCCCCCTCGCGGCCCCGACTCATGCCTCCCCGGTGATACCATGATCGCGCTCGCGCCCCTGGTCCTCCTCCTGGTCGATCCCGCCGCCGCCCAGGTCCCGTTGGAGTCCCACGTCGTCTCGCCGGTCGCCTTCACCGCCGAGCGGATGGGCGGTCCGTTCGGCCTGGGCGTCGCCCTGGGCGCCCCCACCGGCCTCACCGGCAAGGTGTGGCTGGGTGACACCATGGGCGTCCAGTTCACGGTGGGCGGCAACCTGGGCACCTTCAAGGACGTCGGCGCCAGCGTCGACTGGGTCTTCGAATTCCGGCCGGTCAACGTGGAGGGGAACGAGTACTCCCTGCCCTTCCACATCGGCCCGGGCATCAAGACCGACATGAACTTCCAGCTGCCGGGCGGGTTCCTTCTCCTGGGCCCCCGGATCGTGGCCGGGGTCACGGTGCTCGTGCCCACCCTGCCCATCGACTTCCACATGGAGGTCGCGCCCACCTTCTACCTGATGGAGCAGGTGGGCTGGAACATGGAAGGCCAGATCGGCTGCCGGTACTACTACTGATCCCCGAGCCTCCCGCCCGCATGCCTCGTCGCCCGCGTCCGCCGCGCCCGTGCCAGGCCGGTCCGGCCGGAGTCGAACCGTGAAGGTACGGTTCTGGGGGGTACGAGGCTCGATTCCCGTGCCCGGGCCCGCCACCGTCCGGTACGGCGGCAACACCTCCTGCCTCGAGGTGACGGCCGACGGTGCGCCCACGGTGATGCTCGACTGCGGGACGGGGGCCCGGCCCCTCGGCCGCGACCTCCTCACCCGGCCGGGCCGGGACCTCTGCGTGATCCTCACGCACTACCACGTGGACCACGTCCTCGGATTCCCGTTCTTCGCACCCCTCTACGCGCCGTCCTTCCGGATCCGCGTCCTGTTGCCCGCCCATGGCCCGGACCCGCCCGAGCTCCATCTGACGCAGTTCCTGAACGGGGTGTTCCACCCGCTGTACCTCCCCGAGATCCCCGCCACGATCCGGTACGAGTCCGTGCGGCCCGGCGCGTCGCTCACGGTGGGGACGCTGCGCATCCGGAGCGTCCCCCTGACCCACCCGGGCGCGTCCTGTGGCTACCGGATCACCGACCGCGGGCGCTCCCTGGCCTACTTCACCGACACGGCCCCCTTCGCGCCGCCCGGAGAGGGCCTCGCCGCGGGCCGGAAGCCCACCCGCACCGAGTGCCGGATCGTGGAGGCGATCCGCGGCGTGGACCTCCTCGTGTTCGACACCATGTTCACGCTCGACCAGTACCTGGAGAAGATGACCTGGGGACATGCCTACCCCGAGTACGCCGTCGCCCTGGCGCGAGCAGCCGAGGTCGCGCACCTCGTGCTGTTCCACCACGCGCCCGATGCGACCGACGCGGACCTGGAGGAGATCGCGGCGCGCTGGGCCGATCACACGGCCCCCGCGATCTCGGTGGCCAGGGAAGGAGGTGCCATGGACCTCGAGGGGTAGGGACCTGGGTCGATGAGAGCCTGATCCAGAGCGTGCTGGTCGGCATCCTCCTGCTGCTGGCCATCGCATGGATCCTGGTGATCCGGAACCGGCTCTGGCAGGTGTGGCTCGGGCGGCGGTACGGCGCCTCCATGAAGGCCGTGACCACCGCCCTCGGGCTCCACTCGCGGGAGGGCTGGCGGCCGTGCGTGGACGCGCGGGGCCGCCGGGGTGACGTCCGCCTGCGCGTGGCGTGGCTCGGGGGCACCCGGCCCCACCGCGTGGTCGTGGCCGTCGGGCGGGGATTCCGCCGCCGGCGCGCGGTGCTGCCTCCGGACGCCGGGCCCGAGGAGATCCGGGCCTGCGTGGAGGCCCTGGAGGCCGGGCTCACGCGGGGGCGGGGCGCCCAAGCGCCCGATCAGTCGGCGTAGTCGCCCGCGGCGCCCTTGTCGGTGTTGAGCGTCCGCGCCCGGGCGCGGATCTTTTCCTCGGTCCACTCCGCCGGGTCCTCGATGCGCTCCATCTTTGGACCGAGGTCGTGCGAGCCGGCGCGCAGGATGGCCTCGATCGCGTACGGGGCGGTGCCGGCCGCGTCGAAGACGTCCACCAGGAGGCCGTACACGAACGTCTCGACGGCCCGGGCCATGCGCTCCCGGATCTCGCGCGGCTGGGCCAGGAGCCGGTTGTCGAACGGCAGCGAGAGGTTCTTGAGGTTGCCGCCCTTCCAGCCCTTCTCGGCGGCGTACTTCATCATGTCGGCCCAGAGCTCCTCCTCCACCCCGGCGCCCGGGACCTTGACGAGGTTCTTCTCGGCGTCGAGCTCGGCGTTGCCGAAGTCGTTCACCCGGACGCCCCAGGTCAGCATCTGGAGTGCAGTGGCCACGTTGGCCTTGGTGGTGGAGGTCTCCCGGGCGATGCGGCGCAGGCGGTCCGTGGAGTTGCCCGAGGTGCCGTGCTGCGCGCCCGATACCCGGTAGGGGTCGAGGGCCGCGTGGATCTGCCGGGTGAGGTCCACCTGGATGCCCTGGTCCTCGGTCTGGATGCCGTGAGCAGTGCCGTTGTTGAGCGCGATCCAGTCCGGGAAGATCCCGTGGGCGTTGAGCCCGCGGATCTGGAACACGGCCTCGTTGAGCGTGGACAGCCCCTCGTTGCCCTTGATCTCCCCCACCTCGGTCTCCAGGCCCGCCCAGCCCGGCACGTACCGGGCCAGCTCGACGGCGGCGAGGAGGTTCTCGTCGTCCGGGAGGAAGGAGGCGTCGATCGCGAAGGAGGTCACGCCGGCGTCCACGAGCGACGGCAGCTCGGTCCGGGCGTCCGCGACGTCCTTGGGGCCCTTGATGCCGTAGTGGTCCGCGTGGATGGCCACGGGGACCGTGATGCCCAACTCGTTCATGGCCTGGTCCACCTGGCGCGCCAGGTTCCAGTAGTTGACGGCGCAATAGGCCTTCTTCCCGCCCTCGGATTTGGCGATCTCGATGATGATGGCGGCATCGGCCCGCTGCGCGGCCGCGAGGGTCCCCCGGATGACGAAGGGGTTCCGGGCGTTGGCCGCGATCGTCATGGCCCTGCCCTTGGCCCGCATGGCCCGGTCGATGACCTTGCCGCTCACCATGAGGGCGCGGGAGTGCGGGAAAAGGGTCTGGACGTTGGGGGGACGGCCGATGGCCAGGGCCTTCTCGAAGTCGGCGGACATGGAAGCCTCGGGGCGTGGAAGGTAGTATTCCGGACGATCGATTCCCGAGTCCCGGGGTAACGGAGGCCACGGAACGCAGCAAGCCATCGGCCGGCGCCCCCCGGGATCCCGCCAGGACGCCGGGTGTGACCGGCGATCAGGTCCCGTGGGGGAGGTTGCCGATGCGGATCTCCACCGCCCGCCGCGCCGCCGATCGCAGGATCCAGAAGAGGAGCGCCACGACGTACGCCGGCCAGACGCCGTGGATCATCTGGACGGTCTGGATCACCTGCCATCGGATGGCCGGGTCGTCGGCGGGGAGGACGAGGAGCCCGACGACGACGGGGACGCCGACCGCGAAGAGCCCGCCGTAGAGGAGCCCGACGCCCAGGGTCAGGCCTCGCTGCAGGCGGACGAGCCGGGGGGCCTCCAGCCGCCACCGGAACCGGACCCCCGATCCCTCCTGGGAGAGGTGGACCTCGAGGCGCTCGTACGGGGAGGGGAGGGTGGACGGGCGCTCCGCCTTCACGAGGTCCGGCGTTCGCGTGGTGAGGCGCAGCGCCGGGATGCCCGCGCCGGACGCCGCGAGCCGCTCGGCGAGGCGGCGGGAGAGGGCATCGGGCTCCCCCTCCACCACGACCTCCCCCTCGCTCCGGCCCCGGCGGGGCCACGCCAGGATCAGGCCCACGATCCAGACCGCGAGGAGCGGCAGCACGAGGAGGGGGAAGATCCAGGTGGGAGGAACGGGCGCGTCCACGACGGTGCTCCGGTTCGGCGAGGGGCGGGAGTCTACCACGGGGGGCCCGGGCCTCCCGCCGATCACGCGACGACGAGCGCCACGAGACCCACCACCGCGGCCGCCAGCGCGATGCCGGGCAGGCCCACGATCGGCGCGAGCA
>JBFYZZ010000315.1:0-4428 GCA_041309225.1 Deltaproteobacteria bacterium | reverse complement strand
GGCAGTTGTCGCACAGGTCCCCGACGTTGTCGCAGTCCCAGTCGTCCTGGTCCGGATCGTAGTTGTAGGGGCAGTTGTCGCAGATCAGCAGGACCACCTCGGCGATCATGCCGTCCACGTTCGGGATGTACAGGATCGCGTCGAGGCCGCCGGAGAAGCCGTCGCCGTCCGGGTCCACCACCGCCGGGTCCAGGTAGATCCCGCACCCGAACGAGGTGTAGTCGTAGTAGTAGTCCGCGTTGAACGGCACGCCGTAGTCGTCGACGTTGGCCGCGCACTCCGGGTCGTCGGGCGGCATGTCGATCTCGTCCGACACGTCGATGTAGTTGCAGTTCAGGTCCTGCGTCAGCGTCGAGTGGCAGTCGGTCTTGGTGTACGCACCGAACGCGAGCAGGGTGAGGGTGAGGGGGATCATCGGTGTTCCTCCGTGGGAAGGGGGGGGAGAGTCGTGGCCGTGGCGGCTCGGGGGGGCATGCTAGGGCATCGTTGCGAAGAGGAGGAGGTAGGCGGCACCCGCGGCCTGGCCGCCGTCGTCGTCGTGGGAGGCGCCGACCAGGAGGTCGGCGAAACCGTCGCCGTCCACGTCGCCAGCGCCGGATACGGACTTGCCCGCGTGGTCTTCGGCGTCCTCGCCCTCGAAGCGGGCGTCCGCGAGGGCGAGGTCGAGGCCGGCGCCGACCGGGCCGTAGAGGAGACAGGCGGCGCCCGCGTCCGGGCCCCCGGAATCGTCCTCGGCGACGCCGACGAGGACGTCGTCGAATCCATCCCCATCGACGTCGCCGGCACCCGAGACGTCGTACCCGGCGAACGCCCCGGCCTCCCCGCCCCGGAGCCTGGCGTCGGCGAGGGAGAGGTCGAGGTCGCCCTCGACAGGGCCGTACAGGAGGTAGGCCGCCCCCGCGGAGACCCCCCCGTCGTCGCTCTGGGGTGCCCCGACGAGCAGGTCCGCAGCGCCGTCGCCGTCCACGTCACCGGCACCCGCGACGGCATACCCCGCCAGATCGCCCGGCTCCTCGCCCAGGAGCCGGGCGTCGGCGAGGGACAACCGGCGGTCGGCGTCGAGCGGGCCGCACAGGAGGTAGGCCGCCCCCGCGGAGGGGCCACCGCCATCGTGGTGCGAGGCGCCGACGAGGACGTCGTCGAAGCCGTCGCCGTCCACGTCGCCGGCCCCGGCCACGGCCGAGCCGGCGAGATCGTCCCGCTGCTCACCGTCGAACCGGGCATCCGCGAGCCCGAGGTCGAGGTCGCCCGCGAGCGGCCCCCGGAGCAGGTACACGACGCCCGGATCGGCGTTGCCGATCTGGTCGGGCGCACCCACGAGCACGTCCGCGAATCCGTCACCGTCCACGTCCCCGGCGCCGGAGACGGCGTACCCGGCGGCATCCTCCTCCTCCTCGCCGACGAAGGAGGCGTCCGCGAGATCGAGCGAGAGATCGCCGGACACGGGGCCGTAGAGGAGGAAGGCGGCACCGGCACCGGTGCCGCCCGTGTCGTTCCTCCACCCACCCACGAGAATGTCCGCCAGACCGTCCCGGTTGACGTCCCCGGCGCCGGAGACGGCGTACCCGGTGTCTGCGCCCGCACCGGGACCCAGGAGCCGGGCGTCCGCCCGGGCCAGGTCGCCCCCGGCCGTGACTGGCCCGTAGAGGAGGTAGGCGGCGGCGGTCCGGGTGGCTCCGGTGGCGCTGCGCCAGGCCCCCACCAGGACGTCGTCGAACCCGTCGCCATCGACGTCACCCGGGCCCGAGACGACGTGACCGGCGTAGTCGCCCGGCTCCTCGCCAACGAGCTTGAACGCGCCCGCGTCGCCGAGGTCCCAGCTCCCGGTGGACCGGCAGCCGGGCGACCGGCCGTCGCAGTCCTGGTCGATGCCGTCGCCGCAGATCTCCACGACCTCCGGATGCACGGCCGAATCGCCGTCGTCGCAGTCTGCGGTGTCCGAGGTGTTGTAGATCTCGCCCGCGGCGCAGCGGCAGGCGCTCCGCGTGGGGCTCCCGTAGCCGTCCCCGTCGGCATCGGCGTGGAAGGGAGTGCAGCCCAGGGCCCCCGTCTCGTCCGTGGACCCGTCGCAGTCGTCGTCCACGCCGTCGCAGGTCTCGGTCGCACCCGGGTTCACGGCCGGATCGCCGTCGTTGCAGTCCCCCGCGGTGGTCACGTACCCGTGGAGCGGGACGGCCGAGGCCAGCCGCGCCTCGGGATCCCCGTAGCCGTCGCCGTCGGCGTCGCGGTACCACGCGATGGGCATGGCGGGGCCGGAGTCGTCGTCCGCGGGGACGACGACCGTCCAGGTCGCGCAGGCGCCGGCGGCGAGGAGGAGCAGGGTCACGGCGGCCCCCCGCCGGCACAGGCCGCGAGGAGCGCGGCCGCGTCGGCATCGTCGGCCGCGAGGGCCTCGATGTGGAGCCGGGCGCGCGCACAGCCGCCGACCCGGCGGGCGAGCCGGATGGCCAGGCGCCGGATCTCGTCCTCGCGGGTGGGGTGGTCCCGCCCGAGGTACGCCTCGGCGGCGTCGAGGGCCTCCGCATCGCGGCTGAGTTCGGTCAGCGCGAGGATGCGGATGGCTCCCAGCTCGTCCATCACCGCCCCGGGCGCGTCGCGGTAGGCGAGGCCCGCCTCCGCGGAGGCGAGCACCTCACCGGGGTCCCGGAGCAGGTTGGCGCGGGCCATCCACCCGGCGGCGGAGACAGGCGGGCAGAGCTGCCGGCCCCCCGAACCGACCGGGATCGGGGTGGTGCCGCGGCAGGCCACCTGCACTGCGCCCCGGTCCACGGCCACCACGCTGCCGAGCGCGCTCCGCTCCACCGAGAAGGCGGTGCCGGTCACCCGGACCTGCGCCTCGCGGGTCTCGACCACGAGCTGGATCTCGCGACCGGGGACCACGGACACCTCCAGGCGGCCGGCCTCCCAGGCGATCTCGGGCGCGTGTGCCGTGCCGGAGAGGGAACCCCTGCCCTGGAAACGGAGGGCCACGTCGGCCGTGGGCGCCCGCTCCTGCCAGGCGACGGGCGACACGAGGCGCTCGGAGAGGATTCGGTCGGGCCGGGGGAGGAGGACGAAGGTGAGGACGGCGGCGGCGAGGGCGGCCGCGAGCACCACGGCCTGCCGGCGGGGGACCGACACGCCCCGGCCGGTGCGGCGGGCCGAGGCGAGGCGCCGGACCAGCGCCTCGCGGGTCCGTGCGAGGTCGCTCGTGCCCGGGGCGTGGAGGACGTGGAGGGCATCGTCGGCCCGGGAGCCGAGGCATCCCCGATCCCGGAGGCGATCCATGACCCCGCGCACGTGGGAGGGCTCGGGCGCGGTGACCTGGCCCCAACTGCGGAGGAGATGGAGATCGCGGCTCATGGGGCTACCTCCTGGGCCGGGACCTCCCAGTCGGGGTCCAACCCGGTCACCTCGGCCTCCTTCCGGAAGGCGAGTCGACCGAGACGCAGCCTGCTCTTCACCGTATTCGGGGAGATTCCGAGGAGGGAGGCCGCCTCTGCGACCGTACGGCCCTCCACGTAGACCAGGATCATGACCTCACGCTGGCGTACCGGGATGCGCTCCAGCGTTGCCTGTACGCGCCGGGAGAGGTCGGTGTCCTCGACACGCGCCCAGGTGCCCTCGCGGCCGGCCACGGTGCCCGCCCAGTGCCGGACCCAGGCGCGACGACGGTGCCAGGCCAGGACACGGCGCGTGACCTGGAAGACCCAGGCGGGGAAGCAGCCCGGGTCCTGGATCTCGTGGAAGTGGGTCCACAGCACGACGCCCACGTCCTGGGCGGCGTCGGACGGATCCACCTTGGGACCCCCGAGGCGGGTGCACCAGCCGAGGATCTCCGGCAACCAGGCCACGAGGAGGCGCTCCTCGGCAGCCGTGTCGCCGGCCAGGGCGGCCTCGAGGAGGGCGGTGCGGGGATCGGTGGGCTCCATCACCCCAGAGGTGCCGGTGGGAGGCGTTCCGGTTCACTCCTTCGGGCAGGTTCCGAGGTCGATTCCGACCAGGAAGGTCCAGGGGTCGAGCGATCCGGCCGGTGAGAGGCCGGATCGGAATGTGGTCCGGCGGAGATCGCGGTGCAGGGCGAGCGTGAGGGACGGTTCGATCCCGCGGCCGGGAGGCCCGTGGATCGCGGCCTCGAGGCCGAGGAGGGGAACCACGCCGCGATCGACGGGTTCGCCGTCCCGCGTGAACCAGCGGACTGAGAGGCCGAGGAGCGGGGACACCGAGAACGGAGGGCCGATCCGCCAGGCGGGACCGGCCGTGCCGTCGAGGGACGTCATCGTCGCGTCCACGGGGTCCAGGCTCCTGGCCCCGACGCCCAGGGACGCCAGGGCGCCGAGGGCCGAGGGCCCGCCCAGGGACGCCCGAGCCCGGAGCACGGGGTGGGGGTGGTTGTCCGCTCGGGTCGCGAGGCCGATCCCGCCCCCTGCCCCCAGGCGGACGCGAGCC
>JBFYZZ010000314.1:0-5256 GCA_041309225.1 Deltaproteobacteria bacterium | reverse complement strand
GGCACCGTGGCCGCCACCACCGAGGACCAGCTCTTCTCGCTGACCTTGAACGTGCTGGGCGACTCCACCACGCTCCTCGACAGCTACGACATCCTCGTGGTCGTCCCCGGCGCGGCCTACTGACCATCCGGCGCGGCCGCCTGGCCGTTCAGGCACCGGCCCGCGGGGCTCCCGACGCCTCGGGGACCAGAAGGCGCTCGAGTGCCCCGGGTTCCAGGCCCGCCGAGGGGACGTCGGCTCCTACCCGACCCTCAGTCAGCAACAGCACCCGGGACGCCACGCGCTCCACCATCTCCAGCGCGTGGGTCGAGAGGATCACCGCCGCACCGGCCGCACAGCGCTCTTGGAGGATCTCCCGGATGCGCGAGGTCGAGGCCGGATCCAGGCCGTTGAGGGCCTCGTCCAGCAGGAGCACGGGCGGGTGCCCCAACAGGGCGGCCGCCAGCGCGGTGCGGCGCCGCATGCCCTGGCTGTACTCCCGGACGAGTCGGTCGGCGTCCTCGCGCAGGTTCGCGATCGCAAGCGCCTCACCGAGATCGGTTGCTCCCCGGATCTCGGCCACGAAGGATAGGAACTCCCGAGCGGTCAGGTACTCCCACAGGGCGGGCTGCTCGGGCACGTACCCGATGAGCGCCCGGGCCCTGACGGGAAAGCGGGCCACGTCGATGCCCCCGATCCGGACCGTGCCCGAGGTCGCCGCGAGCTGTCCCGCGAGGATCCGCAACAGCGTGGTCTTCCCTGCGCCGTTGTTGCCCACGAGGCCCACGAACTCGCCCGGCTCGACGTGGAACGACACACCGCGGAGGACCTCGAGGCGACCGTAGGAACGGACGACGCCGTCGGACTGGATGGCTGGGGTGGTCATGGGAGGCACCGGGTGGCGAGGATCCAGGCGCCGGTGGCCAGCGGCACGTAGGCCACCAGGGACGCGCGGCGCATCGGCCCGGCGGCGGCGCCGACGAGGGCGCAGACCGCGATCGTGGCCTCCAACGCGGCGAACAGCGGCAAGGCCTGGGCGCCGTGCCGGACGAGCATGGCGAGGACGACCGGCAGGACGGCGCCCTGGAGCAGGAGTCCCACCGCGCCGGCCCGTGCGGCGAGGCGCGGGAGCAGGGGCAGCCCGATCGCCCGGCCGAGCCAGGGTGGATCCAGGGTTTCGAGGCGGAGGCCGAGCGCCCCGAGCAGCCCCACGGCGGCCGCGGCCACCGCGAGGGCTCGCCGCGGGGCCTCGGCCTCTCCGCTCCACCCTGCCACCGCCCCCACAAACCCGAGGCCCCAGGCGCCGGTGACCCAGACCCGCAGGCCTCGCCAGGCGTGCCGGAACGTGCGCAGGGCGTGGATGCGAAGGGGGGGGGGGAAGAAGCGGACCGTCCATTCCAGGTGCACGCGGAGGCGATCCTCGATCCCCTGCACGCGGGCCCAGGCTGCGTCCACCTCGGCGAGCACGACGGTGGACGCATACCAGCCCCGATCGAGGACGGGGCCGAGCAGCACCCGGCCGGCGCCGGCCACCACGAAGGGCGCCACGAGACCGACAGCGCCGGAGGGATGCCCGACGGCGAGCGCGGCGCCGCCGTGGGCCGCGGCCAGCACGGCGCCGGCTGCGGCCGCGAAGGCCAGGCCGGGGACCCAGATCAGGGCGGCCTGCATGGGTGGGCTGGATCCGCGCAGCAGCTCGAGGAACGCCGACCAGCGGGGGCTCCGGGCCGCCAGGACGCCCCCGAGCGCGCCGAGACAGCCGAGCGGCGCCGCGGCCAGCCAGGCGCCCAGCAGGACGACGACCCCCGCCACCAGGGCCAGGGGTCGGCCTCCCCACCCGAGAGGCAGGAGGAGCACGGCGCAGGCGAGGGCGGGTCCGGCGGTGGCGCGTGCGACGC
This sequence comes from Deltaproteobacteria bacterium, assembly GCA_041309225.1. Classification (GTDB taxonomy): domain Bacteria; phylum Myxococcota_A; class UBA796; order UBA796; family JAFGLY01; genus JAFGLY01. Next base: position 3,379 of record JBFYZZ010000314.1, on the reverse strand, counting down.
GACCGAGGATCACGGGCCTCAGGAGCGCTGGATCGAGGGGAAGGAGATCGAGCACCGGGCGATCGCCGGGCCGGAGCGCGGCCCCGTGCGCGGCGAGCAGGCCCGCCCCCGAGACGAGGAAACCGAGCCGGACGAACACCCCCTCGAGGCCGTCCCGGAACACCGCCTCCCCGGCCCCCTCGAAGCCCAGCAGGACCGGCCGGGTCCAGCGCAGGGCCAGGAGCGCGAGGAGCGGTGGCCCGAGGAGGGCGGCCGGCCCGACCAGCGGCTCCCAGGCGCGGCGGTTCCGGCGGATGCGGCGCTCGGCGCGGACGAGGGCGTTCACGGGGCCCCTCCGTCCGGCGCCGCGGCGCGCGCCGGAACCAGGGAAACCGGCGACGGCGGCTCGATCCGCTCGCCCAGGAGAGAGTGGGTGGCCGCGCGCGTGACGCGGACCGGGACGAGGCGACCCCGGAGGTCCGGACCGCCCGGGAGGTTGACCATCCGGAAGCAGGAGGTGCGTCCCGCAACCACGTCCCCGTCGTGGCGGCTGGGCCCCTCCACGAGGACCTCGACCTCGCGACCCACCAGGGCTTGCAGGGACGCCGTGGACAGGCGCGCCTGCACCGACTGCAACCGGGCGAGGCGCGCCCGCGCCACCGCGGCGTCCACCGGCTCGCGGTCGTGGAGGTGTGCGGCGGCCGTCCCCGGGCGCCGGGAGAAGACGAAGGAGAAGGAGCCGTCGAAGGCCACCTCCTCGAGGAGGGAGAGGGTGTCCTCGAAGTCCGCGTCGGTCTCACCGGGGAACCCCGTGATGAAGTCCGTGGTGAGCGCGAGTCCGGGGCGGGCGGCACGCAGCGCGGCCACGCGCTGCAGGTAGGCCTCGCGGGTGTAGCCGCGGCCCATGCGACGAAGCACGCGGTCCGAGCCGGACTGCACGGGGAGGTGGAGGTGGCTCGCGAGCCGCGGGAGGTCGCGGAAGGCCTGGATCACGCGGTCGGAGAGGTCCCGCGGGTGGCTCGTGGTGAAGCGGAGGCGCAGCACGCCGGGGATCGCGTGGACCCGTGAGAGGAGATCCGCGAAGTCGGACTCCCCAAGTGCCTTTCGGCCGTATGCATCCACATTCTGGCCGATGAGCGTGAGGTCGCGGGCGCCCAGGTCCACGAGGCGACGGACCTCCTCGAGCACCTCGGTGGAGGGCCGGCTCGTCTCCACGCCGCGGGTGCGGGGCACGATGCAGTAGGTGCAGTGGTGGTCGCAGCCCTTCTGGATGGTGACCAGGGCGGCCACGCGGCCCGCCGCCCCGGGTGGGAGATCCGGCACGAACACGTGGGAGGAGGGCTCGTCGACGCGGATGTCGAGCACCCGGCGATGGGCGGCCTCCCGGACCAGCGTCCGGATCCGGGGGATGGCGTCGGGCCCGAAGACCAGGTCCACCTGGGGGTGCTCCCTGAGGATGCGCGCACCGTCCACCTGTGCGGTGCAGCCCGCCACGGCGAGGAGCCGGCCCGGCCGGCTCCCCCGGAGGCTGCCGAGCAGGGAGCGAAGCTTGTGCTCGGGCTTCGCCCGCACCGAGCAGGTGTTGACGAGCACGAGGTCCGCCTCGTCCGACGAGTCCACGGGCTCCCAGCCGTCGTGGGCGAGCAAGGCCAGCATCCGGTCGCTGTCGTCTGCGTTCATCTGGCAGCCCAGGGTCACCAGGTGGACGCGGCGTGGGGTCGGGTTCACAGGCGGAGGTCGTCCCAGGAGGGCGTCCGGTCCAAGGCCACCACGGGCAGCCGCCGCTCGATCCGCCTGAGCAGGCCCGTGAGCGTGGCCCCCGGTCCCACCTCGACCACGCGCCCGGCGCCCAGGCCGAGGAGCATGCGCGCGGAGTCCTCCCAGCGCACGGGGTGCGAGACCTGGGCCACCAGGTTGGCCCGGATGCCCTCGGGGTCCGAGGTGGCGGCGGCGTCGACGTTCTGGAGCACCGGGAAGCGGGGCTCGCGGATCTCGACGTCCCGCAGCGCCCGTCCGAGCGCGACGCCGACCGGCTCGAGCAGCGACGTGTGGAAGGGGGCCGAGACCCTGAGGCGCACCACGTCGGACGCACCGGCGGCGCGAGCCGAGGCCTCGAGGCGCTCCACCGCATCGATGTGGCCCGCGGCCACCCCCTGGCCCGGGGCGTTCCAGCACGCCGGTTCGACGATGCCGCCCTGGCTCGCGTCGGCGCACAGGCGAGCGAGCGTCTCCCGGTCGAGGCCCAGCACGGCCACCATCGCGCCCGTGCCAGAGGGAACGGTGTCCGCGATGAGCCGGCCGCGCAGGCGGACGATCCGCAGGGCATCGCCGAAGGACATCGCCTCGGCCGCGACCAGCGCCGTGTACTCGCCGAGCGAGTGCCCGGCCGCGGCCACGGGCCGGAACGTCGGGTGCAGCTGCCGGAGCAGCCGCCACATGGCCACGCTCACCGCCAGGATGGCGGGCTGGGTGACGGTGGTCTCGGCCAGGCGCTCCGCCGGGCCGCGGGCCACGACCTCGGCGAGCGGCAAGCCCAGGACGTCGTCGGCCTCCGAGAGGGTATCGGCCATCACCGCCGAGGAGGCGGCGAGCGCCGCGCCCATCCCCACGTACTGGCAGCCCTGCCCGGGGAACACGACGGCGGTGCCGCCCCCGTGCTGGGAGGTGGTCATGGAGGGTCGCCCGATCCAGTGGCGGGCGGATCCGGCGGGCCGGGGGCGATGGGAGCAACGCCGGCCTGGCGGGCCAGGACCACCCTCGGAAGGAGCACGTTGAAGACGAGCGCGCCCCCGAGCGCGCCGAGCACCGGGGCGGACAGGAGCATCGCGGCCGCGGCGACGAGCCCGATCCGTGCGCCCGATGGGGCCGAACCCGGCGGGATCGGGGGGGGCGAGGCCGCGGGCAGGGTGATGACCGGAGGCGGCCCGGGCGCGGGGAGGGGCGGCGGCCCGGGGAGGGGCGGAGGGACGGCCGCGGTCGGGGATGCCTCCCCGGGGGGCGTCATCCGCGAGGCGAACTCCCGCCCTGAGGAGGAGGGCACGGGGCGCCGGCGAACCGGCCTCGGGGGGTTGCCGGTGATCCGCACGTCCTCGGGCCCGTGAAGACCACCCCCTGGAAACAGGCGAGGAAGGTGTGGTTCGGGCGCATCTGTCGGAGGCTTCGTGGTGCCGGTCCGGGCGCGGATGTCGCCGGCAGGATGGACGGGCTCGGGCGGGACGATCGGCGCGATGGGGGGGATGGACTCCATCGCGGACAACGGCAACGGTGCGAACCGGGACGGCTGCAGGAGCTCCAGCTCGGGCTGGGGTGGAGCCGCACGCTGGGCGGTGCGGCCGGTCCGGGCTGCTCGCACCTGGACCGGGCGTCGCGGCGTCGCGGGGGCCTCGAGATCGGAAGAGCA
>JBFYZZ010000313.1:0-31540 GCA_041309225.1 Deltaproteobacteria bacterium | reverse complement strand
GGCGGCGATCAGGGCCGAGGCGGGCCGGGCCCCCGAGGTCTGGCCCACCGTGGCCCGCGAGCTGGGGCTCGAGCGCGAGGTGGCCTGGAGCGAGGCCATGAGCGGCCTCGGCGCCGCGCTGCGCGCCGGAGCCCCCGACCTCACGGATGCCGTGGAACGGGCCCTCGCGCCCGCCCTCGTCCCCGTGAGGCACCCCGCACCGCAGGCCCGGCGGCCCCGGCCCGTGCCGGTCTACGCCCTGCTGGCGGCCGCAGCCGCCACCGTCCTCCTGGTCGTGAACGCCGCCCGGCTGCCAATCGTCGGGCCCGGGCCCGACGCGGACCCGGACGTCGCCTCCGCCGGGTCCACGGAGCCTCCCATCGTGCTCGCCGACCTGAACGACACCCGGATCGACGACCTCCAGGTGGACCCAGGGGCCATGGTTCAGGTCTTCCAGCTCGAGGGCGGCGCCCCGATGATCATCTTCCTGGACGAGGGGCCGTCCGGCGGAGTGGTCCTCTGATGCGCCCGACCCGCACCCTCTTCGCCTGGCTGCTGGGGCTCCTCGTGCTTCTCTCGGCCGCCGTCGTCTCCGGCGACGCTTTGGCCCAGGGCCGGCGCGGGGGCCCGCCGAGCCGCACCCCCGGCAGGGTCCAGGTCACGCTCCTCGAGGTGGCCGCCACCGACAGCCACACCGGCGTCGATCCCCGGCTCGCCCCGCTCTCCACCCACCTCACGTTCCTGCGGTACAAGGGCTACGACCTGCTCGACACCCACCGCTTCGACCTGGGAACCGGCGGGGAGAAGGACCTCACCATCACCGGCGGGCGGCACGTCCAGATCGCGCTCCTCGACCGGAGCACCGACCGGGCCCAGTTCCGCATCCAGATCACCAGCCAGCGCGGCAAGCTGCTCGACACCACCCTCTCGGTGAACCGCAACGGCACGTTCATCGTGGCGGGCCCCAAACACAACGACGGCATCCTGATCCTGCCGCTCCAGGTCCGCTACTAGTCAGATCGGCGGATCTCCTCGATGGCGGGCCTCCCCGGAGGTCCGGGATCGGGGAGCGGATCCTCTGGCGGGCGCGGGTCCTCGGGGAGCACCGCCGCGTAGAGGGCCGCCACCTCGCCTTCCTCGAGGGCCCGGCACCAGCGGGGCGGAAGGTCGCCGAGGTGGAGGGGGCCGATGGCCACCCGCCGGAGCTTGACCACCTGCAGCGCACTGCGGGCGCACAGGAGCCGGACCTGGTGGTTGCGGCCCTCGGTGACGGTCACCTCGATCCAGGTGGCGCGGTTCCGGGGCGCGAGCCAGCGCACGCGGGCGGGCCGGGTCTCCACGCCGTCGGGGTACCGGAGCGGCCGCTCCAGCAGGGCGAGGACGGGATCGCCGGGCGGAACCGTGCCGCGGACCTTGACGTGGTAGACCTTCTCGAGCGGTGGGACGGCGTCCGGGGCCGCCAGCCCGGCGAAGCCGGGGTTGAGCACGGCCTGCGCGAGGCGGCCGTCGTCCGTGAAGAGGAGGAGTCCCTCGGTGGCCAGGTCGAGGCGGCCCACGTGCGGCACGTGGCGCCAGGCGGCCGGCACGTGGTCGTACACGGTGGGGCGGTTCCGGTGGTCCCGGCGGGCGGTGATGCAGCCTGCGGGCTTGTGGAGGACGAAGTAGGAGGCCATGGGACCCCGGGGACTCACCCGGGACAGGTCCCGATCCCCTATCCCGAGGTGACCCGTGGACGACCAGACCTTCCGCGCACACGTCCGGGACACGCTGCGCCGGATCGGCGACGCGGTGGATGCCCTCCCCACCGACGCCGTGGACCTGGACATCGGCGAGGGCGTTCTCGCGTTCGACTTCGAGGAAGGCGAGCCCTGGGTGCTCTCCCAGCAGGTCCCCGTCCGGGAGTTGTGGCTGGCCGCCGACCGCCGGGCCTGGCACTTCCTGCCCGAGCAGGGGCGCTGGCGCGAGCGGGAGAGCGGCGAGGCGCTGGAGGTGATCCTGGGGCGGCTGCTCGCCGCGCGCCTCGGCCTGCCGGTGGACCTGCGGGGCTGATCCCGGCGCGAAGGAGGAAGCCATGCGCAGGATCCTCGTTCTCTCGCTCGCCCCGCTCCTGCTCCGGGGCCTCACGGCCTGCGACGACGGGCGGGAGACCGGGAGCGACCGTCCCGACACGGACACCGACACGGACACCGACACGGACACCGACGCGGACACCGACGCGGACGTGGACACGGACACCGACGTGGACACCGGCCCGACCGATGCCGACGGCGACGGGTGGACGCCGGTCGGCGGCGACTGTGACGACGGGGATCCGTGCGTCCATCCAGGGGCAGACGAGGTCCCGGCCGACGGAGTGGACCAGGACTGCGACGGCGGCGAGGCCTGCCACCCGGATCTGGACGGCGACGGCTACGGTACACCCTCGGTGGTGGCCTCCACGGACCTCGAGTGCACGGGCCCGAGTGAGTCGCCGTACGGCACGGACTGCGACGACGCGGATCCCGCGATCCACCCCGGGGCGGACGAGGTCTGCGAGGACGGGGTGGACGCCGACTGCAACGGGTCGGATCTGCGGTGCGGGTCCTGGGGCGTGATCGACCTGGCCGAGGCCGACGCGAAGCTGGTGGGGGACCGCGCGGACTTCGCGGGCTGCTCGGTGGCGGTGGGGGACCTGGACGGCGACGGGATCGGCGATGTCCTCGCCGGGGCCGACCACGCCAACGGTGGCGGGCTGGACGCCGGCGCGGCCTACGTCGTCCTCGGCCCGGTCGCGGGCACGTCGGCCCTGTCGGACGCCGAGGCGACGCTCCTTGGCGAGGAGCCCGGTGACGCGGCCGGCATCTCGGTCGCGACGGGCGACGTGGACGGCGACGGCGCGGCGGAGATCCTGGTGGGATCCTGGCACTCGGGATCGGGAGGCACCCGCGCCGGCGCGGTCTACCTCGTCTTCGGACCGGCCGCCGGCACGAGGGACCTCTCGGACGCCGATGCGAAGCTCGTGGGCGAGGGGGCATACGCCCTCGCGGGCAGCGCGGTCTCGGTGGGCGACGTGGGCGGCGACGGCGTCGAGGAGATCCTGGTGGGGGCGCACCAGGAGGACGAGGGCGGCACGAACGCCGGCGCCGCCTACGTCGTGGCCGACCCCGTGGCCGGAACCGCGAGCCTGTCCGGAGCTGACGCGAAGCTCGTGGGGGAGGAGCCCTACGACGGCGCGGGCACCGCGGTCGCCGCTGGCGACGTCGACGGCGACGGGCTCGGCGACGTCCTCGTCGGCGCCGTGGGATGCGACGCGGGCGGCGCGGAGGCGGGTGCGGTCTACGTCGTCGCCGGGCCCGTCTCCGGGGTGCTCGATCTTTCCACGGCGGACGCGGTGCTCGTGGGCGAGGCGGGTGACGCCGCGGGCACCTCGGTCGCGTCGGGGGACGTCAACGGCGACGGCCTGGCCGACCTCCTCGTCGGGGCCCCCTCGGCGTTGACGACCTACCTCGTGCTCCGGATCGTCCCCGGCGTCGCGAGCCTCGCCCTGGCCGACGCGCGGCTGGTGGGTGAGCGCTTCGGTGACCACGCGGGCGCCTCCATCGCAGCCGGGGACCTGGACGGCGATGGAGCCGCCGAGCTCCTCGTGGGCGCACCCTACGAGGGGATGGGCGGCGCGCAGGCCGGGGCCGCGTACGTCGTCCTCGCCCCCGTCTCGGGTACGCTGGAGCTGTCCCTGGCCGACGCGAAGCTGGTGGGGGAGGAGGCCGGCGACCAGGCGGGGACCTCGATCGCCGCGGGGGACGTGGACGGCGACGGGGCCGAGGACGTGTTCGTCGGGGCCAACGGCCAGGACGCCGGCGGCATCGGCGGCGGCGCGGTCTACCTCCACTTCGGGGGCGGGTCGTAGACCCCCGCGGGCTGTGCGCGCCTAGACCGCGAGCCGGTCGAGCAGGTGGACGAGCGTCCGCTGGACGGCCCGCCAGTCCTCGAGGCCGAGCGACTCGTCCTCGGCGTGGGGCCGGCTGTACGGATCCTCGATGCCGAGGAGCAGGATGGGCACGCCGGGCATCGCGTCGGCGAAGGGCGCGACGACCGGGATGGTGGCGCCGCACCCGATCCGGAGGGCCGCCCGGCCGAAGCCGTCGGCCAGCGCCGCGAACGCCGCCTCGAAGACGGGGCCCGACGGGTCCACGGACCAGGGTCGCGCGGGGACCTCGGGCTCCACGCGGACCCGCACACCCTGGGGAGGGTCCCGCATGAGCAGCGCCACGAGGTCGGAGAGCACGGCGGCGGCGTCCTGCCCCGGGGCCACCCGGAGGCTCACGCGGGCCCGCGCCGCGGGCAGCACCTGGTTGGAGGCGCCGGCGAGCGGGTGGGCCTCGAGTGCGGTGACCGCCACCGCCGGCCGGAGCCAGAGCCGCGCGTAGAGCCTGGCCCCCTCGGCGTCGAGCGGCTCCACGTCGGGGAGGAGGCCGGCGTCCCGGCGGAAGGTGTCGGCGTCGAATGGCAGGGTGGCCAGCCGGTCGAGCGCCTGCCCGGACACCTCGGGGGCAGGGCCGACGAGGCACGTTCCCTCCTGGTCGGCGCACCGGCCCAGGATCTGGCAGAGGGCCAGCGCCGCGTCGGGCACCGCGCCGCCCCACATCCCGGAGTGCACGGGACCCGCGAGGGCGCGCGTCTCCACCACGCACGAGGCGATGCCCCTCAACGAGGTGGTGAGGCAGGGCACGCCCGGGGCGAGGTTGGCGGTGTCCAGCACCACCACGGCGTCGGCGCGGAGGTCCCCGGCCCGTTCGGCCAGGAGCCCGGGCAGGGCGGGACTCGAGACCTCCTCCTCGCCGTCCACCAGGACGCGGACGTTCACGGGCAGACCGCCCCCGGCGAGGAAGGCCTCCACCGCCGCCACCTGGGCCACGAGGCCGCCCTTGTCGTCCACGGCGCCGCGGCCGAAGGCTCGGCCGTCGCGCACGGAGAGGGTCCAGGGCGGGGTGATCCAGCGGGCCGGATCGCCGGGTGCCACCACGTCGTGGTGGGCGTACAGCAGGACCGTGGGCGCCCCGGGGCGGACGAGCCGGTCGGCCAGGACGAACGGATGGTGGCCGGGTGGACGGAGGATCTCGACGTGCTGGAGACCGTTCTCCACGAGGAGCCCCGCCACGGCCGCCGCGCTCGCCTCGAGGGCGGCGCTGGGGGCCGGCTCGGCCGACACGCCCGGGATGGCCACGAGACGGGCCAGGGCCTCCAGGTGCCGGGGCTCCCGGGCGGCGAGGCGGGCGAGGACGGCATCGGGCGCCATGGAGGTCTCCGGCGGGGGGGAGGCGGATCCTAACGCCGGGCCGGGAGCGCCGCGGCGCGCTACCTTTCCGCGCGTCGTCGCCCATGGAGGACCGATGCACCCTGCCCGGCTCGCCCCCTCGCTGGTCTGTGCCCTGGCCCTCACCTCCGCCTGCGGGTCCGCCTACCAGGACGCGCTCGAGGCCAACACGCCCGAGGCCTGGGAGGCCTACCTCGCCAAGGCTCCGCCCACGGACGGGTACCGCCAGCAGGCCGAGGCCAACCTGGAGAAGCTGCGCTGGGAACAGGCGAAGGAGGCCGGGACGGTCGAGGCCTGGGACACCTTCTTCACCCACTACCCCGAGGGCAGGGGGGCCCGGTACCTGGAACGGGAGCGGGAGGACTTCGAGGCCGCCCTCACCCGGGAGGCCGACCGCACGGGCAGCGCCGACCTGTGGAAGCGCTACCTCGAGGAGTTTCCCAAGGCCGGGAAGAAGCGGAAGGTCGAGGCCCGCAACCGCATTCACGTCGCCGAGAACCTCTCGGCGTTCACGCTCGGGCCCGTCCGCCAGGAGCGCGTCAACCTGGCCGAGGACCCCGAGGGCCCGCTCAACGGGTGGGGCTGGTGGGTGGAGGTGCGGAACGCCGGGCAGCGCCCGATCGACCGCTTGAGCCTCGGGCTCTACTTCCTCGACGACCAGGACCGGGTCCTCGACAGGCGGGACTGGCCGGTCGTCGCGAAGTACTACCCGGGCCGCATCCCGGTGCAGGAGGGCTTCGACCGACCCATCCGCCCCGGCGAGACCCGCACCTGGGAGTACACCGACGGCGACCTGCCCGAGGGCTGGTCGGGCCGGGTCCGCGTGGCGCCGGTGTACCTCCGGTTCGCGGACGAGCGCGGCTTCGCCGACGATACCAGGGCCGAGGAGGGCAGCGAGTGAGGTGCGCCGGATGGGCATCGATGCGGTCGGAACCCCGCCGGGGAGGGGGGTGCTGAGGCCCGGGGGCCGTGTCCGGGTCGCCGGGATCGCGATCCTGGCAGCCACCGCCTGCCGACCCGCCCCCGACGATACGGGCGACGGCACCGCCTGCGATCCCCGCCCGCTCGCCGCGGGGGAGGTCCGTGCCCGCACCATGCCCTGTGATCGAGAGGGGATAGAGGAGGGAGAGGGGGTGCGCGGGGACCTCGTCATCGAGAACGCCCTGGCCCGGTTCGTGGTGCGGCACGCCGGCACCTCGCTGTCCCACCTGGGTGTGGGCGGGGGGACGCTGCTGGACGCCGCGCCGCCGGGCGGGACGGACGCCCTGGGCGAGTTGGTGCCCCTGCCGGCGGGTGGCTGGGTCTCCCCGGCCTCGATCGACCTGGGGGAGGCGCCCGGGGTCGCATGGGTGAAAGTCACCGGCCCGTCCGTGGAGGTCCCGGGTCTCGCGGGCTTTGCCGATCCGGGGGGTGAGGTGACGGTGACCTGGCGCCTCGCGGCGGACGAGATCGCGATCGAGATGGACGGCGCCGAGGCTGCCTGGCTCTATCCCGCGGCGGGGGCGGTGCTCACCGGCCCCGTCCTCCACCTGGACGACCGGGTGCTCGCCATGGACGGCACGGCCACGGATACGGGCGGGGCCGTCCTGTGGCGCGGGGTCGGCCGGTTCGCGGCCGGGGAGGCCTCGGCGGTCATGGCGGCCCTCTGGCCGGGGGGCGCCACGGTCTGGGGCGTGGCCGAGGAGGCGTCGGGCGTGGAGGCCCTCGAGGGCGAACGGGTGGCGGGCTGGCTGCCGGTGGCCCCGGACGGCACGTTCGAGGGCGTCCTCCCCGCGGGGGCGGACGGGATCCGCGCCGTGGCGGACGGGTACACCGCCGGCCCGGTGGTCGCGGCCGGCGCGGGCGTGGTGCTCACGCTGGGCGAACCGGGCTTCCTGGCGGTGCACGCCTCCGACGGGGCGGGCGACGACCTCGGGGCGGTGCTCGAGGCCACGGACGCAGCGGGCCGTGTACGACGCCTGGCCGTGCCGCCCGAGGGCGCCGACCTGCCCCTCGGGCCGGGCCCCTGGGATCTCCTGCTCCACGCGGGCCCGCTCCGCGAGCGCGTGGTCCGCCGGGCCGTGCGGGCGGACGCGACCGCCGCCCTGGAGGGGGCCCTCATCGCGGTCGGCGATCCCGGGGCCGTCGTCCTCGCGGATCTGGCGGTGGAGACGTGGCGGTCGCGCGCCGACCGCTCGGAGCCGGGCGGCGTCCTCGCCCTGGCCGCGGCCTCCGGCGTCGGGTTCGCGGTGGCCACCGCACCCGACGAGGTGGCCGGGGTGGAGGTGGTCGCGCCCTGGGAGCGAATCCGGGTGAGGGCGGGCTCCACCGCCGCCACGCGATCGGCGGGCCGGATCACGGCCTGGCCCGTGACCGCGAACGCGAGGAAGGCCGCCCACGGCGCCGCGCCCTGGGCGGGCCTCGGCGCAGAGGACGCGCTGGCCGTGGCCTCCGGAGGCCGCAGCCGGGAGCGCCTGCTGGTCGTGGACGCCGACTGGGTGGAGGCCGCCGGGGATCCCACCGGGTGGGATCCGCGCCCGGACGCGATCCTGCTCGCTGGGCCCGAGGACCTGCCCCGCTACACGAGCCTCCTCGACGCGTGGATGGACGTCGCCGCCGCCGGTCCCTGGACCTGGGTGGGGGTGGACGATCCGGATCGGTTCTCAGGCGTGGAGGTGGAGCAGGGGCTGGTGGCGGGTCGGACCGTGGCGTCTTCGGGTCCCTGGATCGATCTCTCCGTCGCGGGCCACGGCCCCGGCTCCCACCTCGATCCCGAGGGCAGCATGCCCGTCCGGGTGCGGATCCTCGCGCCCTCCTGGATGCCGCTCGAGGGCGCCGCGCTCCTCGTGGACGGCGAGGTCGTGGCCCACTGGGACCTTTCGGGGCTCACCGCGGGCGAGCGGCTCGCAGCCAGCCGGGTGATCGAGCCCCGGCGGTGGGTGCTGGCGGTCGCCTGGGGCCGCGAGGACCCGGGTCCACCCGCCCGTGGGGCGCCGTGGGCGATCACCAGCCCCGTCTGGACGGCCGATCCGCTCGATCCGTGAGGTCCCCCCGGTCGGGACGACCAGTGGCCGGCCGGAGGAGCGCGCGCTAGGATCGCCTCCCTGCCGCTGACCCGCATCCGGCGCCGGGACGGGCCGGGTGCCCAGAGGACCCGATGTACGGTGACGTCCCGTTGGTGCTCGTACAGGAGGCCGGGGCCCTCGCGGCCGCAGCCCGGGACATCGGCCACGAGCGTGCAGTGGCCCTCGACACCGAGGCCGACTCCCTCCACCACTACCACGAGAAGGTGTGCCTGCTGCAGGTCTCGGTACCGGGCTTCGACTACGTGATCGATCCCCTCGCCGTGCCCGACCTGTCGCCCCTGGCCCCGATCCTCGAGGATCCCGGCGTGGTCAAGATCCTGCATGGGGCCGACTACGACGTCGTCACCCTCAAGCGGGATCACGGCCTGCAGATCCGGAACCTCTTCGACACCATGATCGCCGCCTCGTTCCTCGGCATGCATGGGGTTGGGCTCGCGGACGTCCTCGCCCAGGTGTTCCAGGTGGAGCTCGACAAGCGGCTCCAGCGCCACGACTGGGCCGCCCGTCCCCTGGAGCCCGTCCATCTCGACTACGCGCGAGGCGACACCCACTGGCTGTTGCCGCTCCGGGAGGTGCTGGAGCGGCGGCTCCGGCGCATGGGGCGCCTGGAGGCCGTGGAGGAGGAGTGCCGGCGGCTGGAGGGGCGGGAATGGCACCCGCGGACCGAGGCCGCCACCGCGTTCCTCCGCCTGAAGGGCGCGAGCGCCCTCGATCCCTCGGGGCGACGGATCCTGAGGCGGCTGCACGCCTGGCGGGAGGCCCAGGCGCAGCGCGTGGATCGACCGGTCTTCAAGGTGGTTCCGGACCGCGTGCTGATCGGTGTGGCCCGCCTCCGGCCGTCCGAGGTCCAGGGCCTCGCGCCGGTCGTCCGCCTGTCCTCCTCCCTGGTGCGGCAGCACGGCGCGAGCCTGGTGGCCTGCGTGGCCGAGGGCCTGGCGGATCCGGAGCCCCTGCCGGAGCCCGGCGTCCCGGAGCGGATCGACCGACCCCGGAGCTCGCCGGCCGCGCCCGTGATTGCCGAGCGCCTCAAGGTCTGGCGCAAGGACCGGGCCGACCAGGATGGATCCACCGCCGCCCTGCTCCCCTCCAACGCCGTCATCCGGGAGATCGCCAGGGTGGCCCCGGGCAACGTCGAGGCACTGGCCGCCATCCCCGACGTCCGGCGGTGGCAGGTGGAGGCCTGGGGCGAGGAGGTCCTGGGCCTGGTCCGAGGGTGCCTGGAGGCCGAGGAGGCTGCGAGGCGGGACCGCCGTCGGCGCCGCCGGCGCTGATCCGGACGTCTCGACGGCCGTCGCTCCGGGCCGGGGGAGGCGGGGGGGACGGGCCGGTCAACCCGGCTCGCAGGTCGCGACGCAGTCGATCTCCACGAGCGCACCCCGGGGCAGGCCCGCGACCTGGACCGCTGAGCGGGCGGGGGGTACCGCACCTCCGAGCCGCGCCACGTAGACCTCGTTCACTGGCCCGTAGTCAGCGAGATCCACGAGGAACACCGTGGCCTTCACCACGCGGTCGAGGCCCGAGCCCGCGGCCGAGAGGACCGCGTCGAGGTTGTCGAGGACCCGGGCCGCCTGCTCGGGCGCGGTGGCTCCCATGAGGGCGCCGGTGGCGGGATCGAGGGCGATCTGGCCGGCGCACCACACGAGCCCCCCGTGCCGGACGGCCTGGCTGTAGGGTCCGATGGCCCCGGGGGCCCTGGGGGTCTGGATCCGCTCCCGCATCGTGTCCTCCCGGGGCCGTGGGGGCCCCCGTCGCACCGACGGCCGCGTCAGCGCCTGGTGTTGTTCATGAGCTCCCCGAGGCCGCCCGCACCGGGGATGATGTAGTCGTCGCCGTTCAGGCCACGCTCCTCGTCCCAGCGGGCGCCGGGGACCTCCGCCAGGACGTCGTCGGGGGAGAGCCCCCGGTCCAGCCGGACGGCGTGGACGTGGACGTCGTGACCGCTGCCCAGCACCCGCCTCAGGTATTCGGGCGTGACGATGAGGTGCACCGCCACGAACCGGGCGGGCGGACCCCCGGGGAGGTCCCGGTAGAAGTCCATGGCCCGGACCATGCTGGTCCCCGTGGCGCCCATCGGGTCTGGGAAGAGCACCAGCCGGCCGGCCACCGGCCCCCCGACCTTGGCGCCAGAGATGTCGGCGCCCACCACCTCGCCGCGTTCGTTCACGATGCGGCTGGAGTAGATGTGGTCCTGCCGGACCCTGGCCGGGTCGAGGAGGAGGGCCAGCCCCTCGAAGAAGCGCATCGTGGGCACCATCCCTGCCCTGGCGATGTCCACCACGATCACCTCCTGCGCGGGATCGAGCACCCGGCCGGCGTACCGACCGCGGGGGTGGTGCGAGGCCATGCGGGTGGGTCGATCCACGAATGCCTGCGCCAGTTCCAACCCGACCACCTGGTGGAACAGGTGGTCGTACAGCGAGGCCACGAGCTGGTTGAGCAGAGGCTGGACGGTGTCGGGCGAGCAGAGCCGGAGGAGGGCCGAGATGGCCCACGGGTCCGAGTGGAGCACGACCCGCTCCCCGTACCGGTGGTCGAGCCCCCGGGTGGGAGCGGGCAGGGAGGCGTACTGGCGGTCGGCGGTCACGCGGCGTCAGTCGAAGATGACCCGGACCCCAAGGACGCCGTTCGCGCCGGGAAAGACGCGCTTGCGGTACCGCCCCGAGAACACGGCATCGACGTAGATCTCGACGTCCCGGGCAATCTTGTACTCCGCACCCGCGCCGGCCTCGGCGAGCACGAACTCGAGGCTGGCGGCCTCGTCCGTCTCGCCGTTCACCGTCACGATCCCCGCGCCGACGTGGGTGACCAGGTGGGCCTGGAACGCGCCCGGGTCGCCGAGGATGCCCCAGAGGACGCCGACCGAGCCGATGCCGCAGTGCATGGGGGCTTCGCGGATGTCGAAGATGGGGTCGGCCAGGCCCGCGGGCGTGGGCTCCTTCTGCGGTGCGTCCCGGAGGTAGTAGCCGCGGGCCACACCCCGGATCCGGTCGTCGCGGTCGCCCAGGATCACCTCGAGGCCACCGCCCAGGGTCGGGCGGTACTGCTGCTCGATGCCCTGGACGCCCTCGGCGTTGTAGTAGTAGGCGCGCTCGTTGTGGAGGCCCGCTGCCCCCATCAGGCCGACGCCGCCGGCCCGGGCGGACACGGGGAGGGCGAGGAGGGCGGTGAGGAGGAGGGGGACGCGGAGGGATCGGTGCATGGAAGCCCCGGGCGGAAGGCGGACCGTCGGCAAGGGATACCCGGGTCGCCCGTACACCGCAAGGTGTGCCGCCCCACCGCGGGTCGGAGAGGGTCGGTCCGGGTGTCGGCCACCCCACCGGATCGCCGATCGCGCCGCGCGCCCCTCGCGGCACGTGTCGGGTCCTGTAAAAAAGTGTCCGCCGATGATCGCCTCCACGACCGCCTTCCCGGGCTCGGATCGCCAGGGGCGCCATCTCGGGTCGTCTTCGTCAGGATGATGTCAACTCTCTGATAATGCTGAAAAATATGTGTACCACCCTGATCCGGTGACGAACGGCGTCGGGGACGGGTCGGCCGGAAAGCGGCCAGGGTTGCCCGCGTTCGACCCTTGACGTCCTTGGCGGGCTCGCGCGGTTGCGGTAAACCCGATCCGGGCGGAAACACCGTCGCCCACGACAATGTCCCATCTGGAGGTACTCGTCATGAACAAGAAGGAACTCGCCGTCAAGCTCGCCCAGGTCGCCGGCCTCACCCAGGTCAAGGCCATGGAAGTGATCAACGCCCTCTTCGATGCCCGGCCGGGCCACGGCATCATCGGCGGCGAGCTCGGCAAGGGCGAGAAGGTCTCCATCCCCGGGTACGGCACGTTCTTCGTGAAGACGCGCGTCGCCCGCCAGGGGACCAACCCCTCCACCCAGAAGAAGATCAAGATCCCGGCCCGGAAGTTCCCCGCCTTCCGCCCGGGCAAGACGCTCAAGGAGCGGATCGCCCGCTGATCCGCCTCGAGGGCATCGTTCCGGGGCGACCCGTACGCGACGGCGGCCGTGGCGCGAAGCGTCACGGCCGTTTCGTCGACGGGGCCGGATCGGTGGGTGGGTCAGACGGAGCCGGTGTCGCCCGAGTCCGAGCCCCCGCTGTCGTCGGGGGGGGCCTCGACCGTGAATGGGAGGGCGTTGCTCTCCCCGTGCCGGTTGAAGAGGTGGAGGGAGGTGGCGCCCGGCGCCATGTCGGGGACGACGAAAGTGGCGCTCTCCCGGCAGGCGGACCGGTCGGGATCGCAGGCGTCGCAGTCGGCGCAGGGGTTGCACCCGGTGACCGCGACGCACTCCTCCCACGGGTCGCAATCCATCCGCTCGACGCCCACGATCGTGGCGCGGACGGATCCGACGTAGATCGCGGTGTCCCACGCGTCGGTGAAGGGACTGCCGGACACGGCCGCCTCGCTGCCGGCGGGCCCGGCGGGGGGCTCGACACCGGTGAGCGTGACGTCGCAGGGGTTCCAGGTGGAGGAGCTCTCGGAGGCGCAGCCCACGGTGAACAGGAGCAGGGCCAGGCGACGGGTGCGTCGCCGGGCGCTGCGCCGGGGGCGTCCCGTCCGATCGACCGCGACGGGCCGGGCCGGACCGCCGGGGGGTCGCGCGGTGCCCGCCGGAGCGGAGGCCGGGGCCTGCCCCTCGGGGAGATCCTCGACAAACCGGGCGCCCTCCGCCCGGAGGCGGGCCATCAGGCCGGGTGGGAACGTGAGGGCGAGGGTGAGCCCGCAGCTGCACTTCAGCTCCGTCCCGGGCACGGGGTAAGGGGCGTGCAGCCGGAATGGCGCGCCACAGGCGGGGCATGTGAAGGTGAGGGGCATGGGCGATGAAGGGGGGAGCGGCCCCGTACCGCAGCGCCCCGGCGGGGGCAAGCGGCCCGGGAACCCGCAGCCGCCATGGGGTGTCGCAGGGACGGAATCGCGTTGACACGTCACCGCCGCCGGTCGTACGTTGGCGGTCGCGCCGGGGCCCCCCCCGGGTGAGGACCCCCATGAAGCTGCGCCCGCTGCGCCACCTCCTCCTCTTCCCCTTCGCGATGGCCTCGGTCCTGGTGGCCTGGCACCTCGCGAGCGGCCGGACGGCCCTCGACGTGGGCGAGGTCGGCGCCTCGCCCCTCTCCATCGCGGCGCCGAGGACGCCCCCACCCTATCGGCTCTCGGACGTCCGGATCTTCGACTTCGCACGCTACCAGGTCAAGGAGAAGTACGTCGAGCCCGGTCGGATCGACCCCGAGCGGATGTTCGACGCCGCCCTCGATGCCGTGGAGCGTCGGGTGGACAGCGTGCTCTTCGACCGCGAACCGGGGGGCAGCCGGCTCCACCTCTCGGTGGGCGCCTACAGCACCACCCTCCAGGTCACCCCCGTCCGCACGCTCGACGACCTGGGTGCCATCATCAAGCAGGTGGCCTCGATCCTCGACCAGTACCTCGGTGCACCCGATGTCGAGCCCCAGGACGTCGAGTACGCCTTCACCAACGGCATGCTGTCCACGCTCGACCCCCACTCGGCACTCATGCCGCCCGAGGCGGCCAGGGACATGGACACCGAGAACCAGGGCGAGTTCGGCGGGCTCGGCATCACCATCGTCATCAACGAGAAGGGCCGGCTCTCCGTGGAGTACCCCCTGGAGGGCTCCCCGGCCTACCGCGGGGGCCTGAAGGCGGGGGACGAGATCGTCCGGATCGGCGACGAGTCCACCGTCAACATGACGCTCGACGAGGCGGTCACCAAGCTGAGGGGTCCGGTGGGCGCCCCGGTCACCGTCACGATCCAGCGCAGCCAGCTCGAGAAGCCGCAGGACTACACCATCGTGCGGGAGAGAATCCGGCTCAATCCCGTGGAAGGCCAGCTCCTCGAGGGCCGCATCGGATACGTCCGCATCAAGCAGTTCAGCGCCCCCACCAGCCGTGACCTCGACGCCGTGCTCGCCGGGTTCCGGCGCGATCTCGGAGGGCCGCCCACGGGCGTGATCCTCGACCTGCGCGACAACTCGGGGGGCTACTACACGCAGGCCGTGGAGGTGGCCGATCGCTGGCTGGCCTCGGGCGTGGTGGTCTCCACGGTGGACGCCCACGGGACGCGGGACGTGGACAAGGCCGTGCCGGCCCGCACCGAGTCCGACTACCCGGTGGCGGTGCTCACCAACGCCCACACGGCCAGCGCCGCCGAGATCGTGGCGGGGGCGCTCCGCAACCTCGACCGGGCGGCCACCTTCGGCGAGCGCACCTTCGGCAAGGGCTCGGTCCAGTACCTCTACGACAACGCCGACGATTCCAAGCTCAAGCTCACCGTGGCGCAGTACCTGACACCGGGCGATCGCAGCATCCAGTCCGTGGGCATCACCCCCGACGTGGCCCTGGAGGGGGTCGTGGTGGAGCCGAAGCCCGAGCGCATCCAGACCGCCTGCGGGGGCAAGGTGGAGGACCGGAGCCGGCTCGATCCGGTGGTGTCCTTCCTGTGGCGGGAGCAGATCAAGCGCGAGGCCGACCTCGACCGGCACCTCCAGTCCCAGGTGGCAGAAGCCGGGGACATACCCACCTACACCGTACGGTACCTCCACGACCTCACCGCCGACGCGGAGAACCGCTGCCACGAGAAGCGGAACCTCGGCGCCGACTGGCAGGTGCAGTTCGTCCGCCAGGTGTTGCTCGCCACCACCGGCACCCGGCGGGCCGACGTGGTCGCCGCGGCCGGGAATCTGGTGGCGAAGGCGCGCGCCGAGCAGGACGCCCTGATCGTGGCGGCCTTCAAGGCACTCGGCACCGACTGGTCCGCGGGGACCCAGCCCGATGCGCCCGACCTCGACGTAGCCCTGGACCTAGGGGCAGGCGGCGAGATCGTCGCAGGTCGGGAGAGCCGGATCACCCTCCGGGTGACCAATCGCGGCCGCGAACCGGTACACCGGGTGTTCGCGGTGGCGTCCGCCGACAACGAGCTCGACGGGACCGAGTACTTCTTCGGACGCATCGGCCCGGGCGAGACCCGGTCGTACGCCCGGCGGGTGGAGCTCGCCGCAGGCTACCCGTCCGAGCTGGACCGGGTCCGGTTCCGGCTCCAGGACGCAGACCGCCGCCCGCTCGGCGAGAGCCCGGCCGTCTTCCGCGCCAGACGCCAGGACCTGCCCCGCTTCGCCTGGTCCTTCCGCCTCCTGGACGACCGTCCGGGTTCGGGCGACGGCGACGGCGTCCCCGAGGTGGGCGAGGTGCTCGATCTCGAGGTCCGCGTCACCAACGTCGGCCGTGCTCCCTCGGAGATGGTCTTCGCCAAGATCCGCAACAAGTCGGGGCGGGACGTGGACCTCGATCGCGGCACGCTGGAGCTGGGCCGGGCCGCACCCGGCGAGACCGTGAGCGGGCGGTTCACGTTCGAGGTCCGCGGCCCCGGCCAGGACGGCCGCGTCTCCCTGGAGTTCCGCGTGGGCGACGCCAACGAGCTCTACGACTACGGTGCCGTGGTGCGATCGGGGTTCTGGGACTACGCCACCCAGAGGGAGAGGCTGGCGCTTCCGGTGTACGAGCCGGGCGTGGCGCCCGCGTCGCCGGGCGACCTCGGGGACCTCGGGCGCCTCCGGACCCCGCCCGAGATCGAGCTCACGCGGGAGCCCGGCATCGTCACCTCGGACGCGGACGTCGTGGTGTCGGGCGTCCTGCGCGACGAGCGGGGCTTGGGCGACCTCATGGTCTTCCACGCCTGGATGTCCAAGGGCAGCTCCGGGCTCTCGGAGGCCGCCCTCGAGGAGGGAGACACCGGCCAGGGCGAGCTGGAGAAGATCCACTTCCGCGGTGCAGGCACGGGCCTCGCCGCGATGCCGTTCACGGTGGAGCGGCGCCTGAAGCCCGGATTCAACAACCTGGTCTTCCTCGGCCACGACGACGAGGGCTTCACGGTCGCGCACACCGTGAGCGTCTTCCTCGACCTCCCCGAGGCCCTGGCCGGCGACCTCCCGGAAGCACCCCGCCCGTAGGCACGCCTCAGGTGGAGGCCGCGAGCAGGCGCCGGACCTCGGACCGGAGCCGCTCCACGTCCGCGAGGCGCGGGGCGGCCCGCGCACCGGGGGAGGCGCGGGCCTGGTGCTTGCGGAAGGCGAGGGTGGTCGCCGTACGGACGTAGGCTGCGTGCGGGACGCCCGGAGGCAGCCACCGGCGACCCGACCGCCTGAGCCACGAGCAGAGCACCGGGACGTGGGCCGCCGGCAGGATCCCGAGGGCGGCCTCCTCCTCCAGCTCGTGCAGGAGCGTGCGTCGCTCGTCCCAGAGGCAGAACTGGAACACGGCGAGCACCACCAGGACCTCGAGCGGGAAGACCAGCAGGTCCACGCCGAAGAGGGCCCCCTCCGCCCCGAGGACCTCGTCCGCGGTGAGCAGCCCGTTCCAGACCCCGTGCATGGTCATGGCGAGGAGGAGGCCGACCACCAGGGCCACGACCCGGACCCGGAACGGCCGGAGCAACGCGAAGCCGATCGCCGCGCCCACCAGCCCCGTGGCCGCGGCGTGCATGACCGCGGAGTAGAGCGTACGGACCAGGACCGTGCCGATCCACGTGGCCGGATCCCCCTCCGCGGCGGCTCCCGTGAAGTACAGGAGGTTCTCGGTCATGGCGAACCCGAGGCCCGCCGCACCGCCGTAGACGAAGCCGTCGGTGGTGTTGTCGAAGTGCTTCGAGAAGGGGAGGAGGAGCAGGACGGCCGCCTTGGTGGGCTCCTCGACGAGCGGGGCCAGGATCACGATCGCGATGCGGGCCGCGGCCTGGGCCCCGATGGCGAACTCCAGTGGGACCACGGCCAGCGTGCTGCTGGCCATGGCGAAGACCACCGCCCCTCCCGCGCCCCAGAGGAAGACGAGCGCGAACAGGCCGAAGGGCTCGCGGTCGTATCGGTCCATCCACCAGAGCAGGAGGAGGAAGCACAGGATCGGGACGACCGCTGCGCCGATGGACAGGGGGACGAGGACGAGTTCCATGGTGGATCCCGCAACGCGGGCGGGTCGGCGGAACCGGACGGACGCGGGGGGCTCTAGAACTCCACCCCGGCCGCCATGCCCAGGTAGAACATGTCGTGGAGGCCGCCTTCGAGGCGGAGGTTGGCGCGGTCGGCCACGTGGAACCGGACCCCGAGGTTCAGGTCCACCAGGGGAAGGACCCTGGGGAGGCTCTTCTCCCCGTCGTCGCCGCAGCCCGCGGCGTAGCGCTCGTAGGCCGGCGCCTTCCAGTTCTGGAGGTCGCCCTGGGTGCAGTAGGGGTCGCCGAGGCTCGACTCGGGGTTCTCCACCGAGCCCGGCCGCCAACGGATCATCCGGCCCGTGATCCTCAGGACCCCCAGGCCGCCGCCGGCGAGGAAGGAGAGCCAGTCGGTGGCATGGACCTCGTGGGCGTAGTCCGCGCCGAGGGCCACGAAGCCGAGCCGATCCGGGACGAGGTACTCCCCGTCGGCGTAGTCCGGGGTGTCCTCGAGGGCGTCGTCCCAGTAGCCCTCGTCGACGAGCGAGCCGGCGTACTCGAAGTAGACGATGCCGTTGGCGCTGCGGCTCTTGACGACCCACTCCAGGCCGGCACTCCACGCGCCGACCTTGGGCCGATCGGGGTGGGCCGCGAGCACGCCGCTGGACTCCTGGTCGAAGAAGGCGATGTCGACGAGGCTGTCGGGAACCGTGAGCCACCGGCTCCGGAAGTTGACCTCCATGAGGAACGGTCGGGTGCGCTCAGGGGCCTCGACGTCGAGGTCGTCCTCCAGCGGCGGGAGGGTCCCGGGGCCGGGCGGAACGCCCGGATCCCACGGAACGGCATGGGACGTGGGGAGCCACCCCATGGCCAGGAGGGCGAAGGACGCCAGACCCATGTTACCTCCAGCACCCCAACGTAGCCTCCCGGAGCGCCGTCCGGACATGCGTCCACCACGCCCTTCCCGCCGGACGGGACGACCCGGCCTCCCGGCCGTGGCACTCGCCCTGGGGCTGGCGGCCGGGGGATGCGGCTGGCACGTGGGCCCTCCTCCGGTCGGCCGTGGCCTCCTCGTGGGGGAGGTGACGGCGCCCGTCGTGGAGCCCGGCGTGGCCGATGCCCTGGGCGAGGCCCTCGGCCGTGCCATCCGGCGGCGCGGGGCCGGAGGCCCGGATCCCCTGGACGCCAGGGTGGAGGAGGCCTCGTTCCGACCGGCGGCGGGTGGAGCAGGCGGGATCGGGGCGTGGAACGCCACGCTTCGCGTTCGATTCTACCGGCGGGGCCCTCACCCCAGGGAGGTCCTGCTCGCGCGGGACCTGCTGGTCCCGGCGCCGGATCCGGCGTCGTCTGCGGGCCTCCCGGAGGCCCGCGCGGCGGTGTTCGGCGCACTGGCCGGGGACCTCGCCGAAGAGGCCGTGGAGGTGCTCCTGCTCGCGGTGGAGGCGCGGTGACCCCGAAAGCCCGCCACTCGCCGTCCGACGGGGACTCGCTCGTCCCCGCCTGGCTCGTCACGGGCGGCGAGGAGCTGCGCGTGCGGGAGACCGTGGCCTCGGTGCTCGAGCGTGCCCTCGAGGGGGGTCCGGCCGGCTTCAACCGGACCGAGGGGTCCGCCTCCGAGCCGCTCGGCCCGCTGCTCGCCACGGCGCGCACCCCGCCCATGATGGGCCTGCGGCGCGCGGTCGTGGTGCGGGAGATCGAGAAGGCGCCCGCCGCGGCGCTCGAGGCGCTCCTCGGGTACCTCGCCACGCCCAACCCCACCACCGTGCTGATCCTCCACGGGCAGGCCGTGCCCGACGCCACCGGGGAGAGGGGGAAACGCCTCAAGGCCGCCGTGGAGCGGGTGGGCCGGGTGGTCCGGTTCGACCCCCGGGACCAGGATCCGGTAGGCTTCGTGGTCGAGCGGATCGAGGCGGGCGGGTGCACGATCGGGCGGCGCGAGGCCGAGCTCCTCGTGACGCTCGTGGGCCGCGACCTCGGCCGCCTCGCCGTCGAGGTGGACAAGCTCCTGGCCTGGACCCGGGGCACGGGCCGGATCACCGCCGAGTACGTGGAGGAGGTCTGCTCGCTGCTCGGGGAGGCCGTCCTCTGGGACCTCACCGACGCCATCGTAAGGGAAAACGCCGGCACCGCCCTCGGGATCCTCCACCGGCTCGTGGAGGAGGGCGAACCGCCCGAGAAGATCCTGCCCATGGTCGCCTGGCAGGTCCGGATCCTGCTCTCGCTCCAGGCCTGCCTCGCCCGTCGCGGCAACCCCTGGGAGGAGGGGATCCGCATGCCGCGCGATCGCATGGACGCGGCCCGCCGGTCCCTGGAAGCACACCCCCTGGACCCGGTCCGGACCTTCGACACGCTGGCCAACGCCCACCGGGACATGCACGGACACCGGGCGGGCGACCGCCGGGTGCTCGAGGGCCTCGTGCTCGGGCTGTGCACCCGGCACCGGTGAACGCCCCGGGTCGGGGGAGCCTCAGCTCTGCTTCTTGAGCGCCTGCAAGGCCTGGGCGATGCGGCTCACGCGCCGAGCGGCGTTGCGGGGATGCAGCACGCCCTTGGAGACGCCCCGCTGAAGGACGGAGACGGTCTCGGGGAGGAGGGCTTGTGCGGTGGCGACGTCCTTGGAGGCGATGGCGTCGCGGATCTTCTTGACCTGGTTGCGTAGCCGGGTGCGCCAGGAGCGGTTCCGGATGCGGCGCTCCTCGGACTGGCGGGCGCGCTTCTCGGCGTCCTTGTGGTTGGCCAACGGCGTGGACTCCTGGGTGGGTGGATCGGGTGTCCCCCTCCGGCACCGTCCTGGGGCGGCGTGGCGGATGGGGGGTGACGTCCGACGGGCGGACCCGGCGCGTCTAACCGGAGTCCGCGCAGCGTCAACCCGGCGTTTGACACGCGCGCCGACCCGCGGCTACCTTGCGGGGCCGTCCGCGGTGGGATCCCGTCGGAGCCCACGCCGCGGAACGACGCAGGTGAGTCCATGCAGATCAGCGTCTTCGGCACCGGCTACGTGGGCCTGGTGGTGGGTGCGTGCCTCGCGGACATGGGGCACCACGTCGTGTGCGTGGACAGCGACGCCTCGAAGATCGAGGCCCTGATCGAGGGGCGGATCCCGATCTACGAGCCGGGGCTGCAGGACGTGGTGAGCCGCAACGTGCGCGAGGCGCGGCTCTCCTTCACGCTCGACGGCGCCACGGCGGTCGCGTCGGCCGAGGTCGTGTTCATCGCCGTCGGCACGCCGTCGCTCCCGGACGGCCAGGCCGACGTCTCGGGCGTCCTCGAGGTCACGCGCCTCGTATCGGCGCACGCCACGACGCCGCTCACCCTCGTCATCAAGTCCACGGTGCCCGTGGGCACCGCCGACCGCGTCCGGGAGGTCCTGGAGGCCGCCACCGCGATCCCGCACGAGGTCGTGAACAACCCGGAGTTCCTCAAGGAGGGGGCCGCGCTCGAGGACTTCCGCAATCCCGATCGGATCGTGGTGGGATGCCGGAGCGAGTCGACCCGCCGGCTGATGGAGCGGCTCTACGCGCCCGTGATGCGGACGGGGCACCCGATCCTGTTCATGGACAATCGGTCCGCCGAGATGACCAAGTACGCGGCCAACGGCTTCCTCGCGACGCGCATCTCCTTCATCAACGACCTCGCCCTGCTCTGCGAGAGGGTAGGTGCGGACGTCGAGATGGTCCGGCGGGGTGCGGGGAGCGACACCCGCATCGGCATGCGGTTCTTCTTCCCCGGCGTCGGGTACGGCGGGTCGTGCTTCCCGAAGGACGTCCGGGAGCTGCAGCACCTCGCGCGTCGCCACGGCCACCGGCTGCGGATCGTGGATGCCGTGGAGGAGGTGAACCAGGACCAGAAGCGCATGCTCGCCGAGAAGGTGCTGCACCGGTTCGGCCCCGACCTCCGCGGCCGGACCTTCGGGATCTGGGGTCTGGCCTTCAAACCCCGCACCGACGACATGCGGGAGGCACCGTCCCTGTCCATCATCGAACGGTTGCTCGAGGCGGGGGCCCGGATCGTGGCCTTCGATCCGGAGGCCACCGAGGAGGCCCGCCGCCGGCTCGGGGACCGGATCACCTATGCCCGCTCCCCCATGGACGCCGCGGACGGGGCGGACGCCCTCCTGCTGGTCACCGAGTGGAACGAGTTCCGCAGCCCGGACCTGGCCGAGCTGGCCCGGCGCCTCGCCCGGCCCGTGGTCTTCGACGGCCGCAACATCTGGAATCCCGCGGAGATGGCCGCCGCCGGCTTCGAGTACCATGGGATCGGCCGCCCGGGCGCCACCGCCCACGGGGAGGATCCCGCCTGATGCGGCCCGGGCCCGCCGGCCTGCCCGCGGGCCCGGTTCCTCGTTACAGTCCCTCGCTGCCCCGCCCTCCGGCGGGGCGCCGCGTCCCTGGCCCGGGGACGGGGGCCGTCCGAACGGACGCCTCCCCGCGGAGCGTCCCGCAACCCGGTCGTCTCGAGGCATTCCCATGCAACGCATCCCCATGACTCCCCAGGGCTTCCGGATCCTCCAGGAGGATCTCCGGCAGGCACGGGAGCAGCGCCCGCAGGTGGTGCAGGCGATCGAGGAGGCGAGAGCTCACGGCGACATCAGTGAGAACGCCGAGTTCGACGCCGCCAAGGACCGGCAGGCCCACCTCGAGGGCCGGATCCGCGAGTTGGAAGCCCGGGCGGCCATGGCTGAGGTCATCGACGTGACCCGCATGCCCCCGTCCGATCGGGTGGTGTTCGGCGCCACGGTGGACCTCCTCGACCTCGGCACCGAGGAGGAGAGCACCTACCGCATCGTCAGCGCCGAGGAGACGGTCGCCCGCGCGGGGCTCATCTCGCCCACCTCCCCCATCGGGCAGGCCCTCCTCGGCCACGCCGAGGGCGAGACGGTGAAGGTCCAGACGCCCCGCGGGGAGCGCGAGTTCGAGATCGTACGCGTCCGGTACGTGTGAGGCCTCCATGAGCGCCACCGACATCTCCGGGGTCGAACGGGCCGTCGCGGCGTGCGCCCTGGACGTGGTGCGGCGTACGGTCGCCTACGCCCGCCGGGACGAGCGGTCGGCCGGCGCCGTCCGCTGCTTCGGCGCCACCTGCCTGCCCTGGATCGACCGCGCGGCACAGGCCCCGCTCGAGGACGAGGAGAAGGGGCTGCTGGCCCGATTGAGGAGCACGCTCGAGGGGTGGGCCGACTCGCTCGATGGCCCGGCCCGGAGCGCCCTCTTCGAGGGCGCGGCCATCACGCTCGACGCGTTGGGCACGCTGCTGGGGGCTCCCGCCGAGCCGCCCGCGCTCGAGCCCCTGGCCCGCCTGTTGCCGGCGCCCCCCGAGCCCCCGAAGCCGGTCCCCCCACCCGCGGTCGCGGTCCCGTCGGAGCCCGCCCCCCCGCCCGCGCCCACGCCGGAGGAGCTGGAGGCCGAGTTCCAGGCCCTCCTCGAGGCGGTCTGCCGCAGCCCAGAGGAACCCGAGGACCGTCCGCCCGCCCCCGAGGCACCCCGACCCGGGCTCCTGGGGGAGCCCGAGGGGACGGGTCGCGGGATCGACGAGGCCCTGGGCGCGTCCCCCGCCACGGTCGCCGCTCTGGCCGAGGTGGATGTGCGCACCGTGGCGGATCTCCTCCTCCGGGCCCCGGCCCGGCTCGATCTCCTGCCCCGGGCCGTGGTCCCCTCCGAGCCGCTGGAGGAGGACACACCCGTGGTCGTGCGCGGCTCGGTCCGCTCGCGCTGCACGCGGCACCGGCCGCAGGGGTGGATCTTCGAGGTCGTCCTCACGGACGGCGAGGCCGAGGTGACCTGCCGCTGGACCGGCGGTGTGGACGACGTCTTCCGCCATCGCTTCCACCCGGGCGCCAAGGTCGCGATCCTCGGCGCGGTGGAGCGGGACGGCGGGCGGACCGTGCTCCTCGAGGGGGAGGTCGTCTCGGTCGACAGTCGCGGTCAGGGGCGCCAGGCCGGCTACGGCATCCCCGGGGTGCCGGATCCAGAGGTGCGGCGCCTGCTCAGGCGTGCCCTCGACCGCTTCGGCGGCCGGATCCTGGACCCGGTGCCCGAGGAGATCCGCCGCAACATGAAGCTCCTGGACCTGCCTGAGGCCCTGGATCGCCTCCACTTCCCCAGCCAGGGCTACCGCCGCGGGCGGGAGCGCCTCGCCTTCGACGAGCTCCTGCTCTACCAGCTCGGCGTGGGCATGCTCCGCCGCCGGGCCCCTCAGGAGCGGGGCATCGCCCATCCCGTGAGCCATCGCCTCGTCGGCCAGATCCTCGCCGAACGGGGGCGATCCCTGTCCGATCCCCTCGAGGTCGCCTTTTCCGACATCCGGCGCGACCTCGGCGCCTCCCGCCCGATGAACCGGCTCCTGCAGGGCGAGGTGGGGTCCGGCAAGGGCCTCCTCACGCTGCTGTCCGCGGTCATCGTGGCCGAGGCCCGCTCCCAGGTGCTGTTCCTCACCCCCGACGCCCTGGCCGCGGAGCACCGCTACCTCTTCGCGGAGCCGCTGCTGCGCTCCGTCGGCCTCGTGCCGGCGCTCGTGATCGACCAGCCCGATCCCGCCCAGGCGGATGCCCTCCGGCGCGGCGAGGTCCACGTGGTGTTCGGGACGCGAGCCCTCGCTCGCCCCTGGCCAGCCTGCCGGCGCCTGGGCCTCGTCGTGGTGGAGGAGCGGGGCACGTACGGCACGGTGTCTCTCCAGGACCTGCCCTTCCAGGGCCACCGCCCCGACCTCCTGGTCGTGAGCGACGCCCCCCTGCCCACCAGCCTCGCGCTCACCGTGTTCGGCGGGATGGACATCTCGCTCGTGCCCGGCCAGCTGGGCGCGGACCAGCTCCTCCGGACCTTCCCCTCCGAGGAACGGCTCGACGCGTACGCCCTGGCCCGCACCGAGGTGGAGGCGGGCCGGCAGGCCTACGTGGTGCTCCCGCTGGTCAGGGGCCAGGAGCCGCTCACGAGGAGCGACCTCGCCCGCTTTGCCGACGCCCTGCGCAACGACGCGTTCCCCGGCGCCCGCATCGGGATCTTCTCGGGGCTCATGAACCGCGAGGATCGGCAGCGGGTCCACGACGACTTCTCCCACCGCCGGGTGGACGTGCTGGTCACCACCACCGTCATCGAGGACGGGCCGCCGGTGTCGTCGGCCACGGCCATGGTGGTGGAACAGGCCGACCGCTTCGACCTCGTCCGCCTCCACCGCCTGCGGGCGCACGTGGCGCACGGCATCCGGCCCGGGCGCTGCCTGTTCATCCTCGGGTCCACGCCGGATCCCGCGGGGGTCGCGAGGGTGGACCTCGTGCTCCGCGAGCGCGACGGCTTCCGCATCGCCGAGATGGACCTCGCCCAGCGCGGGGCGGAGGGGCTCCTGGGCGAGCGTGCCAGTGAGGCGCCGGCCTTCCGGTGGGTGGACGGTCTCGAGCATCGCGACCTGCTCGTCCGGTCGCGGGCCGAGGCCTTCGCCCTCCTCTCGCAGCGGCCCTTCCTCCAGTCGCCCGAGCACGAGCCGCTCAGGCGCACGCTCGAGGACACCTGGCAGCGCTGGTTCCCGGGCTCCAGCCTGGGCGCCGGCGGGGGATCCGAGAGCGCCGCCAGCCGGCGTGGGCGGCGACGACGCCGTCACAGCCGGGGCGGGAGCGACGAAGGGTAGCCATCCGGGCGGACGCCCCTCGCCGCCCGCCCGGCGGACGGGGTAGGGGACCCGTGTGGGCCCCGTCCCACCATGGAGGAGACCATGCCCAGCGCGCGCTGCCGAGTGGAGGTCGACGCTCCGCCCGCAAGGGTCATGGAGGTCATCACCGACTTCCCGTCCTACCCCAGCTTCCTCCCGGAGATCGAGGAGGCCGAGGTGGTGTCCGCCACCCCCGGCGCCTGGGAGGTCCGGTTCGTGCTGCGGCTCATCCGGCGGCTGGAGTACACGCTGCGCCTGTCGCGCGAGGAGGACCGCCGGCTCGAATGGACGCTCGTCACGGGGATCTTCCGTTCCAACGACGGGGGATGGGAACTCGAACCACTCGACGGAGGCCAGCGGACGGCCGCCACCTACACCATCGACCTCGTGATGGACGTCTTCATCCCCCGAGCCATCGTGAACTCGCTGGTGGGCGAGAACCTCCCCGCCACCCTCGAGCGGTTCCGCGCCCGCGCCGAGGGCCGCTGACCCGGCCCGTTTGACGCCTCCGGCCCCCCGGGCTACCGTGGGGGGCTCCGGGGCAGTAGCTCAGCCGGGAGAGCACAGCGTTCGCAATGCTGGGGTCGAGGGTTCGAATCCCTTCTGCTCCATTTTCGATGAAGACCGCCAGGAATCAATGTTCCTGGCGGTTTTTTCGTCTTCGTGTCCTCAGATGACCGGGCTCGGCGCGAACGGATAGCGCACGACGACGACCGATCCACCGGCGGGTTCGGGAAAGCGGAACCGCCGGAGCGCCTTCTCGATGCAGCTCTCCGCGGCGGCGTCTTGGATGGTCGAATCGTAGGCTGTCGCCGTCGTGACGCCTCTGTCGCCGGTGATGACGAACCTGACCTTCACGAGCCCCGCGAGGTTCGGGTTGGTCCACAGGCCCTCCTGGTAGCAGTGCTTCACCTCCCCGATGTTCCTGGCCAGGACAGCGTAGACCTGCTCCGCTGAGAGAGGGCCGATGACAACCGGCTCCGCTGGGGGAATCGTCGCGGCTTCCCTTCCTGTCTGCTCGGTGGTCGAGCTCGGCATGGAGAGCGTCGGCTCGCCGTCCAAAGGGGCTTCGGCGGTGCTCGCCGCCATCCGGTGGCTCGCGCACGCGGAAGGCAGGAGCAGACAGATCAAGAGCAATTACTGGCCGGTCGATCGGGCCAGGAGAGGATTGCGAGCTGCCCTTGGCGCGCACGACGTAGTCATCGGAAGGTCCGGAACCTCAGCTCAACGCGCGCGAGGTGGCAGGTTGAAATCTGTCAATGGGACGGCAACATCAGGCCGTTGACGAAGGATCTTCTGGTCGTTGGTGATGAATCGAACGCCGAGCGACTCCGCCACGGCGACGAACTGAGCATCGTAGGCACTGAGACCGTCCCGCAGCGCCCGAGTCAAGACCACCTCTCCTCCGGGCTCCACTTCACCATGGCCGAGCAACGCGGTCGCGCGCCGCCAGAGAAGCATGGCCTCCTGCTCCCCGATGACACCTGCTCGAACCGTGGTGGCCAACACGCTCAGGAACTCGGCTCTCCAGAGCGGAGGTACCCGCCAGTCCGAATCCGACTGCCAGAGATCGCGCGCCTGCTCAGTCTTCTCGCCCTCGATGAGCAGGTAGGCGATGACGTTGGTGTCTACGACGATCACGGTCGTCCATCCTCGCGGGCGATGTCGAGCAGGGCGTCGGTCAGGGGTACGCGGCCCTTCACTCTCAGTCGATCCACCTCTGCCAGGGACGGTGCGCCAGCCCTGTCCTGGAGTCCCCCCTCGAGGATCGCGAGGGCTTCTCGGGTGAGGCTGCGATGGTTGGCCAGGGCACGAAGCTCGAGCCGGCGATGGAGTTCCTCTGGGAAGTCCTTGATCAGCAGTCCAGGCATCTTGAAGCCTCCGGTAACAGAATGCTACCGTTATGGTATCCGGAGGTCCTCCTGACCCGCAATCGTTTCGTCGCGGAACTCCGACTCCTCCGAGAAGACCCATGGCCTTCTGGAGTCGACCGACATCCGGCAGGGCATCCGCCCCCAGCCAAAAAGTTCTATAGGCATCCAGTATCGCCCACCACCACCGAAACCCCTTCCGAAGGTCAGCTCGGAAGGGGTTTTCCGGTTTCGAGAACGTCCTCGGGCGTGAACAGGAGGACCTTCTCGGCGCGGGCCCGCCGCTCGAGGTCCGGGGTGAAGCCCGAGCGGGTCCAGAGTGCGTAGCGGACCTCGCGTGGAGGGCGCTCCAGGTCCGCGGCGACGGCGTCCGTCCGGGCGACGAGTCGCTCCAGCACGTCCAGCCCCAGGGGGTTGCGGCTCCACTTGACCTCGCCGAGGAGGAGGGCCTGGTCCGACTCGGTCACCGCGACCACGTCCACCTCGGCGCCGGCACGCCACCAGGCACCCACCCGGTCGTAGGCCGCGGGCGCCCGGCGCGCGCGCACGAGGCGCCAAAGGTGCTGCCGGGCGGCGTCCTCGAAGGCCGGTGCGACGTGCTGGTCGAGGTGGGGCAGGACCCGGGTGCGCAGGACCCCCTCAGGGTCGCCCGCCTCGAGGGCGCTCGTGTTTGGGAGTACGAACCGGAACCAGAACCGGAACAGGGGATCGGCGAGCCGGTAGTGGCCCCGGCGCGTGCGCTCCGGGCTCCGCTCGGTGACCGGGACGCTCCGCTCCAGCACGCGGAGGTTCCGCAGGGTCTCCAGGTACCGGCTCGTGGCGCCGCGGTCGGGCAGCCCCGCCGCCTGCGCGATCTCGTTGGGCGAGGTGGCCCCGCACGCCACGGCCCGGCAGAGCGAGAAGTAGACGCGGGGATCCCGCAGCTCCTCCATCAGGAGGAAGCGGGGCTCGTCCCGCAGCGGAGCGCCCTTGCGCAGAATCAGGTCGAACAGGTTCTCCTCGACCGGACGGCTGGGATCCCAGCGCTCCAGCCAGGCCGGCATCCCGCCCAGGATCCCGTAGACCTGGATGCGCGCGTCGGGTGGGAGATCGGGGTGGAAGAGCCCGCTCTCCACGACGCCGAACGGTTCCAGGAGCCAGTCGCCGGTCCGGCGGCCGTAGAGCGGGTTCTTCGCCGCCAGCACCTCCCGCTCCATGAACGACACGTAGGAGCCGCACAGGACGAGGTGGAGCCGGCTCTCCTGCAGCTCGGCGTCCCACAGCCGCTGGAGGACGGACGGGAGGGACGGATCGGCGTCGCACAGGTGGGAGAACTCGTCGAGAGCGACCAGCAACGGCTTCTCCCGGGCGCGGCCACCCAGGAAGCGCAGGGCGGCCTCCCAGGTCGGGAACGTGGTCCCCTCCAGACCAGCCTCCCCGAGCCCCTGGAAGACCGCGGCGGAGAAAGCCGCCAGCTGGTCGGCGCGGCTGCTCTGGTCCGCGACGAAGAGGACGGAGGCCCGGTCCCGCGCGAACTGGCGGAGGAGGGAGGTCTTGCCGGTCCGCCGGCGGCCGTAGAGGACGACGAGTGCAGCGCGGTCATCGCGCGCCTGGGCGGCGAGGAAGGCGAGTTCGTCCTGGCGATCGTGGAAGGGCACGGTCGGCTCGCTCTTTTTGTATGTACGACAACAGTCTAATCGTGATCGTACAAGGTGGCGAGCGAGGCATGACCGGGGCGGGGGGAGCGCGCGGAGCCCGCTACCGCTCCGGCCGGGCCAGCAGCGCGAGGCGCCCGACGAGGGCATCGCGGAACGCGGCCAGCTCATCGACCGCCTCCGCCGGCCAGCCGTTGGCCACCCCGAGCGCCGGAATGGGCATGCTCCTGAGCACCCACGCGAGCGTGGCCGGCGAGAAGCCACCGTCCTTGACCATCGCACCCTCCACGGCACGCCCCAGGTCCCCGCCGGCCTCCAGGAGAACCCTCGCATCCGCCAGATCCCGCAGCTCACTCCGGGAGAGGAGCGCGTTGAGCTTGTTGACCAGGATCTCGTGAGGGGTATCGACCAGGAAGCTTGCCTCGGGATCCCCTCCGGGCACGGGCTGTTCGATCGGTGGCACCGGATCGGCCACCAGGTCGACGAGCACGACCTCCTCGTCCGTGCTGGCACGCAACTCACAGAAGGCGGGCGTCCGACGAAGGATCGAGACGTGGATCCGGTCGTCCTCCAATGCCTGGAGGAGTGGGGCGATCTCGGGCAGCCGCGCGCGGCCGTGCCAGAACAGGTCCAGGTCGCGCGTCGTCCGGTGGCCGAGGTAGAACCCGACGAGCGCGGCGCCGCCGGTGAGGGTCCAGGGTGGCTGGCTGGTGGAGAGGACGCGGAGGATGCGCCGCTGGAGTGGGGAGAGCCCGCTATCGGGCATCCTCGGCCTCCCATACGCCGAGGATCCACCCCCAGAACTCCCGAGTCGCTCCCAGGTGGGGGAGGATGCGGTCCCATGAGGCTCGGATCTCGGCCTCCGTGGTGTAGAGGAAGACATCGTCCGGCTTGGCCTGGCGCATCAGCTTGCCGAGGAGGATCCCCCGGACGTCGGGATCTCCACTCGCGAGCAGCGTTCGGAACTCTCCGTCGGTCCAGGCGCAGTCCCACAGGAAGTAGGGCCTTCCTTGAGGATCGAGAAGTCGATCGGCGGGCGTGGGGCACGGCATCGCCGACAGCCTACCACGGGAGGGGTTCGGGGGCTGGAGTTGCCCCACTCCTGGGGCGCCGGCCGGGTCCCTACTCCAACCCGCGCTCCTTCAGGTCGTCCTCGTCGAGGCCGAGGAAGTGGCCGACCTCGTGGTAGATCGTGGTCCGGAGTTCCTCGACGAGGGTGTCCCGGTCGCGCGCGAAGCGCTGGAGATTACGGCGGAACAGGACGATGGAGGAGGGGAGCTGGGACCAGGGATCCTCGTTGGACCGCTCCATGAGCGAGTAACCGGTGAAGTAGCCGAGCAGCTCCCCGGGCCAGATGGGGGGGTCGTACTGGGAGAGGACCTCGTCGGACGGGACCTCGTCCACCAGGATGGCCACGTTGGCGATGTACGCCCGCAGCGACGGATGGAGCTTGCGGACCGCGTCCTCGACGGCCTTTTCGAGATCCTCGTCGGTGAGGGAGAGCGGGAAGGGCCAGGTTTCGGGATCGAGGCGGGCCGCACGGGCCAGGTCGCGGTCGGCCCCGTCCCAGTCCTGCCGGCGCTCACGCAGCAGAGCCCGGCCGTACCACGCCTCGGCGTTGTCCGGGTCTTCGCGCAGGGCGCGGTTGAAGGCGCGACGGGCCTCCTCGAGCTGAAGGAGCATGAACTGGAGGTTGCCCAGGGAGACCCAGGCGTCCGCGTGGGTTGGATCCGCCAGGACGGCCCGCCGGAAGGCGTCGAGCGCCCGCGCAGGGTCCCGGCCCTCCATGCGACACTCGCCCATGCAGAACCAGGCCTCGGCATCCCGGGGAGCGAGGGACAGGGCCTGCTCGCAGTGCTGGAGCGCGGCTTCGAGGTCCTCGGCCTCCAGGGCGTCCCAGGCCAGGTCGAGCAGGCGGGACACTTCCTCGGGGGAGGCGGCTCCACGTGCCATCAGGAGCAGCCTCCCGAGGAGGCTGGATCGGGTTTCAGGGTGACCCGGAGATCGAGGCGCTGGCCGTCGCCGAACACCAGGTCGTCGTCGTGGGACAGGCAGCCGCGGCGATCGATCCGCAGATGGACCCGGCGCCCGGGCGGTGCGGGGTTCGGGAGGTCGAGGAGGGCCCCGGCGCCGACCCGGGCGCCATCGAGCAGGATGGCGTCGGCCCCGGGGGAGACCGTGAGCGAGAGTCGAGTGCGCACGGGCCCCGCCTCGGGCCCGGGCAGGAACGGGACCGGCACCCACCCCGTGCGGGAGACGAGGACGACCAGGAGCAGGGAGGCCGCCAACCCGCCGATGATCGGAAGGTAGATCGGCCGCTTCCGAGCCCTGACCGTGATCACCCGACGCTGGCCGTGCGCCGTGGTGACCGAGAGACGGGCGGTGCCCGCGCGGCCCGGCACCAGGCGGGGCCAGAACGTCAGCTCCACCTCGGTGTCGCGGGCATGGGGATCGAGCAGCCTGGGCTGCACGGTCAGCCAGGGCTGGCTCGAGGCCAGCGTGCCGGGCATCGGGCCGGCACCCTGGTTGGTGACGTGGAACGTGGTGCGGACCGGGTGGTACCACGTAGACAGCTCGATCGTGGGCGGGGCGTCCACGTGCAGGCGGGCCGGGAGGACCTCCTCCTCCTCGGCCTCGACGGGGGGATCCGTCGGCGGACCCAGGCGTGGGGGCGCGGCGGACGCGGCGTCGCGCGGCTCGGGCGTGACGGCCTCCTCGAGCGGGATGCGTCGGGGAGGAGGCCGGAACACTGCGCCCCCGGGCCGGACCTCGGGCGCGGGCGGACGGGTCGCGACGGGCGGTCGGCCCACGTTGCGATGGAACCCCAGGTCGCCGAAGTGCGGCCCGCTCATGACCGCGTCGGCCGGAGCCTGGACCCCGAAACGGCTCCCGATCCGAGGACCCTGGCCCGGCGGGCTCGCCGGCCCGGCGGGGGAGCGCTCGGTCCGGAGCACCGAGCCGTCAGGATCGAGGCCGGCGTTGAGCGCCGCCCGGCGCTCGGGCGTGGACAGGTCGCGCCAGGCCCGGTCGAGCTCCTGGTAGACGGCCTGGGCCCGCGTGAGGTCGCGCAGGGAGCGGGCCCAGCGGTACCGGGACCGGTAGGCCTGCTCGATGACCTCGAGCGGGGAGTCGC
>JBFYZZ010000312.1:0-11985 GCA_041309225.1 Deltaproteobacteria bacterium | reverse complement strand
GACGCCGCCCACGCGAGCGAGGCCGTCGCCGCCCTGCGGGCGCTCCGGTCCCTCCCCCGGCGGACGGCCCGGCGGCCGTAGGCAGGGGTGGACGGGACACGCGGGCCGGGGGCCTACGGCGCCGTCCGCTCCTCCTCCCGCCGCCAGGGCAGCGCCGCCCCCACCATGTCCCGGGATGCGATGCCGCCCGCGAGCATGGACGACACCTCCCACGGGCGGAGGAAGGGCGGGAGGCGGCCCGCGGTGTCCATGACGAACCCGCATGTCTGGGCGGCATGGAGCGCGCCGTGCGTGGCGAGGATGCCGCCCACGAGGCTCGCGCCGGTGTGCACGGAGAGCGGGCCGAAGGTCCAGCCGGCCTCCATGGAGAACAGGACGGTCGCCGGAACCTGGCAGATGCCGCCGTCGAGGCCGTCCCGGATGCGTCGCCAGGCGTCCGGGTACCGGCGCCCCGCCGTCCGCTCGAAGGACTCCCGATCGGGGGTCCAGGTCCCCGCGAGGTCGGCGCAGGCCAGGGGATCGCCGGACACGGGATCGTACCGGTACCGGTCGCCGTCCCAGTGGAGGTCCGCCCGCGCCACGCCGCCGCCCCGCACCGCGAACACCGCGGCGCCCGTCCGGGTACGCGCCATGGCCAGGTCCACGCCGGCAGCCTGGGACACCACCTCCGCCACGGCCTCGGCCCGCTCGGGGTGCGTGTGCAGCACTCCGCAGCCCACGACGCCCAGGGCGGCCACCACCACGCCGTCCAGCGCACCCCAGGGGCCGGCGAAACCGGAGAGGGCGAGGAAGCGCTGCAGGTCCTCCTGCGTGAGGTGCGATCGGATCCCGAACTCCATGCCGTGGTCGGAGGCCAGGACCACCCTCGGCAGGGATCCGTGGATCCGGGCGTACTCCTCGCGGACCTGGGCAACCTGACCGCCGATCGCGCTCACCGCCCGGTGCATGGCCGCCCGTCCCTTGAAGTGGCCGAGCGCGTCGGTGGCGGAGATCCACCCCACCCAGGGCCGGTCCAGGTGTCGGGGCGCCGCCTGCTTGATCCAGCGCGTCTGGGAGTACGTGAATCCACGCGGCAGGGCGTACAGGGCTCCCTCGGCGAAGAGGTTCAATCGGGGCCAGGTATCGACACCGTGGGGCTCGATGTGGTCGAGATCCCGCACGAGGGTGCCCCGTTCGGGATCGAACCAGACCGCCTCGTAGCCGGGGGGCTTGTATTGCGAGATCCCGCGGACGATGGCCGGGATGGCCACGTAGGTCAGCGACGGGAAGGTGGAGACCAGCTGCGAGGGCGGGGGGAAGCCGGGGAAGGCGCCGTCCATCCACGCCCGGCGGGCGACGTCGTGGGGGATGGCATCCACGAGGACGAACAGGAACGGGGTGCTGGCCACGGCGTCCGGGTAGCGGTGGGGGTGTGGGAAGGATACCCCGTCCCGGAGGCAGACATCATGTTCCAGCGCCTCAAGGCCGTCGTGGGCCCCTATGCCTTCCTGCCCCTCCGGCTCGCGGTCGGGCTCGCCGGGATCCTGCACGGATGGCCGCTGACCCGCGAGGTCCGACCCATCGCCAGGACGCTGGCGGAGGCGGGGTTGCCCTGGCCCCAGGGCCTGGCCTGGGCCGGCGTCGGGTCCCTGCTGCTCGGTGGCGCGTTGGTGCTGATCGGCTTCCTGACACGGCCCGCCGCCTTCGCGATCGCCTGCACGGCGGGTGTGGTGACCTTCCGCCTCCGGTTCGGGAACGGCTTCTTCGGCGAGCAGGGGTTCGAGGCGCCCCTCCTGCTCCTCCTCGCGGCGCTCGCACTCCTCCTGGGTGGCCCCGGCCGTGCCAGCGTCGATGCCTTCCGCGGGCGTGCCTGATCACCGCGAGCGGACCCCCACGGGCGCGATGTCCGGCGCCCCCGAGGGCAGCTCGGAGATCGGCTGGTCCTCGGTGTCGAAGGTGGCGACGCAGGGCTCGCGGCGGGCGCGTCCGGTCCAGTTGACGCCGGGCAGCAGCACGCGGGTGTCGAACGGCCGGTGCTCCGTGAGGCTGGCCCGGGGGTAGGCGAGGGTCCGGAGGAGCTGCAGGCCCTCGGCATGGCCGCTGCTGGACCGACCCAGGCCCACCCGTGGCAGCCTCAGGTAGGCGCCGAGCGTGCTGCGGTTCACGTTCAGGCTGCCCGTGCGGAGCCGATCCTGCAGCTCCGGGAGCGCGAGATCGTCGGGCCTGGCGAAGATGCTGGTGACCGGCCGATAGAAGGCCTGGTTGTGGAGGGCGGCCGCCTCCTCCCAATCGGCCACCCGGTAGACGAGGAGGACGGGGCCCGGCGGCTCTTCGTTGAGGAAGGCGGAGCCGTCCTGCCACCGCACCTCGTAGGCGGCCGGCCGCACGTAGAAACCGCGCCGGCCCTCCACGTGCTCGTTGCCGCCGACGTGGAGCGGCACGTGACCCCGTCCCTCGAGGGCGCGCACGTACCTCCGGTAGCGGGCCCGGCGGCTCTCGGACACGAGCGGACCCATGAACACGTCGGGATCGAATCCGTACCCGACGCGCAGGCGGGCGGCCTGCTCGCAGAGCCGCCGGACGAATCGATCGAACACGCTCGAGACCACCAGCACCCGTCCCGTGGAGGTGTGCCGCTGGCCCGCCGTGAGGTAGGCGCCGACGAGGATCTCGTATACGGCGCGGTTGAGATCGGCGCCCTCCAGGACGAGCGCGAGGCCCTTGCCGCCGCACAGGTAGACGGCCGACAGCTCAGGCCGGTCGACGAGGGTGCGGCGGATCGCCGAGGCCGACTCGAAGGAGCCCGTGAAGAGGAGGAGATCCGTGCCGGGGTGGCCCACGAGGCGCTGGCCGACGACCGGGCCCGACCCCTGGATCATGTTGAACACCCCCCTCGGCAGCCGGCAGCGGTCCCACAGCTCGGCCACGGCCTGGCCCGTGGCGGGCGCGAACTTGGAGGGCTTGAGCACCACGGCGTTGCCCGCGAGGATCGCCATGGCGGCATGGGTGGCCGGGACGAGGAGCGGGAGGTTGCAGGGCGCGATCAGGACCACCACACCCCGCGGCACCTGGTCCATGCGGGCGCCCACCTCGTCCACCACCTGGGGGGAGAGCATGGTGACGCCGTCGTCGAGGAGGACGTCGAGCATCCGGACGGTGGCCGCCACCTCCTGGCGACTCTCCCACAGGGGCTTCCCGGTCTCCCGGGTGACCAGGACCGCGAGGTTCTCCTGGAGCGAGATCAGCGCCCCGTGGAGCCGGTGGAGTGCGGCCGCACGCTCGGCCACGGGCACGCGACGCCAGATCCTGGCCGCCCCGGACGCCGACGTGATCGCGTCGTTCACGCTCGTCTCGGAGAACGGGAAGCGCCCGAGCACGTCGGTGCGATCGCCGGGGTTGACGGCATTGATGAAGCCGTCGACCACCTCGGGCCTGAGGAACGATCCGTGGACGTAGTCGCCCTTCCTCGAGAGACGATCGCGGGTGAACGGCACGCACCCTCCGGATCCGATCCCGTAGCCGGGCGTCGGGACCGCGCAAGAGGGATAGGGGGCCGCCCGATGCCTCTCCGGATCCTCCACCTGCTGCCGGCGCCGGGCATCCCGGTCCGGGGGATGGGGGGGGCGTCCTCCCACGTGCGAGGTCTGGCCGAGGGATTCGCGGGGGTGGGTGCAGAGGTGCACCTGGTCGCCGTGACCGCGCAGGGACGCGAGGGCACGACGGATGGTCCGAGCGGGGTGGCCTGGGAGGCGGTCGGCGTGCCCGGGTGGCCCGCCTGGCTGCCGCCGCACCTCGGCGAGGTGCGGGCGTCGCGGCGGGTGGCCCGACGAGCGTTGGCCAGGGGCCGGGCGCACGGGGCCGACCTCGTCGTGGAGCGCCACGCCCTGTTCTCGGACGCGGGGGACCGCGTCGCGCGGCGCCTCGGCGTGCCCTGGGTGCTCGAGGTGAACGCGCCCCAGGCCCTCGAGCGCGCCCGCTTCGAAGATCCGCCGGCGCCGGCCGCCGCGCGGGCCTGGGAGCGCCGGGTGCTCGGGGCCGCTCCTCACGTCGCCGCGGTGAGCCGCTGGCTCGTGGATTGGCTCGTCGTCGAGGCGGGCTGCGATCCGGCGCGGGTCCGGCACGTGCCCAACGGGGTCTCGGGCGTGGCCGGCGACCGCACCCGGGGCCGGCGCCGCGCCGCCCTGCCCGCCGACGCGTTCGTGCTCGGCTTCCTCGCCGCCCTGCGGCCCTGGCACGGCGCCGAGCAGCTGGCCGGACTGCTCGACCGCATCCCGGACGCCCATCTCCTGTGGGTCGGCGCGGATCGGGAGGGTCGGGTTCCGGTACCCCGCCGGCACGCGGATCGCGTGGTGGCCACGGGCCGCGTGGATCCGTCCGAGGTCCCCGATCTCGTGGCGGCCATGGACGTGGGGCTCGCCCCCTACCCGGCCGACACACCGCCCTGGTTCTGCCCGCTGAAGGTCCTCGAGTACCGCGCCCAGGGTACGCCCGTGGTGGGATCGGACGTGGGGGACGTCCGGTTCCTGGTCGAGGAAGGGGGCGCCGTGGTGCCGGCGGGCGACCTGGACGCCCTGGCCGAGGCCGCAGAGGCGTGGCGCGGCCGCCGGGCCGTTCCCCGGGTGCGCCCCTGGACGGAGGTCGCACGGGAGATCCTGGACCTGGCGGGCCTCTCGGGCGCGGTTGGCAAGCCGGGCGGGCCCGGGTAGGGGGGAGGGGCCATGCGTGCCCCTCGCGTGCTCCCCTGGTGCGTCCTCGTCGCGGCCTGCGACGCGTGGCGACCGGATTTCCTGGAGGAGCCCGAGCGCGCCTGCGATCCGCGCACGGCGTTCTACCCCGATGCCGATCGCGACGGCGTGGGCTCCACCGCCTCGGTCTACGTCGGGTGCGTGGCGCCGGCCGGGTACGTGACCCTCACGGGCGACTGCGACGACGCCGATCCCACCACCACCGAGTGCCCCGACACCGGCCTCGACACCGGGGACGGGGGGCCGGCGTGACGACGCCCGATCGGCCGTCGGGGGAGGGCGTGCCGCTCGACGTCGGGCTCGCGTTGCACGCCAGCGGCATGCGGAGGCACTTCGGCCTCCTCTTCCACCTCCTCGGCCTGGGCTTCCTGTACCGCTCGTTCCGGCTCGAGGCGCACTCGGAGGAGCGCATCCGGCGGGCCGCGGGGCTCGGCCCCGTCGTCTACGCCCTCTACAACCGCGACGTGCTCGACTGGGTCGCGCTCAACGTGGCCCTCAACGGGCGCGATCTGCCGCTGTCGGCGTTCACGCCGCGCCTGGGCGCCCTCTGGCTCCTGCCGCTGGGGGAGATCGTCCGCACCCTGCTGCTGCGCTTGAGGTGGCGGCGCGAACGAGGCCCCGTGCCCGATCCCGTGGCCTCGGGCTGGCTCTCCCGCCTGCTCGGCGCACGGAGGAACGCCTGTATCTTCCTGGTCTCGCCCGATCGGGGCCCGGGCCGGCCGGTGCCCGATGTCGCCGAGGCCCTCCTCGCGGGCCAGGCCCAGTGCGACTGCCCCCTCCAGGTGGTCCCGGTGGTCGTGGTCTGGGACCGGGCACCGCCGCCGGCCCGCACCGAGATCACCCGCATCGTGCTCGGCAGCGCCGAGCAGCCCGGTCCGATCGCCCGCCTGTTCAACCTCGTCCGCCAGGGTGCCGACGCCATCGTCCAGGCGGGGGAGCCCCTCGATCTCGGGCGGTTCGTGGAGCACTACCGGGACGAGAGCCTCTCGCGCCGGATCCGCATCCTCCGGGTGGCGCTGCGCCGCCACCTCTACCGCGAGCAGACGGTGGTCCGGGGGCCCCGGGTCCGCTCCAGGGCCTGGATGCGGCGCCTCGTGCTCGGGAGCAAGCCCGTCCGGGACCTGGTCCGGCACGAGATGGCGGTGACCGGGCAGGACGAGGAGCGGATCCGCAAGCGGGTGGAGGCCACCTACGACCGGATCGCCGCGCAGCTGTCCTTCTCCGTGATGCACGTGGCCTACCGCCTGTGCCGCCTGCTGTTCACGCGGCTCTACAGCGGGGTGGACATCCGCCCGGCGGACTTCGAGATCGTCCGCCAGGCCCAGCGACGGGGCACGCCCATCGTGGTGCCCTGCCACCGGTCCCACCTCGACTACCTGCTGATGTCCTCCATCCTCTACCAGCACGACCTGGCGATCCCGTACGTGGCCGCCGGGATCAACCTGTCGTTCTGGCCGATCGGCCCGCTGGTCCGCCGGCTGGGCGCCTTCTTCGTGAAGCGCTCGTTCAAGGG
This sequence comes from Deltaproteobacteria bacterium, assembly GCA_041309225.1. Taxonomy (GTDB): domain Bacteria; phylum Myxococcota_A; class UBA796; order UBA796; family JAFGLY01; genus JAFGLY01. Next base: position 5,748 of record JBFYZZ010000312.1, on the reverse strand, counting down.
CGACGCCATCTTCGCCACGGTCTTCGCGGGGTACGTCCGGCAGCTCGTCCGGGAGGGCTACCCCGTGGAGTTCTTCATCGAGGGCGGTCGCTCGCGCACCGGCAAGCTCCTCCCGCCCAAGCTCGGCCTGGTGGGCATGGTCATGGACGCCGCCGCCGGCCTCACCCGCAAGGACTTCGACGTCACCTTCCTCCCCGTCAACATCTCGTACGAGCAGATCGCCGAGGAGAAGGCCTACGCCCGCGAGCTGGCGGGGGGGCGGAAGAAGGACGAGTCGCTGGGCGACGTGGCCCGTGCGGGCCGGGTGCTGCGGCACCGCTACGGGCGGGTGTACCTGAGGTTCGGCACGCCCGTCCTCGCCTCCGAGGTGCTCGCGGGCCTCGACCGTCCCTGGGAGGACCTCGAGAAGGAGCGGCGCAACGAGGTGCTCCAGTTCCTGGGCGAGCGGATCCTGCACCGCATCAACGAGCAGGCCATCGTCCTGCCCACCTCGCTCGTGGCCATGGCCCTCCTGTCCCACCGCAAGCGCGGCATCCGGCGAGACGTGCTGCTGGGCCGCGTCGAACGCCTGCGGACCTTCCTCGAGGGGGCCGGTGCCGAGACCAGCGCCACGCTGACCCACCCCGCCTGGGCTGTGGACCAGGCCCTCCACCGCTTCCTGGCCGGGCGCAAGGTGGTGGCCTTCGAGGACGAAGGCGGTCCCATCTACCGGGTGGCCGAGGAGTCGCGCATCACGCTCGACTTCTACAAGAACATGCTGGTGCACTGGTTCGTGCCCTCCTCCCTGCTGGCCCTCGTCCTGCGGTGGCAGGTCCGCCGGGCAGGGGCCTCGCTCGAGCAGACGCCGGCGGGGGGCCTCGCCGTGGACACCGCGGAAGCCGAGCGCACGTTCCGCTTCCTCGCCTGGCTCTTCCGCTACGAGTTCGTGTTCGATCCGGAGCACACCGCCGTCGCGACGCTCGACCAGGCGGTCGAGCGGCTCGCGTCCTTCGGCGCGACCACGGGCATGCGCGAGTCGCTCCGCGTGGCCGACGTGCAGCGCCTCTCGGAGATCGCAGCCCTCCTCCTCAACTTCGTCGAGTCCTACTGGATCGCCCTCAAGGCGGCGCACGGCCTGCGCCATCACGACCTCGACAACACCGCGCTGGTCGCCGCCATCCGCAGGATCGGGACGGGCATGTACCAGATGGAAGAGGTCCGCCGGGTGGAGGCCCTCTCGGTGCTCAACCTCACCAACGCGGTCCGCGCCTTCAAGGAGGAGGGCGTGTTCCGGATGCGTGTGGGCGGCGGAGGCCTCGAGTTCGAGGACCATGCCTACGACGAGACGCTCAGGCTGCTCGCCGAACTGATGGAGTAGGGCGGCCTACCGGCCCTTCTTCCCGCCCTTCGCGGGCTCCTCGGGCACCGGTGCGGGCGGCGGCGGGGGCGGGGGCTCGGGTTTGGGCAGGAAGGAGAAGAGCGCGTTGGCGGTTCCGAACGCCCGGGCACGCTCCCACGCCTTCTGGGCGGCCGCCATGTTGCCGGCGGAGGCGTCGGCCCGGGCCAGGGCGGCCCAGGCGTACTCCAGGGAGGGGCGTCCCGCGAGGGCCTGCTCGGCGGCCTCGCGCGCCGCCGCCATCCGGCCGGTCGACGCCTCGGCCCAGGCCAGCAGCGCCCTGGCCTGACCGAGCCGGGGCTGGAAGCGCAGCTCCTCGAGGAGGAGGTCGCGAGCCTCCTGCCGCGCCGCGACGGCCTTCTCCGACTGGCCCTGCCGGTCGAGGAGGTCGGCCAGCGCGAGTCGAGCGGCGGCGCTGTCCGGGAAGGTGCGGGTGAGCGCGAGGAGGCCGTCGGTCGCGCCCTGGAGGCCCTTGGAGGTTTCGAGGAGGCGCGCGTAGAAGCCGGCGGCGAGGGGATCGTAGGCGAGTGCGCCCGACTCCCGGTTCCAGAGCTCCACGGCTGTGGGCACATCCCCGGCGTGCTCATAGACCACGGCGAGGGCGAGGCGCGTGCCCGTGGTGACCTCGGTGGCACGGGCGGGGGCGCCCAGGTTGAGCGCCCGGCGCAGGGGACCCTGGGCCTCGTCGAACCGCCCTTCGCGGATGAGCGCCACACCTGCCTGGAGCGGCAGGGCCGGATCGAGATCGGTGTGGGCCTGGTACAGCGCGACGGCCTCGGCCGGACGCCCCTCCTGGATGCGGGTCTGGGCCAGCCAGGCCGCCACGTCCATGCAGGCGTCGAGGTCCTGTGGCCGGACGGGGGCGGTCGCGAGCTCCTCCTCGTCCATGGCCAGGATCTCCCCGCGCTGCTCCTTGGGGAGCGCCATCCAGGCGGCGTACCGGTCGAGCCCCTGCTGGAAGGCCTCGCCGGCCTCCTGGAAGCGGGCATCCATCATCAGGGCCGTGCCGAGGTGCGACCAGTAGGGGCAGGGATCGGGATCGAGGCTCGTGGCCTCCCGGGACGCGGTCACGGCGTCCTTGACCTGGCCACCGGCGGCGAGGAGGACGGACTTCCGGTCGAGGTTGGCGGCCTTGCCCTTCCGTGCGGCCTTCTCGGCCTTCTCGTCCTTCGGGGGCTCCTTCTCCGCATCGGCCATCGTCCGGGCGAGCGTGGCGAGCGAGACGGGCTCGCCGGGCGTCTCCTCCAGGCCGGAGGCGGGGGCGAGGGCGATGCGGCCGCCCGCGGGATCGACGGCGATGTCGAACGCGCGCAGGACGTTGAACCCGATGGACCCCTGCCAGCCCTCGGGCGGGACGATGCTCAGACCCTGGTGGCGGTACCAGCCCGAGGGGAGGTCCACCGAACCGGCCGCCACGTCCACCCAGACCACGTCCGCGTCGCCGTCGCGCCAGGTGGGCGCGTCGCCGGTGGGGATGGCGTCGGACAGGGTGCCCATCGGCCGGGCGGTGCTGATGCCCAGCGCGACGTCCTTCTCCCCCACGCGGGCGGTGATCACGCCGGCCCAGCCGCGGTGGAACTGCTTGCCCATGTAGCTCTTGACGATCCGGGACTCGACCCGTGGGAACGGCAGGATCGTGCCGCCCTGGAGGCCTCCCAGGATGGCGTCGCCCCGGTCCGCCGGGCCGAACCGCACCACGCCCGCCGAGGGGACCACGGCGACGGGCAGACCGAGGGCGCCGACACCGAGCACGCCCGCCGGCGTGATCGCGGGATCGGGGTCGATCGCGCGGACCTCGACCTGTACGTCGGAGAGCGTGAGGCCGCCGACGACGAGGGTGTCGAGCGTGGCGGTCTCGATCTTGCCGCCGGCCTTCCACTTGATCTTGTCGCCCCGGCGGCCGAGGGAGGCCCACCGGTTCTTGTTCCGGGTCTGCTTGGTGAGGCCGAGCTCCTCCACCACGAAGGGAGCGATCTGGATGCCGTTCGACCCCAGGTCGAGCCGGAAGAGGTACTCCTTCTCACCGTCCGCCGCGAACTTCACCTTCACGCAGGGGTATCCGACGCGGTACATGACGAGCGGGACCTCGACCACGTCGGCAATCTGCGCCTCGCCCACTGCGCCCGTCCATGCGTCGAGCCGGGAGCCGGCCGTGGCCGCCGAAGGAAGGCAAAGGGCCAGGATCATGAACGCGTTCATCGGGAACCTCCAGGAGACGGGGGGGTTATCCTCTTGACTCCACCGGAGCCACCAGCCGGGGACGGGCGGGCGATCCCTGGACGCCCGGCAGATCCCCGCCGCCTTTGCGGGGGCGCAGGGCGCGGGATACCGCGAGCCCCCCGGACGGCCACCCGGCCCGACCGAAGCGAGCTTTCGAGGAGAACGCCATGTCCGCCACGATCTTCGACGTCCACGCCCGCATGATCCTCGACTCCCGCGGCAACCCCACCGTGGAGGTGGAGGTCGTCACCGAGGACGGGGTGGTGGGTCGGGCCTCGGTGCCCTCCGGTGCGAGCACCGGGACGCACGAGGCCGTGGAGCTGCGGGACGGAGACAAGGCTCGCTGGCTCGGCAAGGGAGTCGACAGTGCCGTCAACAACGTCGTTGTTGCCCTGGCGGGGCATCTCGTGGGCCTCGACGCCACCGACCAGCGGGCCATCGACCGCCTCCTGATCGACGTCGACGGCAGCCCGAACAAGAAGAACCTTGGGGCCAACGCCATCCTGGGCTGCTCGCTCGCCGTGGCGCGGGCGGCCGCCCTTTCCCTCGACCTGCCCCTGTACCGGTACATCGGCGGCACCAACGCCTGTGTGCTCCCGGTGCCCCTCATGAACGTCCTCAACGGCGGCGCCCACGCCGACAACGGGCTCGACATCCAGGAGTTCATGCTCGTACCCGCCGGGTTCGAGCGGTTCTCCGATGCCCTGCGATGCGGGACCGAGGTCTACCACGCCCTGAGGGCCGTCCTCAAGACGCGGGGTCTCTCCACGGCCGTCGGCGACGAGGGTGGGTTCGCTCCTCGGCTCGAGCAGGACACCGAGGCGCTCGACCTCCTGCTCCACGCCATCGAGAAGGCGGGCTACAAGCCGGGCAAGCAGGTTTTCCTGGCCCTGGACGTGGCCGCCAGCGGCTTCTGGGACGAGGGGGCCGGGGCCTACCGCCTCCGCAACCGCGAGGGCGTGGTGTCCTCGGCCGAGATGATCGAGTTCTACGTGGGCCTCGCGGACCGGTACCCCCTCGTGATCCTCGAAGACGGCCTCGCCGAGGACGACTGGGCCGGCTGGACGGCGCTCCAGGCCCGGTTGGGCGAGCGGATCCAGCTGGTCGGTGACGACCTCTTCGTCACCAACTCCGAGCGCATCCGCCGCGGGTTCCGGGAGCAGGCCGCCAACGCCGTCCTCATCAAGGTCAACCAGATCGGCACGCTCACCGAGACCCTCGACGCCATCACGCTCGCGCACCGGCACGGCTGGCGTACCGTCGTGTCCCACCGCTCGGGCGAGACCGAGGACACCTCCATCGCGGACCTCGCGGTGGCGGCGGGGACGGGCCTGATCAAGACCGGAGCCCCCTGCCGCACGGAGCGGATCGCCAAGTACAACCAGCTCCTGCGCATCGAGGAGGAGCTCGGCGACGCCGCCCGGTTCGCGGGTCCCTCGGCCCTCTCGCGGTAACTACCGGGGCGCCTCGAGCGAGGCGCCCGTCACGGGGGAGAACTCCTTCGGCGGCCGTTCCTCCAGGACCACCCAGTCGTCGGCGAAGGTGTACCCGAGGATCTTGAAGGCCTCGATCACGTTGGTGGCGACCCGGCGGCGCGTGGGCTTCAGGGGCCAGCCCTCGAGCGACCGCATCTCGTAGGAGAGGATGGGGTCGGGCTCGGTGTAGGACAGCACCAGGATCCGGATCTCGCGCCCGAGCGTGTCGCCGGGCGGGAACAACGGGAAGATCCAGACGATCTGGCTCGTGGGCGGGATGAGCGAGGGCCGGTAGTCCTGGGCCACCCGGACGGGGTAGTGGGCCGTGCCGCGGACCTGGACCAGCCCCTGCCCCACGGCGAGGTCCGCCACGGACACCTCGCGGGGCTCCGAGGTGCAGCCCTTGAAGCCCACCCAGGACGCCACCACGACCACGGCCACGACCGCGACCGCGGCCAGCGCGATCCACCGGGCGATGTGTCTCGTGGCGCCCATGTCGTCGTGAACCTCCAGCCCTGGAGAGGACGCACCGCGACCGCGTGCCTCGCGCCGGGTGCCGAGGCTCGCAGAGGGCGCCCTCCGGCCGCCGTCGGGGGGAGCAGTCTACTCCGGTTCGATCCTCGGCGCAGCGGAGGCCCCTCGGACCGCGGGCGCTCCGAGGTACCCGAGCTCCCCGAG
>JBFYZZ010000311.1:0-2900 GCA_041309225.1 Deltaproteobacteria bacterium | reverse complement strand
CGTGGGCGCCCGGCCGGCCCGGCCCGGCGAGCACCGGGAGCCCCTGTCGAGCCTGAGGCAGGCCCTGGCCCGACGCCTCGTGGCCGTCCGCAACGAGACGGCCATGCTGACCACGTTCAACGAGATCGACCTGGACCCGGTGCAGAAGCTCCGGCGCTCCATCCAGGCCGGATTCCAGGCGGAGCACGGCGTGAAGCTCGGCTTCATGTCCATCTTCGCGCGGGCCGCCTGCGTCGCTCTGGCCGAGTGGCCGCGGGTCAACGCCTTCATCGAGGGCTACGAGATCGTGGGCCACGACTACGTGGACCTGGGCGTGGCGGTGAGCACCGACCGCGGCCTCCTGGTCCCGGTGGTGCGCGGGGCGCACGCCATGGGCGTGGGGCCGCTGGAGCGCGAGATCCAGCGGCTCGCCACCCGGGCGCGCGAGGGCCGGATCACGCTCGAGGACCTGTCCGGGGGCACGTTCACGATCACCAACGGCGGCGTGTTCGGTTCGCTCCTGTCCACACCCATCCTCAACCCGCCCCAGAGCGCCATCCTGGGCATGCACGCCATCCAGGATCGGCCGGTGGCGCGCGACGGCCAGGTGGTGATCCGGCCCATGATGTACGTGGCCCTCTCGTACGATCACCGCATCATCGACGGGCGGGAGGCGGTATCGTTCCTCAAGCGGATCAAGACCGCGATCGAGGATCCGGAGACCCTGCTCGGAGGCCCCTGACATGGCGACGCACGACGTGGTGGTGATCGGGAGCGGACCCGGCGGCTACGTGGCCGCGATCCGGGCGGCGCAGCTCGGCATGCGCGTCGCCCTGGTGGAGCGGTACCCCTCGCTCGGCGGCACCTGCCTCAACGTGGGCTGCATCCCCTCCAAGGCCCTGCTCGACTCCTCCGAGCGCTTCTTCGAGGCCGGCCACCGGTTCGCCGAGCACGGGATCCGGGTGGGGGGCCTGGAGCTGGACTGGCCCCGGATGCAGCAGCGCAAGGCCGACGTGGTGGCGGCAGTGACCCGTGGGGTGGCCCTCCTCATGAAGGGCAACAAGGTGGACGTGCTGCACGGGACCGGCCGATTCGCGGGCCCGGGCCGGGTGGAGGTCACCGCGGCCGACGGCACGGTCACCCCGCTGGAAGCGCCGAGCGTCGTCGTGGCCACCGGGTCGAAACCCTCCTCGCTGCCCGGCGTGGAGATCGATCGGCGACGCGTGATCTCCTCCACCGAGGCGCTCTCGCTCCCCGAGGTGCCCCGCCGTCTCGCGGTGATCGGCGGAGGGGCCATCGGGCTCGAGGTCGCCTCGGTCTACGCCCGGCTCGGCACCGCCGTCACGGTGCTCGAGTACCTCGACACCCTCCTCCCCACCATGGACCGCGACTGCAGCCGGGAACTGCACCGCGTGCTCCGGCGGGACCTCAAGATCGACGCCCGGGTGTCCCACCGGGTCACCGGCGTGGAGGTCACCGACGCGGGCGTGGTGGTTCGGGCCCGCGACCGATCCGACGCCGAGGTGGCCGTGGAGGCCGACCTCTGCCTGGTCGCGGTGGGTCGCCGGCCCTTCACCGAGGGGCTGGGGCTCGAGGCCGTGGGCATCACGCCCGACGCCCGGGGCTTCGTGCCCGTGGACGCCGAGCGACGCACGCCCGCGGCCGGCGTGTGGGCCATCGGCGACGTGGTGGGCGGCCTCATGCTGGCCCACAAGGCCGAGGAGGAGGGGATCGCCGTGGCGGAGCGGATCGCGGGCCAGAAGCCGCACCTGGACCCCCGGCTCGTGCCCTCGGTCGTGTACACGTGGCCGGAGGTGGCCGCGGTGGGCCGCACCGAGGAGGAGCTCCAGCGCGACGGCGTGGCCTTCAAGGTCGGGAAGTCGTTCTACCGCGCCAGCGGGCGGGCCCGCGCCGGAGGCGACGTGGACGGCATCGTGAAGGTCCTGGCCGCGAAGGACACCGACGAGATCCTCGGCGTGCACCTGACCGGGCCCCGCGCGGCCGACCTCGTGGGCGAGGCGGTCGTGGCGATGGCGTTCCGCGCGGCGGCCGAGGACGTCGCCCGCACGTGCCACGCCCATCCCACCTACGCCGAGGCCCTCCGCGAGGCGGCCCTGGCCGCCACGGCCGACCGCGCCATCCACGGCTGACGGTGGTCAGGGCAGGGCGCCCGCGTCGATCCAGGCCTCCACCGTGGCGATGTCCGCGGCGTCGAGCGACCCGCCCCCGGGCATCCGGTCACCGACGCCTCCGACGTCGATGTGGCTCCCGTCGAGCTTCCGCCACAGGTACGAGGCGAGGTGATCGCCCGGTTCCACGCGATCCAAACCCTTGGCCTGCTGGGAGGCCACGTTCACGAGGTTCGTGTACCCCCGGTCGGCGTCGAGCGGCAGACCTCCGCCCGCGGCGGTGCCCATGTGGCAGCCCGTGCCGCAGGAGACGTTCCAGATGGTCTGGATGTCCATGGCGTAGGAGAGGTCGGCGTCGGTGTCGGCGTCGGTGTCCCCGCCTCCGGTGTCGTCGGCCTGGGTGTCGCAGCCCGCGAGGGCCAGGGGCAGCAGGGCGAGGAGGAGGCGCATGGGGACTCCGGGGCGGTGAGGCTCGACGCCAGGGTACGGCAGCGCCGGTCCGATCGCAAGGGACGCCGCCCTGGAGTTGCCCCACTCCAGGGGGGCCTGGTGAAGGGAGCGGGGTGACGCGGTGGGCGATCCGGGGCAGGACCGCGGCACGCCGGACTGTCGAGGTCGAGACCGAGTCCGGTGTCGTCGCCCGATCCCTGCCTGTCGCGATGTCAGCCGACCTGCGGCCCGTGCACGTTCCAGATCGGGGCAGGTCCTGGGAAGTCCCTTAAGTCGCCTCCCTCCGGAGGGCCGGGCGAGTGGGGGGCTCGGGGCGCGCCGGTCCGACGGGTCGTGGCGCCT
>JBFYZZ010000310.1:0-11253 GCA_041309225.1 Deltaproteobacteria bacterium | reverse complement strand
AACGTGCATGGATGACTCCGGGCGGCGGTGACCCCCGGATCCTAGCCCGATCGGCCGGAGGTGACGTGGACGTCGCAGGGCGTCGGATCGGACCCGGCGTCACGGATCCCCCCACCCTCGTCAACAACCCCCCCCCATCCGTGACACCGGCCTCGGCTCGTGCCCTCAGGAGCGACCGGAACCCGACCTGGAGCCGGATGGCCCTCACCAGCGCCGCATCGGCGGGCCGAGCCCGCAGGCGCTGGACGCTGGAGCGGCTGCCGACGAGCGCCGAGGCCGGATCGGAGTACCCGGGGTTCCCGTCCACAACGGCCACCAGTGCCCTGCGCGCCCGGACCGCCAGCGGGTGGTTCCCGCGGACGTCGGATCGACCGACGGCCGCAGCGGCGGCCTCGCTCAGAAGGTCCCACGCGTCCCCGGCTTCGAGCGTGTCCACGCCGAGCAGTTCCACGAGCCTGCCCCGAGAGAGCCGGGGGAAGCGCGCGCCCAGGCGCTCGGCGACGTCCGGACCGAGCACGCGCAGTCCGAGAAGATCGGGGAGGATGCTCGCGTCGTGGAAGGGATCGCAGGAGAACCCGTGCCGCTCGTCCTGGCGGAGGATGTAGTCGACCGCGCTCTCGAGGTGCGCCTGGGACTCGACGGGCTTCAGGCGGCTCGCCTCGAACGGGATTTTCAGACGGAGTCGCCAGTGGAGGGCGCACGTGAGGTCGTGGGCCACGCGCCCCGCGTCGGCTCGATTCGAGGCCACCAGCACGTGGACGTGGGTATCGGACCCGCGGAACGCCAGGAGCCCCGCGTCCTTGGCGACCTCGTGGACGGTGGAGGCGAGGAGGCGGCGTTGGGAGACGGAAGGGGCGAGGATGCACCGCTCTCGGGTGCGAAGCATGAGATGCCAGGCCAGGACGCGCACGATGGACCTCCGGAACAGGGACGGAGGGTCTGCAAGACGCGGACCAGCTTCGACAGGGCACCCATCGACGCGTGATTACCTGCTGACGAGGCTGTTTCTCGTCATCGCCTGCTCCACCCGGTCCCCGCCCCCCCATGTCGATGGGTGTCGAAGGCCGACACCCCGTCCGACACCCACCGCCGGTGTGGCACCCAGCCCTGCGGGATAGGGGGCGGCTGCCCAGGCACCTCCAGGAAAGCCCGATGGTCCGCCGCTCCCCGACGCCCGTGCTCGCCCTGGTGCTCCTGGCGGCGTCGGCCCTCCCGGATCCTGCGCACGCGGCGGGCTACCACTACCCGGACTCCGGCACGCGCTGCATCGCCCGTGGCTGCGCGATCATCGCCAGCGTGGACGATCTCTCGGCGCTCTACCACAACCCGGCGGCGCTGGTCCGCCTCGGCGAGCCTCAGGTCTACGCCTCGCTCACGGGCGTGGAGCAGTTCGTGGCGTTCGACCGGGCCGACGAGCCGGCGGAGGGGCTGGTCTTCGAGCCGGTCCACAACGAGGCGCCCTGGATGGCGATCCCCGCCCTGGGCGCCTCCTCGACGCTCGGCGTCCCCCGGACCACCTTCGCGGTCGGACTCGTGACGCCCCAGGCCCCCGACTACGCCTGGCCGGAGGACGGCCCCCAGCGGTACATCCTGGTGGACACGGTCCTCTGGCAGTTCGGCGGCGTGGCCACGGCGGCCCACCGCGTCACCGACTGGCTCGCGTTGGGGCTCGGCCTCCAGTGGTGGGTGGTGCGCGTCGAGCAGGAGCTCGTGGCGTCCTCGGGCCTCGCGGGATCGGACGCCACCGAGGATCCCGAGCGGGACCTGGACATCGCGCTCGAAGCCTGGGACACCTTCACGCCCTCGGCCAACGCCGGGGTGCTGGTCGAGCCCCTGCCCTGGCTGGCCCTCGGGTTCTCGGTCCAGCCCCCCCTCCCCGTCGAGGCCCGGGGCTCGCTCACGGCCGACTTCACCGGCCACCGGTGGACCGGCTCCCTCATCGACGGCGAGGTCTTCACCGACGACGACGTCACCATGCTCCTCTCGCTCCCGCTCGTGCTGCGCGGCGGGGTCCAGGTGCGGCCCACCGAGCGCCTGGACCTCGAGTTCGCCACCGTGTTCGAGGACTGGAGCGTCCTCGACGTGGTCACGGTCACCGACATGGACCTCGTCATCGCGACCCGGCGGGACTTCTTCCCCGAGGACGCCGTCGTCACGAACGACGTGCGCCTCGTGGCCGGGTACCAGGACGCCTGGTCGTTCCGGCTGGGCGGGGCCTTCGTCCTCTCTCCCCGCGTCACCGCCCGGCTGGGCGCCCTCTACGAGACCAGCGCCGTGCCCCTCCGGACCCAGGGCGTGGCCCTCGTGGACGGCGACAAGTGGGGCGCCGGCACCGGCGCCACCCTGCGCTTCGGCCGCCTGGACCTCGACCTGGCCGTGGCCCGCCAGCTCGTCGCCAACCGCCGGATCGACGACTCCCTCCTCCGGCAGCTCAGGCTGGAGGTGGACGCCGAGCACCCCGAGGACTCCGAGGTCACGTACGGAAAGACCGTGGGCAACGGTCACTACGAGAGCCGTCTCACCTACGTCTCCGCCGCCGTGGCCTGGCGGTTCGGGCCCCGGCCGGGCGCCCGCCCACCCTCGCGTGGTAGGGAGAGCCGACCGTGACCCTCCTCCTCCTCCTCTCCGCCTGCTCCCCTCCCGGGGTCGTCACGCCTCCCGAACCCCGGGTGGTCGAGGAGACGTACGGACCGGTGGACACGCTCCTCCTCAACGAGGTCATGCCGGACAACGAGTCCACCGTGATGGACGAGGCCTCCACGTTCCCCGACTGGGTCGAGCTCTGGAACGCGGGCAGCGATCCGGTGGACCTCGCCCGCGTGGCCCTCGGCTCGGGTCGCGGCGACTGGTGGGACGGCGCGGGGGGCACCATGGCGCCGGGCGAGCACGTCCTGCTCTGGGCCGATGGCCAGGACCTCGACGGCCACCTCCCCTTCGGCCTCGACAAGGACGGCGACACGCTCGTGCTCTACGTGGACGGCGAGCCCGTGGACCGCATCGCCACCGGCCCGGTGCCCGACGACGTCGCCTGGGCCCGCGTCCCGGACGGCGGCCCGTGGACGCCCACCATCCGGCCCACGCCCGGCTGGACCAACGGCAACCACGCGCCCGAGGGCCTCGACCCGTCCGTCGCGCTCTTCCAGCACGACGAGATCACGGCGTTCCAGATCACCATCCCCGAGGCGTCCTGGTCGTCGCTCGAGGCGGATCCGTACACCGAGGTCCCGGCGAGCCTCGGGTTCCAGGGGGCCTGGTTCGCCGACGTCCACCTCCGGATCAAGGGCCACTGGGGGTCGCTGCGGAGCCTGGACCAGAAGGCGGCCTTCAAGGTCGATCTCGACGATTTCGACCACCGCCTGCGCGGGCTGGAGTCCCTCACCTTCAACAGCATGGTGCAGGACCCCACCTACATGCACGAGTACCTCGCCTACGAGGTCTACCGGGCAGCCGGGATGCCCACGCCGCGGGTGGGCTGGACGCGCCTCGCCGTCAACGGGGTGGACTTCGGCCTCTACCTCCTCGTGGAGAGCGTGGACGACGTCTTCCTCGAGCGCTGGTACGCCGATCCCTCCGGCGACCTCTACGAGGGCGAGTACGGGGTCGACTTCCAGCAGGGCTACGAGTGGTACTTCGAGTACGACGAGGGCGACAATCCCCACGACCGCTCCGCGATCACGGAGGTGGCCGACGCCCTCGACGCGCCGGCCGACGACGCCGGGATCGCCCGCCTCCGTGCCCTCGTGGACCTCGACCAGTTCATCCTGAACCAGGCGATCGAGACGGTCATCCTCCACTGGGACGGCTACACCACCCAGAACAACTACCGGGTCTACCACGACCCCACGACCGGCCGCTTCCAGATCCTCCCGTGGGGCACCGACCAGACCTTCATCTCCACCTTCGATCCCTGGTACGGCTACGGCATGGTGTTCACCTACTGCCTCGAGAACGCCGCCTGCGCGGCCCTCTACGAGGACCAGCTCCTGTCCGTGGCCGACCTGGTCGAGTCGCTCGACCTGATCGCCGCCATGGCGGAACTGGAGACGTTCCTCGCCGCCGACGTCGAGACCGATCCACGGCGCGAGGTGGACCTCCACACCATCACCTGGTACCGCGACTACACGCGCTCCAACATCACGACCTGGCCGGACGCCGTGCGCTCGTACGTGGGCGCCCGCTGATCTCCCACGCCCGCAGGCGGGCGACCTACCGGAACTCGCAGACGAAGGGGAGGCCGGTGGCGCAGCTGAAGTCGTTCCAACCGGCGACGTACCCGTAGTTGGTGCCGGCGCAGTCCTCGCCGGCGTAGTCGTTGGGCTCCCCGTGGATCCAGCCGGTGAAGGTGACGCGGCTGCCGTCGGCCCACGCCCAGGTCCCCTCCTCCTCGCGGTCGTTGAAGCCGATCCACCAGGAGTTGTTCCAGATGTCCCAGGCGGTCTGCGACACGACGGCGTTCTCCGCGTCGTCGGCCAGGGTGGCGAGGTCACCCTCCCACATCCGGCAGGCGGCCCAGGCCGCCTCCCAAGTCACACTGTCGGTGCAGTAGAGGCGGTCCCCCGCGCCCGTCCAGCAGGACCAGCACTCGCGGGGCTCGTCGGCGTAGCCGCTGCAGTCGTTGTCGACCCCGTCGCACACCTCGTCCGCGCCCGGGTGCACGCCGGCGTGGTTGTCGTCGCAGTCGCCGTCGCACCACGTGATCCCGTCGCCGTCGACATCGCCGTCCTCGGAGGAGCTGGGATCGCAGTCGTTGTCGAACCCGTCGCAGCGCTCCTCCTCCCCCGGGTTCACCGCGGGGTTCCCGTCGTCGCAGTCGCCGCGGCAGGTGGACCAGCCGTCCGCGTCCCGGTCGAAGCCCTCGTCCACCTCGCCGTCGCAGTCGTTGTCCTGGTCGTCGCAGACCTCGGGCAGGCCCGGCGCCACGTCGGGATCGGCGTCGTCGCAGTCGTCCCAGCAGCCCGCGGAGCCGTCGCCGTCGGCGTCCCAGGCCTCGTCCACGCCGCCGTCGCAGTCGTTGTCGACCCCGTCGCAGGCCTCGGCGGCCCCCGGGAACACGAAGGGGTCCCCGTCGTCGCAGTCGAACGGCCCGTCGAGATCGGTGCAGGCGGCGACGTCGGCGACGACGCCGTCGCCGTCGAGGTCGAAGCCCTCGTCCACGCCGCCGTCGCAGTCGTTGTCGACCCCGTCGCAGACCTCGTCGGCCTCATCGAACACGTCGGGATCGGCGGGATCGCAGTCCTCGGCGTCCGCGACGCCGTCGCCGTCGGCGTCGGGGAGCGCCTCCTCCACCGGTTCCGAGCAGGCGGCGAGGAGGGCGAGGGCGAGGGCGGGGACGAGGGCCGGCATGGGGTCTCCCGGAGCGACGCCCCAGCGTAGGCCGGCTGAGGCGCGCCGGCCACGTGGATCGGCCCTCACGCCGGGAGGAATCGCCCGGTGACCTGGGACAGCCCCACCAGCGCGGCGCCCAGCGCGCCCAGGACCTGCGAGTGCCGCGCCAGCCCGACCTCGACGCCCAGCTCCGTGGACAGGGCGCGCCGGACCGAGCCGGACAGGGCCACGCCCCCGGAGGCGAGGAGGGGCGAATGGAGGGCCACTCCGCGGGCCAGCGCGGCGACCCGGCGGGCCATGGCGCGGTGCAGGCCGGCGGCGATGGCCTCCACGGGCGTGCCCCGGGCGAGGAGCGACACCATCTCGGACTCCGCGAACACCGTGCAGGTGCTCGACAGCGTCGCCTCGTGCGGGGCGGCGGCCGCGGCCGCGTCGAAGGCGTCGAGCGAAAGCCCCAGGCGCGCCGCGGCGACCTCGAGGAACCGGCCCGTGCCCGCGGCGCAGCGGTCGTTCATGGCGAAGTCGAGGACCCGCCCGTCGTCGCCGAGCGCGAGCACCTTGCTGTCCTGGCCCCCCAGGTCCAGCACCGTGCAGCCCCGCCCCACCTGGGCGAACGCCCCGCGGGCGTGACAGGTGATCTCCGTGACCCGCCGGACGGCCCCCGCCACGAGGTCGCGACCGTACCCCGTGGCCACGAGCGGCGCGTCTCCGAGGGGCCCCACCTCGGCCGCACAGGCGGCGAGCAGGGTCGCGGCCTGCTCCGCGGTGCGGGGGGAGGCCGGCTCCACTCGGGACCAGAGGAGCGCGCCCGCGGCGTCGAGCGCGGCCACCTTGAGCGTGGTGGACCCCGCGTCGATCCCGACGGCGGCGACGGTCATGCGCCCAACCCCTCGAGGAAGGCGTCGATCCGGGCCGCGGCCTGGGCCTCCGAGAACGCGCGGGGATCGCTGTGGTCCGCCTCCAGGAGGAGCGCGGGGATCCCGTCCTCGCGCACCAGCCGGTCGCGCACGTCCATCTGGCCCGAGGACCAGGGCCGGCAGGAGCGATCCGCGTGCAGCAGGACCCCGTCCACCGCGCAGTCGCGCACCAGCGCGCGAAGGGCGGAGAGGCGCTGTCCGATGCCGCGGTTGAGGATGGGATGGAGGTAGACCCGGGCGGCGGAGGCCACGGGCTGGTCGGGATCGATGAGGTCGGCCAGCTCGCCCCAGGCCCGGGCGTAGGGCGAGGCCACCAGCGCCGCGCCCCGGGCCGCCAGGCGATCCGAGAGCCAGCGCATGCGGGGCCAGATGGGCAGGTTGTCCCAGGCGAGGCGGAACCGCTCGTGCCGGAGCGCGCCCTCGCCGCGCGCCACCCGGCCGTCGAGTTCCGCGAGCAGGGTGGCGTAGTAGGCCACCGTGGAGGCCTCCCCCCGCATCTCGACGATGGGTGCCATGTGCACGAAGGTGTCGAAGGCCGTGATCGGCGAGGGCCGGTGCCGCGCCCGGTCCACGACCTCGCGCCAGAGCGTGCAGGCGTCCTTCGATCGCCGGGTCACCGCGTGGAGGCGGCGGGGATCGAGGGTGCGCCCGGCCGCGCGCTCCGCGGCCTCCACGAGGGATCCGATCTGCCGCTCCACGTACGCGAGGGCGTGCGGGGTGTCCTCGGCGTAGAGGAACGGCGTGTCCACGAGCGCGACGGGTACGCCGAACCGGTCGGCCAGGACCTGGTACCAGCCCACCACGGTCTGGCAGATGTTGGTGCAGCACACGAGCAGGTCGGGCCGTGGCAGGCGGCCCACCGGCGTGCGACCCGACAGCACCGCTCCCAGGTCGGTGCGCGCATAGGCGCACAGGTCCCGCGACCAGCCCGCCGACTCGGCCACGATGCAGAGGTCTTCGGCCACCCGGCGGATCCCACAGACCGCCCCGTGGTTCTCGGGGTAGTGCACGTGGTACCCGAGCGCCACGAGCGGCTCGACCGGCGCGCCCGAGGTGACCCAGGCCACGGGCACGGCGCCGGAGGCGGTGCGGCCCTTCAGGTAGTGGCGCGCGATGAGCTCCTTGAGGCGCCCGCCGCTCACGAGCGGCGGCCCGAGGTGGGGGTGCGGCCTGGGCGGGCGGGTCGCGTCGCGCCAGCGGGCGAGGCGCAGCGCGGCCTGCCCGCCGGCGACGGCGAGGTCGTGGCGAAGCCTGGCGGTGACGGTCACGCGAGCGACTCCAGCAGCGCCTCCACCCGGGTGGCGGCCTGGGCGGGGAACGGCGTGGCGAGATCGATCTCGAGGTGCACGGTACGCACGCCGGCCTCCTCGAGGGCCCGTCGGAGCGCGGGGAGCGCGAAGAGTTCGGGGTCGCAGGCGGTCGGGACGACCAGGAGGGCCGCGCGCGCGTCGGATCGCTCCGCCAGGCCCCGGGCGTACGCCACCCGGTCCGGCAGCGGGCTGCCCCGGGTGGTGTCCGGCGGGCCCGACAGGAGCGCCTCGGCCATGCGGAGGACCGGATCCGCGGCGGTGCCGGGGGCGTACCGGCGGCGGCCCACGCAGGCGGTGTCGTCGGCCACGACGCGCGCGCCGAGCCGATCGAGGCACGCGAGGAGGCCCGGCGGCTCGGGTACGATCCCCGACAGGAGCACCGGGATCCCTCGCGGGGACCCCTCGGCGCGCAGGGCCCCCTCCGCCACGGCCCGGAAGGCTGCGGGTGGGAGGTACTCTCGGCTGCGGAGCAGCCGGTAGCGCTCGACGTTGGAGAGGTCGAGCCGGGGAAGCGCGTCGAGGACGGCGGCGAACGCTGCGTCGGCCGCCTCCTCGTCGAGCGCGGCCGCGAGGAGGTCGTCGGTGTCGGGCGCACGGCCGGTCACCTCGGCGAGATGGGACGACAGCGCGGCGATCTCGGCGGCGAGGAACGCCTCCGCCACCTCACCCGCCGCGCGGGGCAGGTAGGGCGTGAGCACGGGCAGGGGTCGCGGCGACAGGTCGGTGAGCAGCGAGCCCAGCCCCTGGAGTGCGTCGCAGGCATGCGGGACCACCACCAGGTCGGCGTCGCCGAGGCCGCCCTCCAGCAGGAACGCGAGCCCGCAGCGCACGATCGAGCAGAGGAACGGTTGGAGGTGGGCGGCGGCCGGCGTGGCGTCGGTCCCGGGCGGGCCCCAGACCTCGACCGGGAGGAGCCCGTGCGCCCGCCAGAGGGCCCGCGGGTGGTGCACCGGCAGCACCGCCGCGATCCGCCCGCCCTGGGCGCGGTGGACTCGGATCGCCTCGGAGCGGGTGGGCACGACGAGGGCCACGGGGTCTCCGCCGGGCAGCGTAGCCCGGGCGGGGAGGTGGGGCTGGGCGGGGTCCCCGCGACCCACCCGCGCTGATCGCCACCGTGTTCGCCGCCCACGGCACCGCATTCCTCCTCGGAGTGCCGGATTGACATGATCCAGATCATGCCGTCGGCCTCGATGGGCCAGCAGGTGGCGCTTTCCTGGCGCTTGACTCCGCGATCGGTCCTCGGGTAGCGTCCGGGCATCGGTCCTCTTCGCTCTGGTCCCCGGAGCCGGGTGCTAGCCGATGGGCGCGATCGTTCCAGCCTTCGCGGTGGTCCTGGCGGGACTCGCGACTCCGGGGTGCGCTCCGATGATCTCCATTCCGCCGCCGGTACCCCTGTACCCCGACGGCGCCGACGAGATCGGCTTCGCGGCCGACATCAGCGTCCACGAGCATGTCGACTCCAACCCCGCCGCGTACTTCTGGCACCGTCACGCCCTGGAGAACGTGGATGTCGGCCCCGTCGTGAGCGTGCTCCTCGACCCGGAGAGTGCCCTGCCCACGGTGGGATGCAACGTCTTCGTCCACGGCAGGGACGATGGCGACCTCTCGTTCGCGTACGGAGGGGAAACCTGGGGGATGTTCTTCTTCTGCAACGATCCCTGTCCCATGGTCTCCGTCGGCGCGTACGCCGGCGCCCGCTTCTGAGGGAGTGCGGAGGGTCGCATGTGTTTCCTGGCATTCCTCCTCATCCTTTCGTCATGGGCCGGCGCCTCTCCTCTCCAGGCGCAGGGGCTCCTGGAGATCCTCCAAACCCTCGCGCAGCAGGGCAACACCGTCGTCCACGTGGCTCCGAAGGGGACGGCCGCCCAGGCCGCGGTCCGGGAGATCTGCGAGGCGGGGCCCCCGTCCGACCTCGTGATCCTGACCGCCGCAATGGAGGCAGCGGACGACGCCACGGGCGACGCCTGCGTGGTCCTCATCGAGGACACCGGAGCGTCCCTGACCGTGCGCGTGACGGGACGGTGTCGGACGCTTCCGGGGGCGACCCCCACGGATGTCACGCGACACCTCTGCACGCTGGGCGATCTCCCGGCCTCCCAGGAGGCTCCGTCTCCAGCACCCACCCTCGTCGGTCCTTCCGTCTGCCCGGACGAGGACGGCGACGGCTACACCGCGCGAAGCTGCGGAGGCCGCGACTGCAACGACCAGTGGGCCGAGATCCACCCCGGTGCCTTCGACGTGCCCGGCGACGCGATCGACCAGGACTGCAACGGCAAGGACAGGCGCCTCCTTCAGGAGAACCCCGCGGTGTTGGCCGGCGCGGTGATCGGTAGCGTCGTCGTCGCTGCACTGGTCGCCGCGTTGATTATCGTGGCTGGCGCGTTCCTGATCGCCCTGATCATCGTGATCAGCTCCTCCTGCCCGTTCGTCTACGTGGAGACGCCCGACGGGTGGCGCCTGGCCGGGGAGCCCTTCAGCGGGGCGGTGGTGCGGGCGCTGCAACGGCCGGACCTGGTCCCGCTGCCCGTGGACGCCGCGGGCACCGTCCGTACCCGGATCGTCGCGGTCTCACCCGAGACCGAGTACATCGACCACGCCTCCCTGGTGGTGGTGGACCACGACCCGGCGGTGCGGGCCCTCACCACGTCCGAAGCGAACGTCGTGCTCGTCGCGCCCGCGCAGGGCCCCACCAGCGCGGTGGACCTGGCCGGCCACGACGTCCTGCCCCTCCTCGCGGACGACGAGTGGTTCTGGGAGACGGACATGGACGGCGCCGTCGGCGATCCCGGGGCAGTCCACGGCGAGGGCCTCGTCGTCACGTTCCGGGATCCCCCCGTCGGGCCAGAGGGACTCGCACTCGAGCTCCACGCGGGCAACACCCCCTGGCAGGCCCTGCTCTGGGGGGCGATCGAGGCCTCGATGGGCGACCGGATCGAGCGCTTCCAACGCCGGGGCGAGGACCCGGCCCGTCGCGAGCCGCTCCTCGCCTGGCGGAAGGCGACGGGTCTCGATCTGGTGGTGGAGCGCAGGATGGACGAAGACACCTGGGAGGAGGTCGCGGTGGTGCCCTCGCTGGGCTGGGTTGCCCTGCGGCGCCTCTGCGTGGTCCTGCCCCCGGACCCCGGTCCCGACCTCACGCTTCGGCTGAGGGGCGGGACCGGCTTCTGGCGGATCCGGCACCTCGGCCTCGCGCCGATCGTGGACGCCGATCCCGCGGTCGCGATCCTGCCGCCCCGGCTGGTGCTGGGCCCCGAGGACACGGATCCCCGGGCGGCCCTGGATCGGAGCGACGGCGTCTACAGCGTGCTGCCCGAGCCCGGCCAGGAGCTGGCCCTGACCTTCGAGCCGGGCCCGATCCCTCCCGACCTCGCCCGTACCGCGTTCCTCGCGGTCGACGGTTACTACGAGCCCCACACCCCGCCGGACGCCCGCTTCCACCCTCGGCTGGTCCGGCGCCTCAAGCACCGTCCGGAGTGGGCCTCCGAGCTGAGCGTGGAGGTGTACCGCCTCTACGCCGAGGCGACGGAGGAGGTGGCCCTCGCCGGCCCCGGCGGCGCATGACGGGACCCCCAGGAGGGGTCCCGGCTCACACCGTCTCGACCAGCACGGACGTCTTGTCCTCCGGATCCACGCGGACGTTCAGCTGGGTCCCGGGCGTGAAGTGCGCGAGGGTGGACTCCGGGAGGAGCATCTTGGTGCTC
>JBFYZZ010000309.1:0-3056 GCA_041309225.1 Deltaproteobacteria bacterium | reverse complement strand
CGCTCGACGACGGCTTCGGCCGCGGTCTCGAGGCTCGCCTCTCCGCGCGGCTCGGGCGCGAGGCCGAGGTCCTGTCCCTGGGGGTGCCCGGCGCCGGCACGGCCACGGCCCTGCGCCTGCTCGAGGAGCGGGCGCTCCCGCTCCAGCCCGACGCCGTCCTGCTCGGATTCCTCGTGTCCAACGACGTGCTCAACAACCACCCCCTCCTGGACACCAAGTCCGACAAGCCCTTCTACCGGCTGGAGGGCGACGTCCTGGTGCCCGTGGACCGCCCCTCCGCCCTGCTCGGGCCGTGGGCGAAAGGTCCGCTCTGGGCCCGGAGCCACGCCTGGCGAGCCGGGGTCCGTGCGATCCTCCGAAGGCAGGAGAGCGCGCGTCGGATCGAGGCCGGGGGCGGCCTGCCCCTCGATCTGCGCGTCCACGATCCCGAGGCCGGTCCCCTCTGGGCGGAGGCCTGGGCGGTCACCGGGGCGCTCGTAAGCTCGATGGCGGCGGACTGCCGAGCCGTGGGCACGGCCTTCGGCGTGCTGCTCTTCCCGGACGCCGTGGAGGCCACGGCCCGGGGGAGGGAGGAGGCCCTGGCCCGCTGGCCCGCGCTCGCCGGCTGGGACCTGGACCGGGCCCGTCGGCGGGCCGAGACCATCCTGGGCGCCCACGCGGCGACGCTCGACCTCGTGCCCGCCCTCCGCGCCGCCGACGGGGGCGAGCCGCTCTACTTCGCCGAGGACGGCCACTGGACGGCGGCCGGCCACGCCGTGGCGGCCGAGGCCTCGACCCCGTTCGTGGCCCGGTTGCTCGAGGGCCCGCGGCTACCCGGAGATCCCCCGAATCCCCCACCAGACGGCCCCGAAGAGCGCGATCAGGATCACGAGGCCCACCAGGTAAAACCGGAGCTCGTTCCAGACGGCGGGGGGTGAGGCGCCGTGGGCGCGGACGGTGTCGAGGTCGACGGCGGCCTCGTCGCGGAGCCAGCGCCGGATCCCTGAGGGGCGGGGCAGGAGCATGGGCACGCGCTCGCGGTACCGCTGGTAGGCCTCGCCGAAGCGGGCGTCGCAGTGGCGCTCCTGGAGCCAGCGGTTGGTCACGAGCGAGTAGACCACCAGGACCGGCACGAACCCGAACAGGAAGGAGGGCGAGCCGAAGGCCAGGCCGAGCCCGATCACCCCGAGGAGCTTCCCGAGCACGCTCGGATGCCGGATCACGGTGTACGGACCGGTGTCCACCATCCAGGTGGGGCCGCCGTCCACGTGGGTGCCGGGCGAGCCGCCGCCAGAGAGGAAGAGGTACCCGTAGACGTACCAGACCCACACCGCGCCGACGGCCGCCACGCCCACGCCGAGCACGCCCGAGAGGGGCCAGGGCAGGAGCCGCCCCAGGCCGAGCGCAGCGTCCACCCGCGTGCCGATCCAGGCCATGACGACGGCCGCGGGCAGCATCACGAAGAGGTGGATGGCGAAGTTGTGGTACAGCTCGGGCTCTGCGATCGCGGCGAAGCACGCCCCCACCGAGGGGCGGCGGACCAGGCGGTCGGCGGGGACGGGTTCGACGGACTTCATGACCGGCCAGTGTCGCACGGCGGTCCCGTCCCGTCCACGGGACGCCTTGACGGGATCCCCTCGCGAGGCCACGTTCCTCCCGATGTCCACGCTCAGATGGATCCAGCTCGCCCTGGCGGCCTGCGCCTGTGCGCTCCTCGCTGCGCCGTTGGCCGGTGGCGCGCGGCCGGTCCTCGTCGCGCACGGGGCCGGGACCGTCCGCGGTTTCGCCGAGCCGTCCGATCCCGACCCGGCGCTGGCGGTCTTCCTCGGGACCCTCACCGCCGACGACGTCGCCCGTGGCGTGTGGGATCTCGCGATCACCCCCGGCGCGCCCGCCCCCGATCCCGCTCAGGCCACCGTCCTCGCCGGGCCCCTGGCCGCGGCGCGCGACCAGCACCGCCGCCTCACCGGCCTCGAGGCCGAGCGGCGCCGGCTCCGGGCCCTCGTGCTCGAGGACGGCACACGGATCGCGGGCCTCACGGGAGGGCGCGTGCCGTGAAGAGACACCTTCCCGATCTCCTCCTGGTGCTCCTCCTCGGGGTGGCCCTCGTCGAGGGGGCCCTCCTCGCGCTCCGGGGAGGCGGGGGCCGCATCCTCGTGCCGGTCCAGCACGCCGGCGATCCACCGGGCTTGCTCATGGGTCCGGGCCAGGGCGAGCGCGTGTTCCACGCCCGCATGGCCGCGGTGGGCGACTGGCTCACCATCGAGGACCTCGTACGGGGTGCGCTCCTGCTGCAGGAGGGGAGGCTCGAGGGCGCCGAGCCGCTCTCGGACGGGGAGCGCCGGCGCCTGTCGGAGGCGCTCGCCGCCGCCCGTACCCACCGCGACGAGCTGCTCGCCGTCGAGGGCGAGATCCGGCAGGCCGAAGCGGAGCTCGCCGAGCGCACCCTCGCGGCCGTCAGGGCGCTCACGCCTGAGCAGCGGGCCTGGATCCTGGCCCGGCGCGACGACGTCAGCGTCGGCCTCATCGAGCGGAGCTACTGGGAGTCCCTCGCGCGGGCCCTCGAGGAGGAGGCCCCGTGACCCGCGTGCCGGCGCTCCTGCTCGTCGCCCTGCTCGATGCGGTGCTGGCCGTCCCGCTCCTCACCCGGCCGGGCCCGGCCTGGATCCATCCGCTGGCCCCGCCGCTCACGCGCATCGACGCGCTCGGCGACCGCACGCTCGGGCCAGAGCCCGGCCGGCCCCCCGACCTGTTGCCCGCGCTCGTGGCCCTGGAGCGCCGCACTGGCACGCAGGTGGCGGGCCTGGACACCTCGGCGGCCGACGCGGCGCGCCTCCCGCTGCTCGCGGCTCGGGCCGCCCGGATCCGCGTCCAGGTCGAGGAAGACGCTGTCTCGCTGGCCGAGGCGCTGGGGCCCGGGCGGGTGGGCCGGATCGTGGGCTCCCCAGAGGCGCTCTCGGCCGAGGTGGGGGAGGGGGCCGCCTGGGACCGCGCGGTCGAGTCCCTCGGCCGGTGACGCGCCTCGCGCGTCCGCTCGGAGCCCGGTACGTTGTCGGCCTCGCGTCGCGTCGACCGCC
>JBFYZZ010000308.1:0-4666 GCA_041309225.1 Deltaproteobacteria bacterium | reverse complement strand
TCGAGCCACCCACGCGCCGCGGCCTGGGCGAGCACCGCCGCGAGACGGGCCTCCGCCCAGGTCGCCGCGAGATCCGGCGGCAGCCGGACGGCGAGATCGGCGGCGCCCACCGTCCCGCCCGGGAGCTCGTGGAGCAGCGAGAGGGCCTGCTGCACCAGCACGCCGGGGCGGAAGGCGGGCTCCGCGGGCAGCAGTTCGCCCTTGGACCACGCCTCCAGCATGGCCCGGAACACCCGAATCTCGAAGGGACTCCGGGCGAGGGCCAGCAGGGGGTTCGACGGCCCGCGGCGGCCCCCCCGGCCGGCGCGCTGGCCCAGCGAGGTCACGTCGGCGGGCGCCCCGAGCAGCGCCACGAGGTCCACGTCCCCGATGTCCACGCCCCACTCGAGGGTGGAGGTGGCCACGCAGCAGGCCAGGGATCGCGCGAGGAAGGCCTCCTCCACCCGGAGCCGCTCGCCGCGGGCCAGGCTGCCGTGGTGGGCGAACACCGCGTCCCCGAAGGGCGGGCGGCTCCGGAGTGCGGCGGCCAGGGCCTCGACCTCGACCCGGCTGGGGGCGAACAGCAGGATCTTGCGGAACCCGTCGGAGACGGCCCTCGACAGGGCCCCCGCCACCCCGTCGGCCCCCGAGGCCTCCTCGATCCGTGCGTGGATGCGCCGGCGGGTACCCACCTCCACGATGCGGGCGTCGCGCAGGTACCGGCCGGCGAGGCCGGCCGGATCGGACACGGTGGCGCTCGCGGCCACCACCTGGAGGTCCTGGCCGTGGGCCAGGCGGCGCACCAGGATGCGTGCCTGGTCCCCGCGGGCCGTTCCGTCCAGCACGTGGAGCTCGTCGAGCACCAGCGCCCGGGTGCCGGCGAGGAGGCGCCGCCCGCGCGCCAGCCGGGCGTCGAGCGCCTCGGGCGTGAGCACCGTGACCTCGTGCAGGCGGCCGCCGTCGTGCCGATCCCCGGTCCAGCGGCCCAGCCCGATCCCCGCGGCGGCCAGGGGTTCCCGCAGGCGACGGGCCAGGTCGTTGGCCAGCGCCCGGGTGGGGCTGACGAGCAGCACGCGCGCCGCAAGGCCGTCACACCACCGCTCGGCCAGCGGCGCCACCATCGCCTCGGTCTTGCCGGATGCGGTCGGGGCCACCAGGAGCACGTCCTCGCCCGCGAGGAGGGAGCCGGCGGCGGCGCGCTGCACCTCGTTCGGAGAGCCGAACCGGGCGAGCAGGGGACCCCAGGTGCGGGGCAGGGCGGCCCGGAGCGCGGCGGGGTCCAGCGGGATGCCCGGCGGCACGGTCAGGCCCCCAGGGCGGCCAGGGCCCGCTCGGGGGACAGGTGGTAGAGGTCCCAGAACTCCACGACCGTGCGCGCCGCGCGCCGGACGGTGTCGAGTTCGCCGCGCCGGAAGGCGCCCGCGAGGGCACCCCGGAGCAGGCAACGGTGCGGCTCGGGCGGGTCGAGACCCGGCCGGACCCGGGTATAGAGCGCCAGGATCCGATCGGCGAGCGTACCCAGCTCGGTCGGGTCGATGGCGCCGATCTCGAGGATCGGGACACCCTCGCCTGCGATGCCGCGCAGGAGATCGTGGATCCCCGGGTGGGGCGTGAACGCACACACCACCGCCAGGGGCTGGGCCGGCCGGAACACGGTGGAGAGGGCGCGGTGCACCGCGTGACCGCCCCGGTAGACGTCGCCCTCCCCGTAGGGCAGGGCCCCGGGCTCGACCGAGGCGAAGGCCAGGTAGCGCAGCACGTTCGTGGCCATCTCCCGAGAGGTGGACTCGAGCTGGTCGAGGTACTCGGCCTCGTCGAGGAGCACGGCGAGGCCTCGCCAGCCGGCGTCCCGTGCCCACGCCGCCACGCCGCCGAGGAGATGGGCCATGACCTGGCCGAAGGTCCGGTAGTCCGGGAGGGCCAGGAGCGCCGGTCCGCGCCAGCCGAACCGCTTGAGGTCGGCCGAGAGCTCCCGGTGGGACCCGGGCAGCGCCCCCTCGACCCAGGCGAGCAGGTCCTCGGCGAGCACGTCGTCGCCGTGCGCCACGGCCCAGGCCGCCGGACCCAGGTAGCGGTGGAACGCCGCCCCCTCGGGCTCCCGATGGGAGCGCCGGTCGGCGACCCGCTCGACCAGCGGCCCGAGCCCCGTGCCGGCATCGTCGGGGTAGCGCAGGCCGCGGGCGAGCGCGCGGTAGAGGCGCAGGGGATGGGACGGGGGCACCTCCTCGGGATCGAACGTTGCGCGCGCCACGAGGAAGCCCGCCTGGAGGGCGCGGTTCTCCGCCACCTCCACGAGGTGCGTCTTGCCGGTACCGTAGGCCCCCGCGAGCAGGACCATGCCGCTCTCCCGGCGGAAGAGGTGGGTCAAGGTCGCGATCTCGGCGTCTCGTGCCACGGTGACGGCCTCGAGCGCCGCCGCCGGGACCACGCCGAGGCGGAGCGCCTCGAGCGCCTGCCGGGCGTCCGCGATCGGGCCCGAGAGGACCGGCACAGGCCCCGGCGCGATGGCCGGCTCGTCGTACGGGGACGGACGGGAGGCCGCCGGCGGCGCCGCAGGCACCGGGACGGGCGGGGCCGGCGGGAGCAGCCGGGTGGCGTGCGCCGGCACGATGCGCTGGAGCGAGGGTGTGGCGTCGAACACCACGATCCAACGGCGCCCGCCGTCGGCCTCGGCCACGAGCGTGCCGTCTCCGCCGATGGGGTGGCGGACGCGGTCGCCCGGGGAGGGCATCAGAACTCCTCGAACCCGTCGAGGGCGCGCAGGGGGACCACTTCCGCCTGCTGGCGCGTGAGCTCGCGGAGGTCGGCGGGCCCCAGCGGCCGCTGCTCGGCCGCCTGGCGGTGCAGGAGCTCGACCGCGGCCTTCACGAAGGACCGGCGGTGGGCCACCTCGAAGGAGGAGCGGGCCACCTCCTCGGCGAGCGCCTCCAGGTTCCGGCGCTGCAGCTCGCGATCGAAGCCCGGCGCGCGCGCGATCTCGAAGAGGTCGAGGATGCGTGTGCCGATGGCCGCCAGGAGCCGGGCGGGCGGCAGGTCGAGGCGTTCGAGGTCGATGAGTGTGGCCTGGGGGCTGCGCTCCGAGAGGATGGCCGGACCCTCGAGGCGTTGCTGCAGGGCGGGGTACTCCACCACCACGGTGCGGAGGAACTCGGGCGGCACGGCGTAGAGGCACAGGAGCCCGGGCAGCGCCTCCCGGCCGGTCAGATCGATGAGGGCGCGGAGGTTGTCGGCCACGGCCCGCCGTCGGCGCGGCGGGAGGGACAGCGTGCGATCCGCCTCGTCGAAGCAGAGCAGCAGCCCCGGCGCCCCGAGGGCCTGGAGGCACTGGCACAGGCTCCGCAGGAAGCGGAAGCCCGACTCCCGCGCCAGCACCTCGCGGACGCCGTGGCTCCGCAGCTCGCCGGGAGAGAGCTCCTCGCCCCTGAGCCAGGCGCCCGCGAGGTCCTCTACGGCCTCGTCGCCGGCGAGGACGGCCCTCAGGAACGCGATCACCGCGGATCGGTAGGAGGGCGCGTCTATCGCGGCGTACCTCAGCTCGGCACCGATCCAGGCCTCCACGGCCTCGCGACCGGCGGCGGCCACGCGGGCGACCAGGGCCTGGCGGAGGGCGTGGTCCAGCCCCCGGACGGGGGGAATCGACGGATCGCCGGGCGGCCAGGCCACCTGGCCGGCCACGGCGCGGTAGATGCGGACCGGATCGTCGAACGGGCACTCGTCGGGGGAGAGCTCCACCACGGCCGAGGCGAAGCCGTGGGCCCAGGCGCGGGCCCGGACCACGAAGAGGAAGTGGGTCTTGCCGCCGCCGAAGTAGGCCTGCACGAGCTTGAAGGACGATCCCCGCCGCTCTCGGGCGATGGGCTCGAGGTACTCGCGGTCGAGCACCCCGATCAGGCCCTCGTTGCCCACGTTGAGGTGTTCGATCCCCACCTCGGGCGGCTGGCCGGACTCCCCCACGCGGGCCAGGATGTCTCGGGCGAGGGACGGGTCGGGGCGTGGCATGGTCACCCTTCGCGGACGAACCGGAGTGTGAGGTGGAACTGCCCTTGGCCCCGGGCGTCCTCGAGGAGGAGCACGCGGCCGCGGTCGCGGGTGGAGCCGCCGGTGGCGGGGCCCAGGCTCAGGCGCCAGCCGTCGGTCACGAGCACCCGGTCGCGCCTCAAGCGCCACAGGTCGTAGGCGAAGCGCACCGCCGGATAGGGTTCGAAGTGTCGCGCCACGGGATCGCGGCGGAAGCGCCGCCCCTGGCGGAGGAGCGCCACCTCGGGGAGGACGTCGGTCAGCTCCACCCACGCCTCGGCCCCTCGGGAGGCCCGCAGCCAGGCCTGTCGGAGGAGCGCCAGGAAGGCCGTGGGATCCCAGCCCGTGCCCTCGAGCCAGGCCACGGCCTCGGCGCGGGCGGACAGGATCGCGCCGGCCTCGGCGACGGCGCGCCGCACCTCCAGCCCGGCGAAGCGCACCTCGGCCCGGCCGGCCCCGAGGTCCACCCCCACCGAGACCGGGGGCAGGCGCAGTTCGAGGGGATCGCGCCCGAGCAGGAGGATCTCCACGCCGGCCTCGGCGCAGGCCTGGCGCAGTTCGTCGGCGAACCGCTCGCGCCGCGTGGCACGACGCCGCGCGAGCCACGCCTCGGCCCTGGCCACGTCGGCTTCGATATCTGGCGCCGGGGAGGATCGGATCCGGTCGAGGG
>JBFYZZ010000307.1:0-7044 GCA_041309225.1 Deltaproteobacteria bacterium | reverse complement strand
GCGAGGCACGGACGCCGGGGCCTGCGGGGCGTCGGCTCGCCGTGCCTGGGCCCGCCGGCCCGCCACCGCGAGCACGATCCACGCCACGGGCGTGCCGTTCCGGGCGGCGATCGCGAGCACGGCGGGACCGTCCGAGGTCCGCACCGTACCCACCTCGTACTCGTCCTGGAAGTCGGGATTGACGACGTGGACGAGCGAACCGTCGGGCTGCTGCTGGAGCTGGTAGAGCGCCGGGCCGGGGAACGCGGCGTTCCGGAACGAGTCGAGCCAGTGCGCGCCGAGGGTGTAGTGGAACTGGTCGCCGTGCAGCATCCCCACCTGCCGGTAGCCCTCCCACTGCCCCGGGAGGTTCAGGTGGACCGCGAGGGTGGGCGAGGAGGACTCGATGGGCCCGCGGTAGTAGTTGGGCAGCAGGCCCGTGACGAACTGGCCGGGCAGCAGGCCGATGCGGTGCCCGTGGAGTTGCGGGGCGCCGTCGCGGACGAGGCTGACGCCGAAGGGGCGGTCGGGGAAGATGGGGTTGAAGGAATGCTGCGTGCAGAACTGCATGACCTGGGCGGTCAGGATGTCGCGCACCCGGTCCAGCAGGGCCTGGCCGCCCTGGCCCACGGCCCGATCCCAGTCGTCGGCCGAGAGGACCACGAGGATGTCCGTGAAGCGGGCCACACCGTCGCCCCGGTCGGCCAGCAGGTGGGCGTGGAGGCCGAACCGCTGCCGCCGGACCCGGCTCGGCTCCCACAGGAGGAGCGGATCGGCCACGAGGTCGTTGTCCGCGACGTGAAGCCGGAGGCGCGAGGCGTAGAACGAGCCGCCCTCGCCCGCGAGGAAGTCGCTGTCGCCCGAGAGGCCCCGGGTGGCGTCGTTGGAGAACACACGGGAGAACCACGAGCCGATCTGGGCCATGGACGGTCCTCGCTTGTCGATGGGAGCGTCGTAACCCGTGGCGGGCCTCGAACCCCTCCCCGCGGGGCGGCCGAGGCGCCCCCTCGCGCCCGGATCCCACCGTCCGCCGCTTTCCTTCCGGGTGGCCGATGGATAGCGGTAGGGTCCCCCGTCCACCCAGCCGGAGTGTCCATGGCCCGCATCCATCCCCACACGGGGATCCGTCCCACAGACGCCCTCGCCGCCCACGTCATCAGCCCGCCCTACGACGTCCTCTCCGAGGAGGAGGCCCGGGCCCTGTGCGCAGACAATCCGCTGTCCTTCCTGCACGTGACCCGCCCGGAGGTGAACCTCCCCCCCGGCACCGACCCCCACTCCAACGCCGCCTACATGGCCGCTCGGGAGGCCCTGGCCCGCCTGCAGGCCCGGGGCGCCCTGGTGCGCGATCCCCACCCCTGCGTCTACCTCTACGGCCAGAAGATGCCGGTTTGCGACGAGTCCGGGGCCGTGGTGCGCTGGCACGCGCAGGTGGGCTTCCTGACCTGCGTCTCGGTCGAGGAGTACGACCGGGGCCTCATCCGGAAGCACGAGCACACGCGGCCCGACAAGGTCGAGGATCGGACCCGCCTCATCGAGACCCTGGGCGCCCAGACCGGCCTCGTGTTCCTGGCCTGGCGGGACGACCCCGGGCTCACCGCCGTGCTGGACCGCCTCACCGCTCAGGAGCCCACCTGGTCCGTCCCCACCGAGGACGGGGTCGTCCACACCCTCTGGGTCGTGTCCGAACCCGAGCGGATCCGCGAGATCGAGGACGCCTTCGCCAGGGTTCCGATCCTGTACGTCGCCGACGGCCACCACCGCAGCCAGGCCGCCTCGCTCTGCAACGCGCACCGTCCGGAGGAGGGCGAGCACCGCTGGTTCCTGGCCGGCGTCTTCCCGGCCTCCCGTCTCCAGGTCCTGGCCTACAACCGCCTCGTCACGGACCTGAACGGCCACTCCGTCCCCGCGTTCCTGCAGGCCGTGGCCGGGCGCTTCACGATCTGCCCCGAGGCCGAGCCGGTTCCGCGGGAACGCGGCGCGATGACGATGTACCTCCAGGGGCGCTGGTACGGTCTCACCCCGCACGCCGATCGCGTGCCGGCCGATCCCGTGGGTCGCCTCGACGTCTCCGTCCTCCAGGACCAGCTCTTGGCGCCGATCCTCGGCATCGGGGATCCGCGCCGCGACCGGCGGATCGAGTTCGTGGGAGGGATCCGGGGATGGCGGGCCCTCCAGGCGCCGGTCGACGAGGGGAAGGCCGCGGTGGCATTCCACCTGTTCCCCACCGCGCTCGAGCAGCTCATGGACGTGGCCGACTCCGGCCAGGTCATGCCGCCCAAGTCCACCTGGTTCGAGCCCAAGCTGCGCGGCGGCGTGGTCGTCCACGCCCTCGACTGAGGGAGCGCCGGTGCCCGCCCGCGTAGCCCGCCGCCGCCTCGCCTGGATCGTCATCCTCGGCGGGCTCGTGGCGGTCGGGGTGGTCGTCGTGGCGGCGGTCCTCCTGCGCGGCGAGGGGCCGCTCCGGGCCCCGCCCGCCGATGCGGAGCTGTCCGTCGCCCTCGTGCCCGATCCCGTGGCTCCGCTCTCGGCCGCCGACACCGACGTGGTCCTGGCCATCGTGTGCACCTTCCGCAAGGACCGCGTGGCGCCCTACGGCCAGGTACGGGACACCACCCCCTTCCTCGCGCGCCTCGCGGCCGGCGGGGTCCTGTTCGAGCGCACGATCACGCAGGCTTCGTGGACACGGCCATCGGTGGGCTCCCTCGTCACCGGCCGCTGGCCCGGGGTCCTCCAGCTCGACGATCCGAGCGACCGGGGGTTCCACAACCGGTCGCTCTCCCCCGAGGCCTTCACGCTCGCCGAGGCCCTCGAGGCCGCGGGGTACCGGGCCCTGGGGATCTCGGGCAACCCGAACGTCTCGTCCACCTTCGGCTTCGAGCAGGGGTTCGACGTCTACCACGAGCCCGACACGCTCTGGCGCGACGAGCAGGGTCCCCCGCCATCCGGCGCGGGCCTGGTGGACCACCTGCTCGAGGATCTCGACGCCTCGGCCGCCGGCCAGCGCGTCTACCTCCAAGCCCTGTTCGTGGACACCCACGCGCCCCGCCGGCCGTCCCTCCAGGCCCGCCTGGCCCTCGAGCAGAACGGGCACGGCGCCAGTCTCACCGAGCGCGTGCGGCGGTACGACGCCGCCCTGCGCACGCTCGACGGCCACCTCGCACGCCTCTTCGTGGAGGTGCGCCGGCGCCGTCCCAACGTGCTCTTCGTGGTCGTGGGCGATCACGGGGAGGGGCTGGACCTCCCCCCCGAGCACGGCCGGGGTCACGGCAACCACCTGTACACCACCAGCACCGACGTGCCGTTCCTGGCCTGGCACCCGGCGCTGCCCCAGCCCGGCCGGCGCATCGGAGGCCTGGCCATGGGCGTGGACCTCCTCCCCACGATCCTCGACCTCCTGGGGCTGCCGATCCCCGAACCCGTGGACGGGTGCAGCCAGGCCGCCGCCATCCTGGGCCGCGTACCGGATGCCGTCCACGACCACGCCTTCAGCGAGACCCTCTTCCGCAGATCCGACAAGACGGCCGTGGTGGCCGAGGGCTGGCACCTGGTCCGCGACCGCAAGGCCGGGGGCGAGGAGCGGCTCTACGACCTCTCCGAGGACCTGGAAACCACCGACCACCTCGCCGACCAGCCGGAGGTCCGGGCCCGCCTGGACGCCGCGCTCGACGCCTGGGAGGCCGAGATCCGTTCCGGAGCCGAGGCCGCGGGGGACCCGACGGAGGGACGCCCCTCCAAGGAGACGCTCGAGCGCCTCGAGACCCTGGGGTACCTGGAGTGATCGTCACGGCCCTCGTGGAAGTGCCCCGGGGCGGGTTCCGCAAGCGGGAGGTGGGGGGCGGGGAGAGCTGGGTCTCCCCCCTGCCCGCGCCCTTCGCCTACGGCTGCATTCCCGGCCTGCTCGCACCCGACGGCGACGACGCCGACGCCGTCATCCTCGGCGTGCGGCCCCCCGCCGGGACCCGCCTGACCCTGCCCGTGGTGGCGGTGGTCCGCTTCCGGGACGGCGGGGTGTCCGATCCCAAGTGGGTGCTCGCCCCCCGCCCCCTGACGCCGGGCCGATCAAGGGCCCTCGCCGCCTTCTTCGCGTTCTACGCCCACGCCCGGAGGGTGCTCGACCTGGGCCGGGGCCGGCGGCCGAGCACGCGCTACGAGGGCCTGGCCCCCATCGATCCCGCGGCCGCGACCCTGCCGGCGCCCTGACCCGCCATCCGGGCAGCCGGGCACCCGGGGCGCGCGCCCGGGTTCGCCGTGGCGGGAGGCGTTACCATGGCCGGGGCGATCCCCCCCCCGGGCGCGGAGGAGCCGTCATGCACCGCCCCGTCCCGCTCCTCGCCGCGCTCCTGGCGGTCGCTACGGGCTGCCGGGCGGAGCCCCTCGAACTGGACGCCGTGGCCTCCGACGGCGGGGTGGAGGTCACGGCCACACGTCCGCTGGACCGCGTGGAGATTTTCGGGGATCGTCGCGAACTCCTCGTGGTCCGCCGGGTGGATCCCCCCACCGACCGGGTCGGCGTGGCGCTTGCCCTGCCGCCGGGCGCCCGGGGCCGTGTCCTCGGGCGCGCGGGTGGGATCGGATCGGTGGCGCCCTGGTCCAATCCCCCGGCCGAGGGCGCGATCCGTCTCGGCCTCGAGGTCCCCTGGGGCCACCCCGCCCGCACCGTCCGAGGTGGGGAGCGGGTGGAGGTGCCCCTCCCGCCGGGCAGCCGCGCGCCCTTCGCCCTGCACCTGGACGCGCTCGTGCCGCTCGAGATCCGCGTGTCGGCGGGTGACGTGGCCGAGGCGGGCGGGTGGCTGGTCCCGGGCGAGCGTCGGACCGTGGTCGGCTCGGTCGCCGAGGCCGGCGGGCCGTTGCCCGTGGAGGTGTCGGCCGGGGGTGCCGCCCCGTGGACCTTCGACCTGGTGCCCCGCCCCCTCTCCCCCGAGGCGGTGGCGGACCGCCTGCGGATCGTGGGCGTGCGGTTCCCTGCCGACGCCTGGGGCAATCCCGAGCAGGCCCGGCGACCGGACCGGGTCGACCTGCCGAGCCCGTGGTGGCACGCCCTCCTCGCCCGGGCCGGCCTGGGCATCCGGGCCCGGCCGGACCAGGCACCGTGGGCCTGGCAGGCCGTGACCCTGGAGAACCGCGGCACGACGGACCTGCCGGTGGTCCTCGGGGCCGCCGTCCTCGACGCCGCGGGCGAGCCCGCCCGGGCTTTCCGGCCCCGCCTGCGCGAGGCGGACGGCGGCACGGGCAGGGTCACGGCGCTCCTCACGGTCCCCGCCGGGGCCCGGGCCACGGCGGCGCTGCCCCTGTTCGTGGACGATGCCGCGCTGTCGGCCGAGGCCACCACCTGGACCCGACGGATCGAGATCCTCCCGCTCGGCGGAGACACCCCCCTGGTCGTGCGGAACCTGCCCCTGCACGCCCGTCGGGGCAACACCTGGGCCACGCTCGGGCTCGTCCTGGCCCTGGGCTCGGGGGCCGCGGGCCTCCTCCTGCTCGGAGCCCGCCTCGGCCGATGGCTCCGCGCGGCCCGGACCTCCGATCTCGTGACGCTCGCCCTGTTCGGGACCCTCACCTTCGTGGTCTCCGTCGCATCCCAGCTCCTCGGCATGGCGATCGGGGCGGTCCTGGGCCCCTTCTCGCCCCTCCTGACCGGCCTGGTGGACGACGTGTTCCGGGTGGCGCTGCTGGCCACGCTGGTCACGCTCCTTCCGCGTCCGGGCACCGTGGCGCTCGCGGTGCTGCAGGCCTTCCTCCTCCGCGGGCTGGCCATGGGGTCGTTCCATCCCCTCGACCTGGTCTCCCTCGGCACCTCGGTGGCGTGGATGGAGGGGAGCCTGTTCCTGGTGGGCGCCACCCGGACCCCCGGCTGGCACGATCGGCCCCGTGGGGTCCGGCGCGTGGGGCTGACGGCGGCGTTCGCCCTGGCCGGGATGGTCTCGACACTGGGAAACCTGGCCATGTCCGCCGTGTTCTACAGGCTGTGGTATACAGGATGGTACGTCGCCGCCCTCCTCGCGCTGCCGAGCGGCGTGTACATGGCGGTCGCCTGCTGGCTCGCCGTCCCGTTCGCGGACTCGCTCCGCCGCGTGCGGGCCTGATCGCCCCTACTCGTCGAGGGCGTCCCGGCGGAAGGCGTCCTCGAGGCGCTCCTTCGCGGGCTGGGTGGCCTCGGCGGGACCGGCCGCGGACACCCGGCGCAGGGCCGCCTGGACCTCGGCCCGCATGCCGGCGTTCGACCCGGCGAGCGCGAGCGCCCGGTTGTAGTGGAAGGTGGCGGTCCCGAAGTCCTTGGTACGCTCCGCGATCTGGCCGAGGCCGTAGTGGGCTCCGCCACTCGTGGGATCGATGTCGAGGGCCTTCTGGAAGGCCGCGCGGGCAGCGGCGAAGTCGCGGCCGTCGAGGGCGGCCCAGCCGTCGCGGAGGAACTCCACCGCGCTTCGTTCGGGCGGGGGAGGGGGGGTCTCCGTCGCCGGGACCATCCAGGGGCTGGAGGCCGGCACGGCCGTCTCCGCAGGCTCGGTCAGCCGCTCGATCAGGGAGGAGACGGGCGCTTCGGCCACCACCGGCGCGGATGGGGTCGAGACCGGGGTGGTGCGGTGGATCACCGGCGGGGGGGACGGGGGCGGCGCAGGGGATGGTGAGGGTGCGAGGGACGGCGCCGGGTCCGGGCTGGAGGAGGCCACCGCCTGGGGGGGGGCGGTCGCCGGTGGCTCGGAGGGGGGGACCGCGGTGGCGGCCTCGGGCGGGAGGGCCTCGACCGGCACCTCGTCGGGCGGGGCCTCCGGGACCACCGCGGGTTCGGGCACGGCCGGCTCCGGAGCCCTGTGGGAGCCGGCGAGCTGCCGGCCGATCAGGCCCAGGAGCACGACGATGACCGCCGTGGGGACACCCCACTTGACCGCGGTCAGGACCGATCGCCTCGACGGGGATCCGTCGGACGGCGGGAGCTCGTCCTCGGGGATGGACGGTTCCCACTCCCACGAGTCCGGTGCGCCGGTGGCCCGACCGGGGAGCGGGCTCGCGGGGAACACGGCCTCGGGGGCGTCCACGTCGGCCGCCCCGCGCCGCGTCCGGCCG
>JBFYZZ010000306.1:0-13076 GCA_041309225.1 Deltaproteobacteria bacterium | reverse complement strand
CCGAGGCCATCCGCCTCGCCGCCGCCCATCCCGCCACGGACGCGGGGCTCCGGGCCGAAGCCCGTCGCCTGCTCGCCCGGGCCGCCTCGCCCTCCCATCCGCGGGCCCGCCTCCGGCGCCGGATCCCCCGGGAGGTCACGGATCCCCTGCGCGCCCTCCTGGCCGAGCCCTGGGTGCCCGAGCGCGACCTGGTCCTGCGCCTCCTCGACCACGAGGCCATGCGATCCCTGGTCCAGGAGGTCCTCCAGGAGAGCGTGGTCGGGTTCGCCCGCCGGATCCGATCCCTCGCCCCCGACCGCCTGCCGGCCCTCCGGCGGGCGGTGCGCGGCACCCCCGTGGGCGAGGGGCTGTCCCGGTTGAGGGCGATCGGGTCGGGGATGGTCTCGGCGGTCGGGTCCGAGATCGAGGGGCACGTCGAGCAGCGCGCCCGAGAGTTCGTGGCCATGGGCGTCCGCGCCGCCCTCCTGCACGTGGCCACGCTGCTGACCGACCCCGGACGCTCGGGCACCCTGGCCGACTGGCGTGCGCACCTGCTCGACGCCGTGCTCGACACCGAGGACGCGGCGTGGGCCCGGGAGGCGCGCAAGACCGATCCGGAGCACCTGTCCGCGGCCGTCGTCCGCGGGCTCCGCGGCCTCGCGGCGCGACGCGACCTGGAGGCCTTGCTGGGGGATCTCCTGGCCCGGCCCGTCGACCCCTGGGCCGAGGGCACCCTGGGCGAGCGCCTCGAGGCGGCCGGGCTCCTCGAGCCCTTCCGGCAGGCCGCCACGGCCATCCTGCGCGAGCGGGCGGCCCGGCTGGTGGAGGGGGCCGCATTCCGGGACCTTCTCGACGACCTCCTCGACGAGCCGGACGGCGCCTCGTGAACCGTCCGGCCCTCCTGCTCCTCACCGGCTGCTCCGGGGCCGGGCCCGCGAGCGACCCGTCCCCCCCCCCCACGGCCCGCATGGACCTGGTCCGGATGCTCGCGGAGGACCTGGCGACCCCGCGCCATCCCTCCGACGGCGGGGGCGCGGCGCGCCTCGTGGAGGGCACGCCCGCCGTGGCGGGTCGTCCCGGGACCTGGACCCTGGCCTTCACCGCCGGCCCCCTCGGGATCGCCGAAGGCGGGATGGTCTTCCTCCAGGTCTCGCCCTTCTGGGGCTGGAGCTCGCCCCAGGCCGAGGATCCCCTCGCGCCGGGCTTCACCGAGGTCGCCACCCCGGCGTCGGGCGTGGTGCTCGAGGCCGAGACCTTCGGCAGCCAGCTCCTGGGGGTCCGGATCCGGGGGCGGGCGCTCGCGCCCGGAGAGGAGGTCCGCTTCCGGTACGGGGCCGGGCCCGCGGGCGCCCTGGCGGACCGGTACGCCGAGGGGGCCTCCTGGTTCTGGTTCGCCGTGGACGGCGACGGGGACGGCGTGCGGGCGCTCCTGCCCCGGGCCCCCTCGGTGCCCGTCGCCCCCGGGCCGGCGGCCTGGTTCCCGGCCGCGCTCCCCTCCACGGCCCGGCCCGGCGACGAGGTCCGCATGGCGATCGCCGTGCTCGACGGGCAGGGCAACGCGGGCGTCCCCTTCGCCGGAGAGCTCGCCCTCGAGGCGGAGCCGGGTCTCGAAGCACCCGCCCGGGTCCGCCTCGAGGCGGCCGACGCGGGGGTTGCGAGCGTCTCCGTGCGTGCCGGAGAGGTGGGGACGGCCCGGATCCGGGTGACCGGGCCCGGCGGGCTCGCGGGGGCGTCCAACCCGATCCTGGTCTCCGACGCCGTCCCCCGCGTACTCTGGGGCGACCCGCACGGCCACGGCGACCTCTCGGACGGCACGGGCCGGCCCGCGGAGTGGTACCGCTACGCCCGGGACGTGGCCGGCCTCGACTTCGCCGCCCTGACCGAGCACGACCACTGGGGGCCCTGGCCGCTCGACACCCGGCCGGACCTGTGGACCGAGCTCCAGGCCGCGGCCGCCCGCGCGTACGCACCCGGACGGTTCGTGACGTTCGTGGGGTACGAGTGGACGTCCTGGATCCACGGCCACCGGCACGTCCTCTTCCCGGGCGACGCGGGCACGGTCTTCTCGTCGCTCTCGGAGGCCACCGACACGCCCGCGGAGCTGGTCGAGGCGTTGCGGCCCATGGGTGCCCTGGCCATCCCCCACCACCCGGCCGGAGGACCCGTCGCGGTGGATGGCGCCGAGACCTGGGATCCCGAGGTGGTGCCCGTCGTGGAGGTGGCCTCCGTGCACGGGAGCAGCGAGGCGGACGACGTGCCGGGGGCCATCTACGACGCCGTGCCGGGCCGGTGGGTGCGGGACCTCGTGGCCTCGGGCACCGCGCCCGGATTCGTGGGCGGGGGAGACGGCCACGACGGGCACCCGGGCCTCGCCC
The DNA here is from genome assembly GCA_041309225.1 of Deltaproteobacteria bacterium. GTDB lineage: Bacteria > Myxococcota_A > UBA796 > UBA796 > JAFGLY01 > JAFGLY01. Next base: position 10,722 of record JBFYZZ010000306.1, on the reverse strand, counting down.
ACCTCGCGGGCGGCCGGGGTGGCCTCACCGCGGTCCTGGACGCCGAGCCCACGCGCGAGGCCATCCTGGCGGCCTTCCGGACCCACAGGGTCTACGCCACCAACGGCCCCCGCATCGTCCTGTTCACCACGCTCGGGGGGCGCCCCATGGGGGGCCGGGTGCCCGCGGCCGCCGAGGCCGTCCTGCGGATCTTCGCGCTCGGCACGGTCGACCTGGACGCCGTGGACCTGGTGCGCTCGGGCCGCGTCACCTCCCTCGACGCGGGCCGGCAGCCCGCGTTCGAGGCGACCCTGCCCCTCGACGGCCTCGCCGCGGGCGAGACCGTGTACGTGCGCGTCCGGCAGGTGGACGGCGGCATGGCCTGGTCCAGCCCCTTCCTCGTCACTCCGTGAGGGGGTGGCCCTACAGCCCCTCCTGCATGAGGTGGGCGAGGTCGCGGATCTGCTCGCTGGCCGTGGGGTCGTTGGCCACCTGCCGGTAGAGCGGGGCCGCCTCGGCGGGTCGGCCCCGGCGACGGAGGAGGTCGGCCAGCAGGTACCGGACCCGCGCCGCCTCCGCGGGGGGGCGGCCCGGCTTCGCGAGCCAGGCACGGTACTCGGCGATGGCGAGATCCTGGAAGCGCGGCTCGACCGTGCCGGCCGCGAGCCGGAAGCGGGCCAGCGCCGCCTGCTCCGCGTCGTCGAGGTCCAGGGCGGCGAAGGCGGAGAGGTAATGGTCGCGCCGGGCGGCATCGCCCAGGCGCTCGGACACGCGGGCCAGGTTGTAGGTCAGCGTCTTCCGCGCGGCCGGCGAGAGGTCCCTGGCCAGCTCGGCCTCGCCCAGACGGAGCGCCTCGCGGGCGGCCGAGGGCCCCTCGAGCCCGGGGTACTCGCCGACGGCGCGGTCCCGGGCGATCCAGGAGGCGGTGAGGTACAGGCCGCCCACGAAGGCCTCGTCGCGGCCGAGGGCCCGGTAGAAGCGGGCGGCGAGGGCGTACCGGTCCCACGTCTCGAGCGTGGAGGGATCGGGGACCTCCGCGCGCACCTGTCGGGCCACCTCCCGCAACCGGTCGAGGGTGGGGGCGTCCCGCGCCTCCTCGAAGTCCGTTCCGTAGAGGGTGAGGAGGTCCTCGGGGCAGGTGGTGATGGCGTACTCGCGCCACTGGCCCCGGGCGGCGTACGTGGCGAGGTCGCTGTCCCACCCCCCCAGGGCGTTGGAGGAGATCTGGACGTAGGACCTGGCCTCCGCGCCGTCGAGCGGGCAGCGGGCCACGCGCGTGGAGACCCGGACCCCCCAGGCGGGGAGCGCCAGGAGGGCCAGGGCGAGGCCGAGGATCGCGAATCGAAGACGCATGGGGACTCCGGGGTCACCCGGTCGCGATCCCGTCCAGCACGGACTCGTGGTCCTCGAGGAAGCGTCGGACCCGATCGGGATCGAAGGCCGGGTGGGCCTTGAGGAGAGTGGAGCCCGCGTAGACGAAGTTGCCCGCGACGCAGAACGGCTGGGTGCCCGGGTTGCGGCCGAGGAGGGTGCGCCCCCGCGCCAGGCCCGCGCCGTCGATGAGGCGGATCTCCTCCGCCCGGGAGGCGAAGGCGTGGACCGGGTGGTGGAAGCGGATGCCGTGCTTCTCGTAGAAGGCGCGGAACCAGGCCAGCGACACGGGCATCTGCTCGACGTAGTAGGGGGTGTCGCGCGAGGATCCGTCGGCCGCGTCCGCGAGCCCGTGCGCCCGGCACCAGCGGATCGTGGCCGCGTGCATGGCCGCCTTGCAGGAGAGGCACCAGACGAAGCGGGAGCCGTAGGTACGGCGGAGCGCGACCAGCCGGCCCCGGACCAGCCGGTCCATGTCCGCGCGGGCCGGCTCGACCTGGTGGGTGACGCGGCCGGGGAAGCGCTCGAGCAGGCGCGAGGCGGACCGGCGGGACCACTCGGGGAAGACGACGCCGTGGCCGATGTCGAAGGTGAGCAGGTGGACGCGCTCGAAGGTCTCGAGGAGTTGGAGCGTGCCGGCGGTGGAGTCCACGCCCCCGGAGAACAGGAAGGCCACCTCCCCCATCAGGCCTCCACCAGCCGCCTCAGGCGGCTGCCCGACGGATCGGCCGCGAACTCCTGCACGAGCTTCCGCGCGCGGCCGACCTTCTCGGCGTAGAACGCCTCGACCTCGCGCCGGTAGCGGGCCATGTCGTGCCGCTCCAGGTAGTACCAGCGGGCCCAGAGGTTGAAGAGCACCATCTGGTAGCACCGGCCCTGGATCCGCTTGTCGTAGGGCGTGCCCTTGATCACGCGCGCCGGCAGGATCCCCAGCTCGTACAGCTCGTCCCCGGTGGTCCGTTTCGCGGAGACCTGGCGCTCCGCCCGGGCGGGCCCGAGGCCCCAGAGGGAGGAGCCGAACTCGATGCCCTGTTCGTCGTCGTACTGGAAGACGGGGTTCTCGTACCGGATCCCGGCGTCGGTGTACATGGCCCGGAACATGTCCAGCACCTCGATCATCTGCTCGGGAAAGATGACCATGGCCTTGTTGGACCCGTCCCACACGTTCCCGACGCCGGCGTCGTGGCAGTAGACCACGGTGCGCAGGTGGAAGGCGAGCTTGCACAGGCCGCAGGTGGTCAGCACCATGAAGCCGTGCTTCCGGACGTCGCCGAGGTAGCCCTCGTAGGAGACGTGGCGGAAGAGGCGGTCCACGTTCGCGATGGGGGGCCGGACGAAGCGGTCGGCGCCGAACCGCTCGCGAAGCCGGGCGACGTGGGTGTCCGAGTTCTGGACGTCCGTCATGCCGTACCGCTCGTACGTGAGCAGGTGGACCTCCGGGAAGCGCTCGGCCGCGCGCACAGCGGCGAGGGTGGAGTCGGATCCGCCCGAGAAGAGGAGGGCGACGCGGTCAGCGGGGTTCGATGCCGGCATCGGGGCGCACCCTGTAGAAGCGGGGGGGAACGAGGTTGGCCACGCGGCCGAGCCACTCCGAGTAGAGGATGCGGGCTCGCCAGGGAAGGACGAGCCCGAGGGCGGAGGCCACGAAGGCGACGCCGATCTTGACCGGGTTCATGCTGCAGGATCTCCACCCGACCACCGGCGCCACCCGCAGCGGCGCACCCGGGCCTGGGACCCCCCACCATACATCCGCCGGCGGGCCTGCGGTAGGGGTAGGACCGCGGTCGATCGTCGTCGCCCATGACCGTACCCGACGATACAATGCCGGGCCCCGCACCCCCCGAAGGGGACCGATGCCGGCCGACGACCTCGTCCTGGGAATCTCCGACGACTATGTGAGCAACGTCGCCCTCTTCCAGGGGGGACGTCCCCTGTTCGCCGCCGCGAACGAGCGGTTCACCCGGAAGAAGGGCGATGCCGGGTTCCCCGCCGAGGCCCTCCGGGCGGCCCTCGCCTTCGCCGGCGTCCGCCTCTCCGACGTGGGCCAGGTCGTCATCGCCAACCGGACCCACTTCGTCTACCGGGTGATGCGCGCCCAGTTCAAGGACTACAAGCACGATTTCTTCAACCTCCAGCAGAAGGTCTACTGCAAGTACCACGACCTCGTGGAGGCCCTCCCCGCCTTCGGATCCGCCGTGGGGGCCATGAACCGGGCCCTGCTCACCGCCAAGACGCGCACGCGCGTGCGCCTGTGCGACCACCACACCGCCCACGCGGCCGCCGCGGTGGCCTCCTCCGGCTTCGACCGCTGTCTCGCCATCACGGTGGACAACCTGGGCGACGGCTTCTCCGCCAAGGTCCACAGCTGGCAGGACGGCCGTCTCGAGTACCTGTGGGGCTCGCGCGCCAGCGACTCCCCGGGCCAGTTCTACGGCGAGATCACCCAGCTCCTCGGGTTCAACCCCCTGCGGCACGCGGGCAAGGTCACGGGCCTCTCGGCCCGGGGCGACCCGGGCCCCGCCATGCCCATCATGGAGGAGCTGTTCTTCCTGTCTCCCGACCGCCGGCGGTTCGGGATGATGCCCTCCTGGCGGCGCTGGAAGCACCACGGCGCCTACTTCCGGCTGGGCCTGTTCAGCCCGGAGGACGTCGCCGCTGCGGCCCAGAAGCGCCTGGAGGACGTGGTCGCCGGGTTCGTGGCCCACGCCCTCGAGGCCACGGGCCACACCCGGCTCGCGCTGGCGGGCGGGTGCGTGGCGAACGTGAAGATGAACCTCGTGCTCCGGCAGCTCCCGGGCGTGGAGGCCCTGCACGTCCACCCGGCCATGAGCGACGAGGGCCTCGCCTTCGGCGCCGCCACGTGGTGGCTCCTCCGGCAGGGCACGGCGCCCTGCACCCTCGACCACGTCTTCCTGGGCCCCGGCTTCACCGAGGCCGAAGCCGAGGCCGAGCTGGCCGCCCGGGGCGTGCCCTCGATCCGGCCCGACGACATGGCCGAGGTCGTGGCCTCGCTCCTCCAGGCGGGCCACGTGGTCGCCCGGTGCGACGGCCGGCTCGAGTACGGGCCCCGGGCGCTCGGCAACCGCAGCATCCTCTACCGGCCCGACGATCCCTCCGTCTCGGACTGGCTCAACGAGAAGCTGCGACGCACCGAGTTCATGCCCTTCGCCCCGGTGACCCTCTGGGAGGACGCCGAGACCTGCTACACGTGGACTGAGGGTGCCAGGGAGACCGCCCGGTTCATGACCATGGCCTTCCCCTGCACGCCCGGCTTCGCCCGCCTGTGCCCGGGCGTGGTCCACGTGGACGGCACGGCCCGGCCCCAGCTCGTCCGCCGCGATGAGGCCTCCGAGTACTACGACATCGTGGCCGCCTACAAGCGCCGCACGGGGCTCCCCTCCCTCATCAACACCTCCTTCAACATGCACGAGGAACCCATCGTGAACGGCCCGAACGACGCCGTGAACGCCTTCCTCGCCGCGGATCTCGACTACCTCGCCATCGGACGCCGCCTCGCCTGGAATCCGGCGCGGCCTGCGCTCGGGGAGCGGCTCTGACATGTACGTCCTCGGCGTCAACGAGCTCTACCACGACTGCTCCGCCGCCCTGGTGGAGGACGGCCGCCTCGTCGCGGTGGTGGAGGAGGAGCGGCTCGACCGGGTCAAGCACACCCCCGGCCTGTGCTGGGGCGGCGACGCGCCCCGTCGCTCCATGGCGTGGTGTCTCCAGGAGTTCGGCGTCCGCGACGACCAGATCGCTGCCGTGGCCCTCACCTACGACATGAACGCGTACCTCGCGGTCAAGACCATCGTGGACGCGGTGGTGTCCAACGTGCGGCGCATGCGGGTCCGCGACATCGTGAACCAGCGGATCCGGGGCGGCGACCACGCCGCCAACGTCGTCTACGGCAACATCGGGGGCTATTTCTTCAAGCGCAAGGCCTGGATCCGGGAGATGCGCCAGCGGTTCGGCACGGTCCTCGAGATCCCCCACCACCGCTGCCACGCCTCCAGCACCTTCCGGCTCTCCGGCTTCGACGAGGCCAACATCCTCGTGGTGGACGGCCTCGGCGAGGACGATTCCACCTCCCTGTACGCCGGTGAGGGCAACGCCATCCGGGGGCCCTTCCAGACCTGGAACCAGTACCAGTCGCTGGGCATGCTCTACAAGACCGTCACCTTCCTCCTCGGGTTCGGGTACTTCGGGGACGGGAAGACGATGGGGCTGTCCTCCTACGGGCGGTTTCGCGAGGAGTTCGGGGACATCATCGTGCCCACCCCCGACGGCTACCGGATCCGGCCGGAGCGGCTCCGCCGCCTCTCGCCCTACGCCCGCCGCGGGCAGGACGCCCCGCTCACGCAGGACCACAAGGACGTGGCCTTCACCATCCAGGCCCAGCTCGAGCGGGCGGCGGTCTCCCTGGCCACCCGCCTCCACCGCGACACCGGCCATCGCCGGCTCTGCGTGGCCGGGGGGGTGGGTCTCAACTGCAACATGAACGCGCAGCTCCGGCGCCTGCCCTTCGTGGACGAGCTCTTCGTCCAGCCCGGGGCCATGGACATGGGCACCGCGATCGGCGCGGCGCTCGAGGCGAGCGCCTCCCTGGGCGTCGAGGCCAGGGGGCGGCTCGAGCACGTCTACTACGGCCCCCAGTACCCCGACGCGGAGGTACGGGCCGCGATCCGGCGGGCGGGGCTCGTCCCCAACCCGCTCGCCGAGCCGGATCTCATCGCCGCCGCAGCCCGGCTCGTCCACGCCGGCCGGGTGATCGGCTGGTACCAGGGCCGCCTCGAGTTCGGTCCCCGCGCGCTCGGGAACCGCACCATCGTGGCCGCGCCCACCCGCGCCGAGATCCGCGACCGGGTGAACCGCATCAAGCAGCGGGAGCTGTGGCGGCCGCTGGCGCCCGCGGTGCTGGCCGAGGCCGCCGGCGACTGGTTCGAGGACGCGAGCCCGAGCCCCTTCATGACCCTCACGTTCCGCTTCCGGCCCGAGGTCCGGGACCGGGTGCCGGGGGTGGTCCACGTGGACGGGACGGCCCGCGTACAGACCGTGCACCAGGAGTCCAATCCGAGGTTCCACGCCCTCATCCGCGAGTACCGGGCCCTCTCCGGCCTGCCCATGGTCATCAACACGTCGTTCAACCGGCGCGTGGAGCCCATCGTGTGCACGCCGGACGAGGCGCTCGCCACGTTCCAGGCCACCGAGATGGACGCCCTGGTCCTCGGCGATCACCTGCTGGAGAAGCCGGCGTGAGCGTCGTCCTGGCCCTGAACGAGTTCTACCACGACACGGCCGCCGCCCTCGTGGTGGACGGCCGCCTCGCAGCCCTCATGGAGCAGGAGCGCCTCGACCGCCGCAAGCACGCCGAGGGGTTCGCGCTCCTGGGCCCCCCCCCGTGGGAGGCCATCCGCTGGTGCCTGGACCGGGCGGGCCTCGCGATGCGGGACGTGGATCGCATCGCCGTCTCCTTCGACGCCGACGCGGCCCGGGCGCTCGGCATCCTGGCCGGCATCGTCCGCGGCAACCTCGAGCGGGCCTCCATCGGGAACACCCTGCGCAACCGGATCCAGCTCGAGGATCCCGCCCTGCGGTTCTTCGGTGGGCTCACCGTCGGCATGGCGAGACGCCGGGCCTTCCTCGCGGAGCTGTCCCGCCAGTGCGAGGCGCCGGTGGAGGTCGTGAACCACCACCTCGCCCACGCCGCCAGCACCTTCTTCCCCTCGGGCTTCGACGACGCCGCGGTCGTCGTGGTGGACGGCCAGGGCGACGCCTGCCCCACCTCGATCTGGGAGGGCCGGGGCGACCGCCTCGTGCTGCGGGACCTGGAGCCCGAGCCCGAGAACTCGCTCGGCGTGCTCTACCGGGCCGTCTCGCTGGCGCTCGGGTTCACCTTCATGGACGCCGGCAAGACCATGGGCCTGGCCGCCTGGGGCCGGCCGCGCGAGCCGTTCCTGTCCATGCTCCTCCCCGAGGGCGAGCGCTACACCATCGACTGGACCCTGGTCAAGCGCGTCACCCGGCACCATGCCCGGTACCGGGGTGAGCTGCAGGACGTGCACCGGGACATGGCCGCCTCGGTCCAGCAGCGCCTGGAGGAGGTGGGGGTGCGGCTCGCCCGCCGGGCCCGGGCCCTGGCCCGGAGCCAGCGGGTCTGCCTGGCCGGCGGGGTGGCCCTGAACTGCAACATGAACGCCCGGATCCTGGCTGACGAGGGCACCGCGGACCTCTGGGTCCAGCCCGGGGCCATGGACATGGGCTGCGCGCTCGGCGCCGGGCTCGTGGCGGCCTGGCGCGCCGGCGACCGCATCGAGCGCGGGTTCGACGTCTACACGGGCACCGCCTGGTCCGACGCCTCGATCGAGGCCGCGATCCGCGACCGGGGCCTGTCGTACCGGCGCGTCGGGGATCCGGCCGACGCCGCGGCCGAGCGGCTGGCGCGCCGGGAGATCGTGGGCTGGTTCCAGGGCCGCACCGAGTTCGGTCCGCGCGCGCTGGGGAGCCGCTCCATCCTGGCCAACCCGGACAGGGTGGAGACCCGCGACCGTGCCAACCGCGTCAAGCAGCGGGAGCTGTGGCGCCCGCTCGCGCCGGCCGTCCTCGAGGAGAAGGCGGGCGAGTGGTTCGAGGACGCGGCACGGTCCCCCTACATGACCCTCACCTTCCGCTTCCGGCCCGAGAAGGCCCCCCTCGTCCCGGCCGTGGTCCACGCGGACGGGAGCGCCCGCGTCCAGACCGTGAGTCGATCCGACCACCCGGAGTTCCGGCGGTGCATCGAGCGCTTCGAGGCCCGCACCGGCCTCCCCATGGTCATGAACACCTCCTACAACCGGCGGGGCGAGCCCATCGTGCACACGCCGGCCGAGGCGGTGGCCTCCTTCGAGGCCCGGGAGGAGATGGACTGCCTCGTGGCGGGCCCCTTCGTGGTGGAGCGACGGCCCGCGGGCGGCGATCCGTGAACACCCCCTGGAGGACCCTCTGGCGGGGATTCGGCCGTCGGGGCCCGCTCTACGCCCTCGTCCAGATCACCGCCCGCTGCAACCTGCGGTGCCGGATGTGCCAGGTCTGGACGCTGGAGCAGAAGGGGGGAGAGGAGCTCCCGACCGACCGCTACCCGGAGATGGCCCGTTTCCTCGCCGGGGCCGGCATCCAGGTGGTCACCCTGGCCGGCGAGCCCTTCCTGCGCGAGGATCTCCCGGCCATCGTGCGGGCGTTTTGCGCCGAGGGCCTCTCGGTCCGCCTCCAGTCCAACGGCACCCTGGCCACCCCGGAGAGGGTGGCCGCCGTGGTGGCCGCGGGGCTGACCGGGGTGTCGTTCTCCCTCCACTCGCTCGACCCCGCCCGCATGGACTGGCTGGCGGGCCGCAAGGGGGTGCTCGACGAGGTGCTGGCCGGGGTGGAGGCCGTCCGCGCGACCACACGGGGGCGGCGCCGGTTCCTGCGCATCCTCAACACGGTGCTGTACCGGGACAACCTCGAGGAGGTCCCGGCGCTCGTGGCGCTCGCGACCCGGCAGGGGTTCCGGCTCTCGGTCATCCCCATCCACGTGTCCGCGCTGCGCACCGAGGAGCGGCAGTTCGTGCCCCACCTCGGCGAGGCGCTCGCACTCCGGCCCGAGGACCGGCCCCGGCTCGAGGCGGTCTCGGCGTTCCTCCTCGAACGGAGGCGGCGGAGCCGCACGATCCTCAACTCGTCGGCCTACCTGCGGATGCTGCCCCGGTACGTGGAGGGCGGGCCGCTGCCCTGGCCCTGCCTCGCGGGCACGCTGTACGCCTTCGTGGACCACCTGGGGCGGATCTCGGCCTGCCACGAGCTGCCGCCCGTGGGGTCGGTGTTCGATCCGGACACGGTGCGCTCGCTCGTGGCCGGCGATCTGGGTGGCCGCAGCCGCACCGACCGCGCCGCCTGCCCGGGCTGCCTCCTGCCCTGCTGGACCGAGCTGTCCCTGCTGTTCTCGAGCCCCTCGGCCTTCCTCGAGGGCGTCGAGGCCAACCTGCCGAGGGTGCGATCCCCATGAGGTGCGCGGTCCTCGTCCCCGAGTGGCACGTGGAGGAGATCTTCCTCGCGGCCTTCGCCCGCTCCATGGGATCGTACCAGGAGCCGTCGGGCACGCTCTACGTGGCGGCCGCCCTCGAGGAGGCCGGTCACGAGGTCCTCTTCGCGGACGGGGCCCTCCTCTCCAACGAGGCGATCGTGGCCCGGATCGCACCGGGACGGCCCCGCTGGGTGGGCATGTACGTGTGCGCCGCGCTCTGGCCCTCGGCGAAGCGCCTCCTCACCGCCCTGCGGGAGGCGCTGCCCGACGCGGTGCTGGCCATCGGTGGCCCGTGGGCCGCCACCGTGCCCCGCGAGAGCCTCGAGGAGTGCCCCGCGCTCGACCAGTGCTTCACGGGCGAGGGCGAGGAGGCGGTCCCCGAGGCGCTCGCCGCGCTCGAGGCGGGGATCGAACCCCGCGGAGTACCCGGCCTGGTGTTCCGGGCCCGCGACGGTAGCGTGGTGGACACCGGCTGGCGCGAGATGATCGCCGACCTCGACGCGCTCCCCTTCCCGGCGCGCCACCTGCTCGGCGAGGACATCGAGCGGTGCACGCTGCCGCCCGGGGGCTACCGAGCTCGGCCCGTGGCCCACCTCATCGCGTCCCGCGGCTGTACCAACCGGTGCATCTACTGCTTCCACATGGAGCGCGAACGGGGCATCCGCTACCGGTCGGCCGCCAGCATCGTGGACGAGGTCGAGACCTGCGTCCTCCGCTTCGGCTTCCGCGAGGTCCGCTTCCTCGACGACAACTTCACGGGCAACCGCGAGCGCGTCCTCGAGATCTGCGATCTCCTCGAGGCGCGCCGCCTCACGATCCCCTGGTACGTCTCGTCCCGCGTGGACACGGTGGACCCCGAACTGCTGGCCCGCATGCACCGGGCCGGGTGCTGGGCCATCCTCTACGGAATCGAGTCGGGCGTCCAGAAGAACCTCGACGCCATCGGCAAGAACGTCACGCTCGACCAGATCCGCGCCACCGTGGCCATGACCCGGGCCGCGGGGATCGAGATGTTCCTGCCCTTCATGTTCGGCATCCCGGGCGAGACCTTCGAGGAGGGGCTCGCCACGATCGACTTCGCGATCGAGTTGGACCCCTACTACGCCAACTTCAACACCCTCACGCCGTTCCCGGGCACCTGGCTCTGGGACCACGGCGACCAGCTCGGCTGCATGTCGCGCGATCCGGCCCGCATGACCTTCCAGGGCGCGGCCTTCGTGCCGAACACCATGACCGAGGCCGAGATCGTCGAGCTGCGCCGCATCGCGTTCCGCCGCTTCTACAGCCGGCCCCACTTCATGCTCCGCTGGCTGCGGGGCGCGACCAACCGGCACGTG
>JBFYZZ010000305.1:0-6291 GCA_041309225.1 Deltaproteobacteria bacterium | reverse complement strand
CGTTCGACACGCCGCCCGCCCTGGCCCGGGAGACCGTGGCACGAGGCCTCTCCGCCGCGGTCGGTCCGGTGCGCCGGGCGCTCGATCCCGGCTGCGGGCCCGGCACCTTCCTGGTGGCCCTCCTCGAAGCCGGCGTCCCGGAGGTGCTGGGCGAGGACGTCGACGAGGCCGCCCTCGCGGTGGCCCGCGTGGGCGTCCCACGGGCGCGCTTGGCCCGGCACGACGGGCTCGATCCCGGAGAGACGGCCGATCTGGTGACCGGCAATCCGCCCTTCGTGCCGCCCGAGCGGCAGGATCCGGCCGGGCGGCGCGCCCTCGGCGCGCGGCTCTGCTGGCTCCACGGGCGGTTCGATCTCGCGGTGCCCCTCGCGGCGGCCGCCGTCGGGCGGGTCCGGAGTGGTGGGGGCGCCGCGCTCGTCCTGCCCGCGCCGCTCCTGGTGCAGCCCTACGGCCGCGCGCTCAGGCGGGCCTGGCTCGGCCGCCACCGGATCGCCCACGTGGGGGAGGTACGGCCCTTCCCGGGGGTCTCGGTGCGGGTGGCGGTGGTCGCGCTGACGGTGGACGCCGGACCCGGGCCGGTGGCGCCCGGGGGCGCCGAGGCGACCGAGGTGCTCGCCCTGCCCGACGCCCCGCTCCTGCCCGGCCTGCGCCCCGGGGACGCGGCCCTCCTGGCGCGGATCCGTGCGCGATCCTGCCCGCTCGGCGACCTGGCCCGGGTGGACACCGGGGCGGTGGCCCACGGACCGGGCCACGGTCGGGAAGCCCTGCTCCACGACGCCCCCGGCCCGGGGCGCCGGCCCTGGGTGGACGCCGCCGACCTCGCGGCGGGACGCCGGCGCTGGATCGACTGGGACCCGGCGCGGATGCACCGTCCCAAGCAGGCCGCCCTCTTCGCCGCTCCCAAGGTGCTCGTGGCCCGGATCGCGGGCCGTGGACCGGCCCGTGCCTGGCTCGACGAGGAGGGGATCCTCGCCGGCCACACCTGCATCGTGGTCCGCCCCGCCGACGCCCGGGTGCCCGCGGCGCGCCTCCGCGACCTGCTGGTCGATCCCCGCGTCCGGGGCTTCCTCAGGCTCGAGCGCGGCGCCCGCCTGGATCTCTACCCGCGGGACGTGCGCGCCGTGCCGGTGCCCCTCGCGTGGCTCGCGGATCCGGCCGCCGATCCGGGTGTGGGCTGGGGGCTCACCCCGGCCGACGAGGCGCGGCTCCTCGAGGCCTCGCGGGGGTGACACCCGGAGCCCCCGGACGGCCCGGGGAGCGGACCTCGCGCCCCGGTGAGGGCACTACCTCAGCGGTCGAGGTCCGCGAGGATGTCGGCCTTCACCGGGTCCCACGAGGAGAATCCGGCGTAGACGGCCACCACCGTCGTGTCCGGGCGCACGAGCGCGTAGGAGGGGTACCCCAGGTCGTCGCCGAAGTACCGGCCGAACACGGCGTACCCGTAGCCACGGTCCTTGAGCACCGGCTCGCCGTCGTCGTAGCGGGCCAGCCACTGGTCCAGGACCGTGTCGGTGGGCTCCCCGATGACGTTGGAGAGGCTCTCGCCGAGCAGTGTGACGATGCGGACCTCGACGCCGAGACCCTCCATCTCGCCGAGGAACGCGGGGGCGGCCTGGGTCATGGTGACGCAGTACCCGCAGTCGGGCTGGGAGGCCTCCACCACGACGTAGGTCCCGTGGAAGTCCCACAGGTCGACGACGTCGTCGCAGTCGTCTTCGAGCCAGGCGGTGGGGAGGACCTCACCCTCGGAGAGGATCCAGTCGGTTTCGAGCGTGCCCGGATTGCCGAGCGGCCAGGTGCAGTCGTAGGGGTCGGTGCGGGGGGTCGCGGGATCCGTGAGCCGCGTGGCTTCGTCCACCACGACCGTGACCTCGCCCGTGGCGTCGAGGGTGAGGCTCCCGTGGCCGGGCAGGTCGAAGTCGGCCAGCGTGTACTCGGCGGTCCAGCCGAGGGGCAGAGCGTCGTCGAGCGTGGCGCCCAGTACGTCGGTCAGCTCGGCGAGCGACAGGTTCGCGAGGCTGCCGCGGTAGAAGACGGCGGTGCCGCCGTCGGACTCGGGCCAGTCGAAGCCCCAGGACTCCACGCGGTCGGCCTCTCCGCCGAACACGGGCTCGTAGCACTCGGCGAACCCGGAGGTCATGATCGCGGTGCCGGTGGCGATGAAGTCGCACTCGGGGCACAGGTAGGGCTGGTCGAGGAACTCGACGCCCTCGTAGCTGCGGCTGTAGGTGCAGTCGGCGTAGCCTTCGCCCTCGGCGACGGGGTCGTAGTCGAGGGTCCAGGTGACCTGGCCGGTGATCCGGTGGGCGGGCACGGTGTCGGCGTCGGCGTCGGTGTCGGCGTCGGTGTCGGCGTCGGCGTCGGTGTCGGCGTCGGCGTCGGGGCCGGTGTCGTCGCCGGGGGCGGTGTCGTCCGGATCCGCGTCGCAGCCGGTGAGGAGGACGAGGAGAGGGAGCGCGCGGGCGTGCATGGACAACTCCGGGAGGGGGCGGGAGGAGTGTAGCCGATGGCCGGTATCCACGGGAGGCCGACCGTTCCCGCCGGTGGCCCCGCTACCGGCCGCCCTCCCGGAGGACGTACGCCGCGCCGGCGTAGGGGCCGCCGGCGTTCTCTCCCGGGGCGCCGATGAGCACGTCGGCGAGCCCGTCACCGTCCACGTCCCCGGAGGCGATCGCGGTGCCGGCCTGGTCGGCCTGGTCCTCCCCCAGACAGGTGGCGTCGGCCCGCGCGAGATCCACCCGGCCTGAGAAGGGCGCACGGACGAGGAAGACCGCGCCCGCATGGGGCCCGCCCGCGCCGTGCCCGGGCGCCCCGACCAGGACGTCGAGCGGCCCGCTGCCCGAGGCGCCGAGGGCGGCCACGGAGGTCCCGGTGGCGTCGCCGTCCTCCAGACCGAGAAACGTGGCGTCCGCCCCCGAGAGGCTCGTCTCTCCCTCCACGGGCCCGAGCACGAGGTAGGCCGCCCCCGCGCCGGCCGATCCGACGTACGCCCCGGGCGCGCCGACGAGGACGTCGTCGCGCCCGTCTCCGTCGACGTCGGCCGCCGCGACCGAGGTCCCGGCGGCGTCGTCGCCCTCCTCGCCCGCGAGCGCCGCGCCGGCGAGCGAGAGATCGAGCGTCCCCCGCACGGGCCCCGGGACGACGTAGGCGATGCCCGCGGACCCGCTGGTGGTCGCCTCGGCGGGCGCACCGACGAGGACGTCGTCGAGCCCGTCACCGTCCAGGTCCCCGCAGGCGACGGCCCATCCGGCGCGATCCTCGTCCGTCTCGCCGACCAGCGTGGCGTCGGCCGCGGCCAGGTCGACGAGGCCCCGGACGGGCCCGCGGACGAGCCATACGGCACCCGCACGCTCACCGCCCGCTCCGGCGCCCGGCCCCCCGGCGAGGACGTCGAGGGCCCCGTCTCCGTCGGTGTCCCCGACCGCGAGCGAGGCGCCCGCGCCGTCGCCCTCGGCCACGCCCAGGAGCGTGGCGTCGGCCCGACCTGGCTCGACCGCCCCCTCGACGGGCCCGTACACGAGCAGGACCGCGCCGGCCTCCGTCCCACCCGTGGCGTCCTCGGGCGCCCCCGCCAGCAGGTCCGCCAGCCCGTCGCCGTCGAGGTCGCAGGCTCCGACCGCGAACCCCAGGCCATCGGTGGCCCCCTGCAGGGTCGCGTCGGCCCAGGCGAGGGAGCGCGTCCCCGCCACGGGTCCGAGCACGGCGTGGACCCGATCGGCGAAGGGCGCGCCCACGACGACGTCGTCGGCGCCGTCGCCGTCCAGGTCGCCCGCTGCCAGCGCGCGTCCCGCGAAGCCCCACGCCCGCTCGCCCACGAGCCTGGCGGTCGCGAGCGCGAGGTCCTCGTCACCCCCGAGGCCGCACGGCCCCGCGGACCCGTCGCAGTCGTTGTCCAGGCCGTCGTCGCAGACCTCGTCGGCGCCGGGATGCACGCCGGGGTCCGCGTCGTCGCAGTCGCCGGCCTCGGGCGCCTCGCCGGGATCGTCGCAGTCTCCGTCCGCCGAGCGGACCTCGCCCTCGGCGCCCCAACCGTCCCCGTCGCCGTCCAGCCAGCAGGTGTCGCCTCCGTCGCAGTCCTGGTCGATGCCGTCGGCGGGGACCTCGTCCGCGCCGGGGTGGCGCGAAGGATCCCCGTCGGCGCAGTCGGTGGAGATCTCGGACTCCCCGGTGACGGTGCACGCGAGATCCCCCGAGGGGATCACCACCGGGGAACCGAAACCGTCCCGATCGGCGTCCTGGTAGCAGGCGTCGCCCCCGCTGCAGTCCTGGTCGATGCCGTCGGCGGGAACCTCGGGGGCCGCGGGGTACGCAGTCGGATCGGTGTCGTCGCAGTCGCCGCCGTCGACGGTCCACCCGTCGCCGTCGGCATCGTCGGAGGGGCCCCCGTTCCCGCAGCCGGCGAGGGGGAGGCCCACGAGCGCGATCCGGAACGGGGAGCGCATCTCGGACGCTCTAATCCCCTCCCCGGGCCCCGTCTCCGGATAGATGTCGGGTCCCTGCAGCGATCCATCCTGGCCCCTGCCATGCTACGAAGTGCATCCCGATGGAGGTACGGCCCATGACCCGCCCCATGCTCTCCGCCCTGTGCACGGCCCTCTTCGTGCTCGCCGGCTGCTACCCGGACGACACCGGGACCGAGGACACCCAGGACACCAGTCCCGACCTGGGCCCCTGCCTGCCCGTGCACGGCGCGTCCGGCACGGCTACCGTCACCCCGGCCGGCGCGCCCGGTGTGGCCTTCGAGTCCACCGGCTGGGCCAGCATCGTCACCGTGGACGAGGAGAGTCCCTTCCCATTCGAGGCGAAGCACCTGCTCGCCCGCGGCGCCTGCGGCACGGTGGGCGTCCTGGTCCGCGATCCCTCCGAGCGCCCGGCCCCGCTGATGTACGTGGACGCCTCCCAGGCCAAGCCGGTGCCGGAGATGGTGGCGGAGGAGGCGGGGCCGTTGGAGGACGCAGCGCTCTTCTTCGACACGGACTGCACGCCCGTGGTCATCCGGCTCGACGCCCCCGACGGCTTCCTCGAGCAGGTGCGCGGCGGCGACGGCACCTGGCCCGAGCCCACCGAGCTCAACCCGTCCGCGGGCATCGGCGGCCCGCCCACCACCCTCGCCGCCACGGAGGCCTGGACCGACGCCGAGGGCAACATGCACCTCGTCGCCCGGGCCACCCTGGGCGTGACGCCCAAGGTCGTGCACGGAATCCGCGCACCCGCCCCCGGCGCCTCCTGGACCTTCGAGGGGTTCGACGCCGCCCCCGCGACCGACTTCGTGACCTACCGCGCGGACCCGAACGGCGGCCTGCACGCCGCCTACACCACCACCGAGATCCCGTGCGATCCCTGCGACCTCGGCATCTACTACGGGTACCTCCCCCCCGGCGGGCTCTGGACGGAGACCCTCGTCGAGCCGTCCATCTGGAACGACCCCGACGACATGTACGCCCTCGACGCCACCCTCGCCGTCACCTCGGAGGGGCTGCCCATCCTCGCGGCCACCTGGCTCGAACGCGCCCGGACCGGCGCGACCCTGCGCACGGAGCTGAGGCTCTATTCCATCCGGCAGAGCACCCAGGCCTGGTGCTCCGAGTCCGTGGCCACCGAGGCGGACACCTACCAGGGCGAGCGCGGCACGGCGTTCACGGGGGTCAACCCCAACCTCGTGCTCGACGCCACGGACCGGCCCCACGTCGTGTTCAGCGACACCGCCCTCTGGTACGACGACAAGGCCCGGGCCAACTCGCTGGCGGGCCAGATCCGCTACGCGGTCCGCACGGGCGACGGTTGGACCCTCGCCACGCTCCTCTCCCAGCAGGGCCAGACCGACAGCCCCGACCTGCTCTACGGGCTGGAGGCCCCCATGATCGCCACCTCCGCCGACGGCGGCACCGTGGTGGTGGGGGGCTCGGTCCGGGCCTGGGAGACCACCAGCATCTACAACTCCACGCCCAAGAACGTGACGTTCCAGGCCACGGTCGTGCAGGCGGGGGTCGTCCAGCCCTGAGGGGCTCCCTCCCCCCCGCCGGCCGCACCCCACCCGGGAGCACGACCGCGGCCGTCTGCCCACGAGGTGCGCGTGCCGTCCCCTCTCCACGACGTCACCGGTCTCTGCAACGCGATGGTGGACACGCTCGTGCTCGTGGACGACGCCTCCCTCGCGGACCTGGGCCGGCCGCGCGGGATCATGCACCGGGTCGATCACGACACCTGGGAAGCCGCGCTCGCGCGCCACGGCACGCCCGACGCCGAGATCCACGCGGGCGGCAGCGGTGCCAACACGCTTTCGGGCCTCGG
>JBFYZZ010000304.1:0-11667 GCA_041309225.1 Deltaproteobacteria bacterium | reverse complement strand
CCGAGGCCGCCGCGCGCGAGAACCTGGCGGGCGTCCGGGTCCTGCTGATCGCGGGACGGGCCACCGCCATCGAGGTGTCCGATGCCGGGGCCGCGCTCGCGCGGTCCGGCGCAGAGGCGATCCGGGCCCGGCTCGATCGGGACCTCGCCACGCTGGCCGCCTGGCAGGCGCTGGGCCTGCCGCCGCCCGGAGCACCGCCGTGAGATCCTCCGCGATCCTCGTCGTCCTCGCCCTCGCCGCCTGCGGCGGGGCCCCGTCCCGCTCCGGCGATGGTGCGGCGCCGCTCCCGGTCGGCGTGGTCCCGGCCGAGGCGGTGGCCTGGGCCGACATCCTCGAGGTCCCGGCCACCCTCGCCCCCCTCGAGTCGGCCGACATTGCCTCCGACCTCGACGGCCGGGTGGTCGCGGTCCACGTGGACCTCGGGGCCCGCGTCCTGCGCGGGGATCCCCTCGCCGCGGTGCTCGACGAGGACTGGCGCCTCGCGCTCGCCCGGGCCGAGGTGGATCGCGCCGAGGCAGAGCGGGAGCTGGCCCGCACCGAGCAACTGCTCGCCTCGGCCATGGCCACCCCCGCCGACCTCGACGTGGCGCGCTCCCGGGCCGAGGCGACCCGGACCTCGGTCGCCCAGGCCGAGGCGCGCCTCGCCCGCACGGTGATCCGCGCCCCGTGGGCCGGGGCCGTGGCCGCCCGCAACGTGAGCGTGGGCGACTGGGTCCGCGCGGGGAGCCCCATCTTCCAGGTGGTCCAGGTCGATCCCCTGCGCCTGCGGGCCGACGTGCCCGAGGCCTGGGCCGGCCGGGTCGGGGTGGGCACCTCGGCCTCGGTGGTGGTGGAGGGGGCCGATCCCGTCGAGGTTGCGGTGGACCGGA
Source organism: Deltaproteobacteria bacterium (assembly GCA_041309225.1). Classification (GTDB taxonomy): domain Bacteria; phylum Myxococcota_A; class UBA796; order UBA796; family JAFGLY01; genus JAFGLY01. Next base: position 10,798 of record JBFYZZ010000304.1, on the reverse strand, counting down.
TCGGCCCCGCCGTGTCGGAGTCCTCGCGCACGTTCCCGGTCGAGGCCGACGTGCCCAACCCCGACGGCCGCCTCAAGGCCGGCGCGTTCGCGCGCGTGCGCCTGCAGATGGGCGAACTGCCCGGCACGGTCGTCGTCCCCGCCCGCGCGGTGCTCACCTCATCGGGCTTCTCGAGGGTGTTCGAGGTGATGGACGGCATGGCGGTCGAACGGGCCGTCGAGGTGGTGGCGTCCGAGGACGACCGCCTCGTGGTGACCGGGATCGCACCCGGCGCACGGGTGGCCGTTCGGGGCGCCGCCCGCCTGACCGACGGGGTCGCCGTCGTGGAGGAGGCGGCCGCTGGATTCCCGGGCGGCGCGCCTGCCGGCGGCGGGCCGTGAGCCGGATCGTCGAGGTCTTCGTCCGGCGGCCGGTGGCCGCCTTCATGGTGGCGGCTCTGCTCGTCACCCTGGGGTGGCTCTCCTTCCGGGGCCTGGGCGTGGACCTCATGCCCGATACCGACCTGCCCATCGTCTCGGTGTCCACGGTCCTCCGGGGCGCGGGGCCCGAGGAGATCGAGGCCGGCGTGACGCGGCCGATCGAGGAGGCCATCAACACCATCGAGGGGATCGACGAGCTGAGATCCACCTCCTACGAGGGCCGTTCCCGGGTGGTGGTCACGTTCGTGCTCGAACGTGACGCGGCGGAGGCCGCCCAGGACGTGCGCGACAAGGTGGCGGCCGTGGTGGGCCGGCTGCCCGAGGGGTGCGAAGCCCCGATCATCACCCGGTTCGACTCCGACGACTTCCCGATCCTCAACCTCACGGTCTCGGGCGGCCTGCCCATGCGGACGCTCACCGACCTGGCCCGGCGCACGATCAAGGAGGCCATCGAGACCCTGCCCGGCGTGGGCGCCGTGGACGTGGTGGGTGGCGAGACGCGGGCCGTGGAGGTGCGCCTCGACGCGGACCGCCTCGCGGCCCTGGACCTTCCGGTCACCGAGGTCGCCCGCGCGCTCGCCTCGGAGAATGCCGAGACGGCCGGCGGTCGCGTGGACATGGGCGATCGCGAGGCCTTCCTGCGCACCCTGGGTCGGGTGGAGCGGGTCCAGGATTTCGGCGACCTCTTCGTCTCCGTGCGGGGCGGGGTGCCGGTGGTGCTCCGCGACGTGGCCCGCGTGGTGGACGGGATCGAGGATCCCGACACGCTGGCCCGGTACGAGGGTGCGCGCGCCGTCACCGTCTCGGTCCGCAAGCAGTCCGGCGCCAACACCGTGGCCGTCGTGGACGGGATCCGCGCGCGCGTGGACCGGCTCCGACAGGCGCTGCCCGCCGGCGTGCGGGTGGACGTGGTGCGCGACCAGTCGGACTTCATCCGGCGGTCGGTCGAGGCCGTGGAGCACCACCTGCTGCTCGGCGCGCTCTTCACCGCCCTGTCCGTCATGCTCTTCCTGCGATCCTGGCGCACCACGGTGGTGGCGGCCCTGTCCATCCCCACCTCGCTGGTGGCCACGTTTACGATCATGCGCTGGGCGGGCTTCACGCTCAACAACATGACGCTGCTCGCGCTCACGGTGGCCACGGGCATCGTCATCGACGACGCCATCGTGGTCCTGGAGAACATCCTCCGCCACGCGCGCACCTTCGGGAAGTCCGCGGTGCGCGCCGCCATCGACGGCACCTCCGAGGTGAGCCTCGCGGTCACGGCCACCACCTTCTCGCTGGCCGTCATCTTCCTGCCCACCGCGTTCCTCGAGGGCCGGATCGGGCGCTTCTTCTTCTCCTTCGGCATCACCCTCACGGCCGCGGTCCTGGTCTCCCTGCTGGTGGCCATGGTGCTCACGCCACCGTTCACCGCGCTCGCCGCCGGGACCTCGGGGTTCGGCGAGCACACCCCCGGCCGCGTCTACCGCGCGGTGGACGCCGCCTACCACCGAATGCTCGCATGGGCGCTCGCCCGCCGGGGTCCCGTGGCCGCGGGCGCCCTCCTCCTCGCCGCCTCCAGCGTGCCCCTCTACCTGGCGGTGGGCAAGGACTTCATGCCCAACGACGATCGCAGCGAGTTCCTCGTGGTCGCCGAGGCCCCCGAGGGAACGTCGCTCGCGGGCACCGAGGCGCTCTTCGGCGAACTGGAAGACCGGCTGCGCGAGCTCCCCGAGGTGCGCGGGCTGCTCACCACCCTGGGCGAGGGCGGCAACCGCGCCGCCGGGACGATCCTGGTCCAGCTGACCGACCTGGAGGCACGCGACCTCTCCCAGTTCGAGATCATGCGCATGGCCCGCCGCATGCTCGCGCCGTACGCGAACTCCCGCACCTCGGTCCAGTTCGTGGGCAACCGGGGCGGCGGCGGGCGGGGTGGCGAGGTCAACCTCACGATCCGTACCTTCGACCCTGACGATCTCGATGCGTTCCTCCCCCGCTACATGGAGACGGTGCGGGCCATCCCCGGCCTCGTGGACGTGGACTCCTCCGCGGCCGTGCGCCGGCCCGAGGTGCGCGTGCGTATCGATCGCCGCCGTGCGGCCGACCTCGGCGCCCGGGCCTCCGACGTGGGCACGGCCCTGGCCACGCTGGTGGGCGGGTCGATCGCCACCCGCTACCGCGAGGGCGACGAGGTCATGGACGTCTGGCTCCGCCTCGATCGGCCCTTCCGGGACGAACCCTCCCTCCTGCGCTCGATCCGGATTCCCGCCGCGTCGGGCACCCAACTGCGCCTCAACGACGCCGCGGGCACCGTCCTCCGGATCCCCTCGGCCGGTGGTACCGTGCCGCTCTCGGCCGTGGCCACCCTCGAGCAGGGGCTCGGCCCGGTCCAGATTGACCGGATCGACCGCCTCCGCCAGGTCACGGTCTACGCCAACCTCGTGGGGCTCGACCTCGGTGCCGCGCTCGACGCCATGCGTTCCACCTTCGAGGCGCTCGATCCGCCTCCCACGGTCGACGCCCAGCTCACGGGCCGATCCAAGGCGTTCGCCGACGCGTACGGCAACTTCGCCCTGGCCTTCGCGCTCTCGCTCCTGTTCATGTACATGATCCTCGCGGCCCAGTTCGAGAGCCTGCTCCTGCCCGTACCGATCCTGATGGCCCTCCCGCTGGCCATGCCCTTCGCCCTGGTGTCGCTGCTCGCGCTGGGCGACAACCTCAACGTCTACAGCATCTTCGGGCTCTTCCTGCTGGCCGGGGTGGTCAAGAAGAACGGCATCCTCCAGGTGGACCGCACGCTCCAGTTGGAGGCGGAGGGCATGCCCCGCCTGCAGGCCATCCTCACCGCCAACCACCAGCGGCTGCGGCCCATCCTCATGACCACCGTGACCCTCATCGCGGGCATGCTGCCCATCGCCCTCGGCCAGGGCCCGGGCGCGGCCAACCGGGCCTCCATGGCCAAGGTCATCGTGTTCGGGCAGGCGCTGTCGCTGGCCGTCACCCTCCTCATCACGCCGGTGACCTACAGCCTGCTCCGCGACGCAGCGGATCGGGTCAAGGCGCGGATCGCCGCGCGCTGAGGGTGGCCGGCGGCAACCCCCCCTCCGTGTCTCCATGGCGTGGGGGTCGGTGACCCGCCGGACGGCGCGGGCGCATCACGCCGGCCGTCACGCCAGCAGGTCCGCGGGATCCGCGAGGAAGAACTCCTCCAGCGGGATCCCGCCCTGGCCGACCAGGATCGGACGGGCCGCGGGGTGGCGGGCCGTAAAAGCCCGCAGGCCCGGCAGCGATCCCGGCCGGCCGCTCTTCACCTCCACGGGGCGCACCACGGGGCCGGCCGCCAGGACGAAGTCGACCTCCAGGTTCCGGTCCCGCCACCAGCCGACCTCCACCGCGCGGCCCTGCAGGTGGTTCAAGAGGTGCGCGCCCACGGCGTTCTCGACGAGGCGGCCCCAGGTGGCGGCATCGGCCCGGCAGGCCTGGAAGTCCCTGGGGTCGAAGGCGGTGACCAGGGCGTTGTTCCAGAGCACGAGCTTGGGGCTGCCCCCCCGCCGCCGGACGGCGCCCGTGGTGTGGGGCGGGAGCCCGGAGACCAGGAACGCCCGCTGCAGGAGGTCGAGGTAGTGGGCGAGGGTGGTGGTGTTGCCGGCGTCGGTCAACTGGCCGAGCATCTTGTTGTAGGAGAGGATCTGGGCCGGGTAGCGGCACGCGAGCGCGAAGACCTGCCGGAGCAGGGCCGGGCGGGCGACGGCCTCGAGCGAGAGGACGTCCCGGGCCAGCACCGTCTCGACGAGTGCGTCGCGGACGTACGCCCTGCGGGCCTCGTCGTCCCCCCCGAACGGGGCGGTGCCCGGGTATCCGCCCTTCCAGAGCCACTCGTCGAGATCCCACCCGAACGCCTGGCGGCACTCCCCGAAGGTCCAGTGGAGGCAGCGGTGGAGCCGGAACCGGCCGGCGAGGCTCTCGCTGGTGCCGCGTGCGAGGAGGAGGGCTGAGGAGCCGAGCAGGACCACGCGGACCGCGGCGTCCGTCCTCCGGTCCTCGTCACACTCGGCCTTGACCGCCTCGCTCCAGGACCGGACCTTCTGGACCTCGTCGAGCACCAGGAGGGCGACCCTGCCCGCCCGCCGGGCGTCGGCCCGGGCGAGGTCCCAGGTGGAGCGCACCCACGCCGGGTCGGGGGGGAGGAACTGGTCGGCGGCGGCGTACCGTACCGGCCCGTCCCACCGCTCCGCCACTTGGAGCGCGGCCGTGGTCTTCCCCACCTGGCGCGGGCCCGTCACGACCTGCAGCAGGTGGGGCGGGCGCGTGGAGGCCTCCAGGATCTCGCGGACGACGGTGCGCTGGAAGGTATGGGTCACAGGGATCCTCGACTAGATGATTCACTCGTTGAGTATTTTTGCTCAATCGTTGAGCAATGTCAAGGACGCCCGGAACCTCGCCCCGGATTGCGGATGACATCGAGACGACCCCCCCCTCCAGTGAGACAGATCCGTCTCAACGCGGGGGGGGTTGGCCATTGCGCTGTCCAAAACGGGGGGTGGTCGGCCCCGTTAGGAGGTCGCGTGCCCCCGCGCCTGCCGCTCCTCGCCGCCTCGCTCGGCCGCCTGCACATCGTGGCCATCGCCACGGCTGCCTGCCTCACGTTCGGCTGGGCTTTCACGGGGCGCTGGCCCCTGCTCGCCGCGGGGGTGGCGGCGCTCGACTGGTTCCTGGTCAACCTCCTCAACCGCACGGTGGACGTCCCGGAGGACCGCGCCAACGCCGTGCTCGCGGCGGAGGTGGCCGCCCGCCACCGACGCGCGCTCGTGGCCGCCGGGCTGGCTGTGCTCGGCGGCTCGCTGGTGGCCGTCCACCTCGTGGCGCCCGCGCTCACCCCGTGGCGGGTCGCCGGCCACGCGCTGGGCCTGGCCTACAACTGGCCGCTCCTGCCCGGCCGCCGCCGGATCAAGCACCTGTACGGTTGGAAGAACCTCGCCTCGGCCGCGGGGATGGGCATCACGGTGTTCGGGTATCCCCTTGCGTCCCTCCTCGGCGCCGGCGCCCTGCTCCTCCCCGACGTGCCCCCGGTGGGGGTGGCGGCCGCCCTCCTGTTCTTCCTCGCCTTCGAACTGTCGTACGAGGTGATCTACGACCTGCGCGACGTGCCCGGCGACGTGGGCCGGGGGATCCCCACCCTGCCGGTGGTCCACGGGCCCCGGGCGGCGGGACGCGCGGTGCTGGGCCTGCTGGCCCTCGCCACGGTGCTCGCCCTCGGTGCGTTCGCCGCCGGGCTCCTCCCCTGGCGGATCGCGGTGATGGGCCTGGCCCCCCCGCTCCAGGCGGCGTGGTTCCTGCGGGTGTCCCGCCGGGGCGTGCGGGGCCTCGACTGCGTGGCGATCACCTGGGCCGGCGCGGGCCTGTTCGTGGTCTACCACGCATGGGAGGCGCTCCGGCTCCCGCTCTCGTCCGGGAGGCCCTGGCCGTGATCGTGCTCCAGGTCGTCTGCCTGGGGATCGTGGCCCTGTGGCTGGGCATCTCGCTCGCCCGCGATCCACGGCCCGGCCGCCTCGCACTCCAGGCGCTCGCCGTGGCGGCGGCCGCCTGGATCGCCGAGGACACCTGCATCCGCTTCTACGCCTTCTACGCCTACGATCCCTCCTGGGGCCTCTTCGTCGACCGGGTCCCGGTCACCGTCCTGTGCATCTGGCCGGCGGTGGTCCTGTCGGATCGCGCCCTCCTCCGCGCGCTTCACCCGGGCGCTCGCGCGGCCCCGCTCGTCGTGGGCCTGCTCGTGGCCGCCGACGCCGCCCTGATCGAGCCGGTGTCGGTGGCCGCCGGCCTGTGGGCATGGCGCGAGCCGGGCCTCTTCGGCGTGCCGCCGGTGGCCGTCCTCGGGTGGGGCCTGTTCGGGGCGCTGGTCTCCGCCCTCCTGGACCGGGCCGAGGCGTGGGGCCCCGCCCGGCTCCTCCTCCTCCCGGTCGCGGTACCCCTATGCGTCCACGCCGGCCTGATCGCCGTGTGGTGGGGCCTCCTCGGGTGGGTCTCGGTCCCGCTGCCGGGCACGCCTGCGGCCGCCGTCGCCTGGGCCGTCGCCATCCCGCTCGCCGTGCGCGCCGGCCGGCCCGGCCCGCGGCTCCCGGTCGGGCAGGCCCTCGCCCGCGTGCCGCCGGGGCTCTTCTTCCTCGGGCTCCTCGCGCTCCACGGCCGGGGGCGACCCGACCTCGTGGCCTGGGCACTGGCGTTCACGCCCCCGCACCTCGCGCTCCTCCTCCGGCGCGCCTCCCCCCGCGACGATCCGCCGGTCCGTGCTTAGCCTGGGGGGCAGCCCCGGCCCCGCCGCCGGGGAAGGAGGACCGCATGGCCACCGGGACCGTCGCGCGCACTAAGCCCCGCCAGGGGCCCCTCATCCCCATGGGCCGCTGGGCCGGGATCGACGTCGGGGCCGACGGCACCTGGCTCATCGTGTTCCTGCTCGTCACCCTGTCACTGTCCCAGCGCTTCGCCGGGACCCACCCCGGCTGGTCGCCCGTCCACTACTGGGTGCTGGGCCTGGGCACGAGCGTGATCTTCTTCCTCTCGATCATCCTCCACGAGTTCGGGCACAGCCTCACGGCCATCCGCCTCGGCGTGCCGGTGAAGTCGATCACGCTCTTCATCTTCGGGGGGGTCGCCGCCCTGTCCGGCGAGCCGACCCGGCCCCGCGACGAATTTCTCATCGCCGTCGCCGGCCCCGCCGTGAGCCTGGTGCTCGGCCTCCTCTTCCTGGCCGCCGGTCTCGGCCTCGGGCACGACACCCTGGTCGGCGAGACGGCGCGCTGGCTGGGGGTGATCAACCTCTCGCTCTTCGCCTTCAACCTGATCCCCGGCTTCCCGCTCGACGGCGGCCGGGTGCTCCGCGCGGCGCTCTGGTCCTGGAAGCAGGATCTCGCCCGCGCCACCACGATCGCCGCGGGCGTGGGATCGCTCGTGGCCTACGGCTTCATGGCCTTCGGCGTGCTGACCGCGCTCTTCGGTGGCAACCTGTTCGGGGGCCTGTGGCTCGCGTTCATCGGCTGGTTCCTCCTCTCCGCCGCCCGCTCCAGCGCCGTCCAGACCGTGGCCGCCCAGGTGCTGCGCCGCATCCGCGTGGCCGACGTGATGAGCCCCTCCTGCACGACCGTGCCCCCCTGGGTGTCGCTCCAGGAGGTGGTGGAGGACGGCGTGCTCCGCCAGGGCCAGCGCTGCTTCATGGTGGCCCGCGACGGCGAACTCATGGGCATGATCACGCTCCACCAGATCCGGGAGGTCCCCCGCGAGGACTGGGCCGTCACCTCCGCCCAGGGGGCCATGGTCAAGACCGCCGACCTCGTCACGGTGGGCCCCGACACCGACGTCTTCACGGCCCTGCGCACGATGGACGAGGCGGGCGTGAGCCAGATGCCCGTGCTGGAGGGCGGTCGCATGGTGGGTGCGCTCTCCCGCGAGCACCTCCTGGCCGTCCTCCGGAACCAGATGGAGTTCCACGTGTAGCGGGCGCCGGGCCGCCGGGGGGTGTCGGGTGGGCGGGGTTCGTGCTATTGAACGGATGTGCCATCCGCCCCCGCCGTCCATGCCGCCCCGGACCTCGAGCAGCGCCTCGATCTCCTCGGGGCCGGGGCGCGGTTCGAGTGCCTGGGCCCGCTCTACCGGGGCGGCCCCGAGCCGGTCCAGGCGGGCCCCGTCTACTGGGCCACGGCGGCGGGCGGCCGGTCGGTTCCGCTGCTCAAGGTGATGATGTCCAACCGGTGCAGCCGGGGCTGCGCCTTCTGCGCCTTCCGTGCGAGCCGCGACCTGCCCCGCACCTCGCTCGAGCCCCACGAGCTGGCCGCGGCCTTCGACGCCATGCGGCGCCGGGGCCTGGTGGAGGGGCTGTTCCTGTCGTCCGGCATGGAGCCCGATCCCGTCGTCGCCATGTCCCGGATGCTCGACGCCACCGCCATCCTCCGCACCCGCCACGGCTTCCGCGGCTACGTCCACCTCAAGGTCCTGCCGGGCGCCGAGCGGGCCCAACTCGACGAGGCCTCGCGTCTGGCCTCGCGCCTTTCGTTCAACCTCGAGGCCCCCACCGCGGAGCACCGCTTCGCCCTGGCCCCCGCCAAGTCGGGGCCCGGGCTCGTGCGCGGCCACCTCGACGACCTCGCCCGCCTCGCCGACCGCGGGGGCCTGCCGGGCTCCGGGTGGACGACCCAGTACGTGGTCGGACCCGCCGGCGAGACCGACCGCGAACTCCTCTCCACCACCTTCACGCTCTACCGCCGGTTCTCGCTGCGCCGGGCTTACTACTCGCGCTTCGAGCCCGTGCCGGGCACCCCGCTCGAGGGGGCGCCACCCACCGCCACACTCCGCCAGCGCCGCCTCTACGAGGCCGACACCCTCCTCCGGGAGTACGGGTTCGAGGCCGCTGAGATCCCGTTCGCGGCCGATGGCTCCCTCCCCGGGGAGGTGGACCCCAAGGAGGCCTGGGCCCGCGCCCACCCCGAGTGCTTCCCGGTGGACGTCGCCACCGCCGAGCCCCGCGACCTGTTGCGCGTGCCGGGCCTGGGCCCCGTGGGCGTGCGCCGCATCCTCCGGGCCCGCCGCGAGGGTACGCTCCGCGGCACGGGGGACCTCGAGGCGCTCCGGATTCGGGTCGTGCGCTGTGCGGCGTGGCTCACGGTGAGGGGCCGGCCGGCCGGGCCGCCCGCGCAGCTCCCGCTGTTCGGGGCGCTGTGAACGTCAGTCCTGTCGCCCCTCCACCGCGAGCAGGAGCACCGCCGCGGCCACGCCCAGGCGGGGGTCGAACGCGCCCTGGGACGCCGAGAAATCCACGTCGTAGGTGAGGAGGAAGGGGTTGAACCGCTGCCGGATCCGCCCGGCCGGTTGGCCGTGGAGGGTCACGACGAAGGTCTGGGGGATCAGGTTCGTGAGGAAGCGACGGACCAGCGCGAGGAGACCGGTGTCCTCCTGGATGGTGCCGATCTCGGCGTCGTCGGGCCCCAGGATGAGCCAGTGGTCGCGGAGGATGGACCGGAGGCCCCTGCGCTTGAGGGCACCGACCGTCTCGCCGGTGGCGAGGTCGGTGACGTCGTAGGTGGCAGAGACGTCCAGCATCTGCCTGGCCCGGATCCCGAGCAGGGCCTGCCGCTGGCTCTCGTCGGTGTAGACCGTGATCTGCTCGCGGAGGCGGAACGCCTTCTGCTTGACGTAGCAGCGGAGGTTGCCCTCCGGACCGTAGATGCGGAACGCGGCGCCGAGGAACTTGAAGAAGGCCTTGCGGGCGACGAACCGGTCGCCCCAGGGGGAGAGCGCGGTGGACATCGGGACTCCGGCGGCGAGAGGGACGCCCGGACGGGCGGCTCGCCTTCCTATGCCGCGCCTCCCCGGCCGCCCATGCCCCGCCGGCTGCCGACCCGATGCTGGACGCCCCGGAGCGACCGGGGCACGTTCCGGGGACGGAGCCCCCCTTGGAGATCCCCCGCTACACCGTCGGCACCCTCACCCGGGCCATCCGCGACCTCCTGCAGGACGGATTTTCGCTGATCCGCGTCGAAGGGGAGATCTCGCGGTTCACCGCCCACCGCTCGGGCCACTGGTACCTGGAAATGAAGGACGACGAGGCGGTGCTCAACGCGGTCATGTTCGCCCGCGTGAACCGGCTCCTCTCCTGGCGCCCCCAGGTGGGCGAGCGCGTCGCAGCCACCGGCAACCTCGACGTGTACGGCCCCTCGGGCCGCTACAACCTGGTGGTGCAGGTCCTGTCGCGGGCAGGCGCGGGGGACGCCGCCGCCCGCCTCGAGGCACTCAAGCGGAAGCTCGCGGCCGAGGGGCTCTTCGACCCCGCCCGGAAGCGTCCTCTCCCCGCCCTGCCACGGGCCGTGGGCGTGGCCACCTCCCCCACCGGGGCGGCGCTCCACGACATCCTCCGGGTGGCGGGCCAGCGCTTCCCCGGCCTGCCCCTGATCCTTGCGCCCTGCCGCGTACAGGGGGAGGGCGCCGCCGCCGAGGTCGCGGTCGCGCTGGGGCGGCTCGCGCGCCACGGCCGGGCCGACGTGATCATCGTGGGCCGGGGCGGCGGATCGGCCGAGGACCTGGCGGCCTTCGACGACGAGGCCCTGGTGCGCGCCGTCGCGGCCTGCCCGGTGCCCGTGGTGAGCGCCGTGGGCCACGAGGTGGACGTCTCGCTCACCGACCTCGCCGCCGACGTACGCGCGGCCACCCCCAGCCACGCGGCCGAACTCGTCGTGCCCGATCGCGCGAGCCTGTCCGACGGCGTGGACGCCCTCGCCGAGGCCCTCGCCGCCGCGACCCGCCGCCGCCTGGAGCGCATGGCTCGCGGCGTGGACGTCCTGGAAGGCCGCCTGCGTGCGTCCGATCCGCGCCGTCGGCTCGGCCAGGCCCGCCAGCGCTGCGACGATCTC
>JBFYZZ010000303.1:0-13801 GCA_041309225.1 Deltaproteobacteria bacterium | reverse complement strand
CCGAGGCGGCGCCCGCGCCCGAGGCCCCCGAGACCGCACCCCCCGTCGAGGGAGGCGCCTAGTCCTCCATGGCCGCACGCGCGCTCGACGTCCCGTCTCCGCGTCCCCACGCCTCCGGGGCCCGGGAACCCACGCGTGCCGCCGTTGTCCGTACCGGTGCCTCTCGCCACCGGAGTCCGACCCGCTTGGAACCTCTTTTTGCGGGAACCTTACACCCAGCGCGTTGTCTCTTGGAGCCCCGCCGTGCAGAATGCGGCCACCTCCCGTCGCGGCATGCGCCTCTCCTTCCCCCCTCCCCTCCCCGCCAGGTGAGATCGCCATGAACGCACGTCATCTCCTCCTCCTTCCCGTGCTCGCCGCCTTCTGGTCGCCGTCCGCCCTCGCCCAGGACGACGACGAATCCGCCTCCGCCGGGAGGAAGATCATGTACAAGGCCAAGACGGAGATCGACTTCGAGGCCGTGGAGGTGGCCGGCGAGCTGGTCAAGCCGCAGGGCGCCCTGCTGCTCGACCGCAAGCGCGCCTCGTTCAACCCCCTCATCAAGCTGCGCCCCGACTTCAACTCCGAGATGGAAGCCTCCGTCGACGAGATCAAGTAGGCCCCCTTCCCCCGTCTCCGATCATCGCCCGCCGTTCCGGCGGAAAGGAAACCATGCCATGACCGACAACAATACCGGCGACCTGGTGCTTGTGTTCGCGGTCTACAAGGGCGGTACCCTCGTCTCCCAGGAGGAGTTCAACGCCGACAGCGTCTCGCTCGGCAAGGGGACCGCCGCGATGCTGCGCATCGACGGCGAGGGCATCGCCGACCTCCACGCCATCGTCAACCTCAACGACGACGGCTCGGTCCAGCTCCTCGACCTCGGCTCCGTCACCGGGACGCGCCTCAACGGAGAGGCCGTATCCAACGCCGCGCTCTCCGACGGCGACCGCATCGAGATGGGCGACATCCAGGTCGTCGTCTCCATCCGTTCGGCCTCCGGCACCGCGCTCCCGGTCACGGCCCCCCACGAGGGCGAGCCCATCGAGGCCCTTCCCGCGGAGCGCGTCGCCGAGGACGTCACCGAGGACGTCATGGCGTTCATCATGCGCTCCGGCGTGGGCGATGCCAGCACGTCGCGCGGCCTGCCCAAGGTCCTGGAGGTGACCGAGATCTGGGGCGAGGTCATCATGGAGAACCGTCGCTTCGGCCGTGGCGGCAAGCCCGTCACGCTCGGCAGCCGGACCGGCTGCCGCTGGCGTTGGTTCGGGATGCCGCTCGCCTGGATGCCTGAGTTCTGGTCCAAGGTGGCCTGGATCGCCGGTCCTACCTTTTCCGAGGGCGTGGAGGAGCTCAGGGCCGACTTCTACTGCCCGCCCGAGGACCTCCCGCACGAGGAGTTTCCGCTCTTCGAGTGGAACGGCGCGGAGTATGTCTGCAACATCTCCGACAAGTGGGCCGGGTTCCTCGACGTCGGCGAGGAGCGCCACACCTTCCAGGAGCTGATCGAGAGCGGTCGGATCCAGTCCGTCGGCAACGGGCTGTACCAGATCCCGATCACCGAGGACACCCGCCTCGTCGTGGACATCGGCCACGTCATCTTCTTCGCCCACATGGTCTACCCCGGGCGCGTGGCGGCCGTGAAGCTGGGTGCCCGCCTCGACTACCCGTTCCTGCTCATCGGCGGCTTCATCGGCTTCATCGGGCTGATGTTCGGCATCATCATCTTCACGATGCCCCCTCCCCCCGACAACGAGGTGATGGAGGTGCCCGACCGCTTCGTGGAGCTCCTCCTCGAGGAACCCCAGAAGGAGGAGGACAAGAACCCCGACGCGGCCGAGGGCGCCAAGGCCAAGAAGGAAGAGGGCAAGGTCGGCAAGAAAGACGCCAAGATGGACAAGGCCAAGGGCGACAAGGTCGAGATGCGGAACCGCGAGATGGACAAGCAGATCGCCGAGAACGCCGGTGTACTCGGCGCCCTCCGCGACGGCTCCGAGCTCGACAGCATGCTCAACCAGGCCGGCCTCAACCAGGACCTCATGCAGGGCATCGGTGGCCTCATCGGCGCCAAAGGCACGCAGTTCGGCGCGGGCGGTCTGGGTGGCCGCGGCTCCGGCCTGGGTGGCGGCGGTACCGCGTCGGGCCTCGGCGGCCTCGGCACCAAGGGCCGCGGATCGGGCGCCGCGGGCTACGGCACCGGCGGTGGCCACTTCGGCGCCAAGGGCGAGGGCCAGATCGGGACCATCGGCGGCGAGGCCATCGTGCTCGGCGCCCTCGACAAGTCCCTGGTCGATGCCGTCGTCCGGCGTCACCTCAACCAGATTCGGTACTGCTACCAGCGCGAGCTCACCAAGGACCCACAGCTCGCCGGGAAGATCGTGGTCAAGTTCGTCATCTCCAAGGACGGCACCGTCTCCTCGGCCTCCACGAAATCCTCCACGATGGGCAACTCCGCGGTGGAATCCTGCATCAACGGCCGCTTCATGCGGTTCGCGTTCCCCGAGCCCAAGGGTGGCGGTATCGTCATCGTCTCCTACCCGTTCATCTTCTCGCCGGGCTAGCCCGGACCATCCTTCCAGCCGGGGACGCGTCCGAGGTCCCCGGCTCCCCGATCCAGAACAGGCGTGCTAGAACACACGCCGTTCCGTCCGAGGAGTTCCCGTCCATGCGTCGTCTCCTCCCTCTCCTCGCCCTCGTCGCGCTCGGTTTCTCCGCCCCTGCGTTCGCCCAGGACGACGACCTCTCCTCGGCTCCGGCGGCCCCCCGCAGGAAGACTGTCGACTACTCCTCCATGGAGGTCAAGGAGATCACGCGGGGGTTCTATGCCAAGACCAACGTGGGCGGCTGGGTCTACCTCGGCGCGTTCGCCAAGGTCATCCGGCCGGGCACCTCCATCGCGCTTGCGGTCGGCCAGGACTTCATCGACCGCGAGCGCTCCTCGATGGCCTGGGAGGTCGCCTTCTTCCAGGGCATCCACAACGGCGACCACTACGAGACCCAGCTCGCCGAGGACGCTGGCGGCTGCGCCGCGAGCGGCGGCCGTCCCTGCGCCGCCACCGAGGGCGACATGCGGACCTACTCCGTGGCCGCCATGATGGAGTACTCCAGCTACCCCACCCGGCGCTTCGGCATCGGCGCACGGTTCGGCGGCGGGATGCTGTACAGCCCGCTCCTCATCCACGAGGACAAGTGGCTCTCCGAGATCATCCCCGACTACTTCCAGGGTTCCGATCCCGGCTACCACGCCACCGCCCACCCCCTGGTGATGGCCGGCCCCACGGTCGAGTACTACACCAAGATGTCCCACTTCTCGGTAGGCGTGGACCTCGACGTCATCTACGCGGTCGGCTTCGACCTCGGCGCCTCGGCCACGGGCACGCTGAAGTACACGTTCTAGGCTCCCGGTCGCGCCTGCAGGCGGGATCCGTCCCCGCCGTTGACAGGCCTCGTCCGAACCGATAGGCGACCGGGCCCTTCCACCCGTACGACGGCCTCCTCCGAGGGTGCCGTCCAATGCGAGGTCCCATGAACACCCGTCCCGGCATCGTCGGCCGCAAGGTCGGCATGACCCAACTCTTCGCCGAGGAGGGCGACGTCCTCCCGGTCACCGTCATCGAGGCCGAGCCCAACACGGTCGTCACGGTCAAGACGGCCGACGGCCCCGATGGCTACACCGCCGTCCAGCTGGGCTTCGGCGAGCAGAAGGCCTCCCGCGTCAACCGCCCCGAAACCGGCCACCTTGCCGCCGCCGGCGTCTCCCCGCCCCCCCGCCTCCTATGCGAGATCCGGCTGGAGGCCGAGTCGCTGCCGCTCTACCCCAAGGGGGGGCAGGTCCGCGTGGCGGATCTCTTCCACGAGGGCGACCTCGTGGACGTCAGCGGTACCTCCAAGGGCCGCGGCTTCCAGGGCGTCATGAAGCGCTACCACTTCAAGGGCTTCGAAAGCTCGCACGGTACGCACGAGTTCTTCCGCCACGGCGGCTCCATCGGCACGCGCCTCACGCCCGGCATGGTCTTCAAGGGCAAGCGCATGGGCGGCCAGATGGGCGCCCGCCGCACCACCGTGCAGAACATCCGGGTCGTTCGGATCGACGCCGAGAAGCACCTGCTCTACATCCTCGGCTCCGTGCCCGGCCCGAACGGCGGCACGGTCCAGGTCCGGCAGGCGGTCCGCACCCGGAAGTAGCCCCGCCGGCCCCGGCTCCCGGGGCAGGTGGTTCCGGTTCCCCGGACGGTTATCCTCCGGTGGACGCGGGATCGCCGCGCCTTCGAAGGAGCCCCCGATGGACGACGCGCTGCTCAAGGGCGAGGGCCGCCTCTTCACCGATCCCGACCCCGACGTCCTGCGCGCCCACAACGCCCGGCGGTCCCGAGGCCTGATCCCCAAGGTCACCACCGTCCGGGAGGCCATCGCCCGGTACGTGGCCGACGGTGCCTACGTCGCCGTCGGAGGATTCGGCCAGACCCGCATTCCCACGGCCCTCCTGCACGAGATCGTGCGACAGGGGCGCCGCCACCTCGGCCTGTCGGGTCACACCGCCACCCACGACTTCCAGATCCTGACCGCCGGCCGCTGCTTCGACCGTTGCGACGTCGCCTACATCGTGGGGCTCGAGATGCGCGGCCTCTCGCCGGCTGCCCGGCGCTACTGCGAGAGCGGGGCCGTGGAGTTCTGCGAGTGGACCAACGCAGCCCTCCTCTGGCGGTACCGGGCCGCGGCGATGGGCGTGTCGTTCCTGCCCTCCCGGAGCATGCTCGGCACCGACACCTTCCGTTACAGCGCGGCCCGGGAGATCCGGTGCCCGTTCACGGGTGCGAGGTACGCGGCCCTGCCCGCGCTCTCCCCCGACGTGACCCTCGTCCACGTCCACCGCGCCGATGTCTACGGGAACTGCCAGATCGAGGGGAGCACCGTCGCGGATCTCGAGGCCGCTGCGGCGGCGAGGCACGTCGTCGTGAGCTGCGAGCGCCTCATCAACAACCGGGAGATCCGGGCACACCCCGAGCACACGTTCCTGCCCTGGTACCTCGTGGACGCCGTCATCGAGGTGCCGTTCGGGTGCTTCCCCGGGAACATGCCCGGCGAGTACTACAGCGACGAGGCCCACCTGGCCGAGTGGATGGAGGTGGAGCGGGATCCCGAGGCCTTCGAGGCCTTCGTGGACCGCAACATCCGTGGAACCAAGGACTTCCAGGAGTACCTTGCCTTGAGGGGCGGCCTGGATCGCCTGCGCCAGCTCCGCCACCTGGAGCTGCTCATCGATCGCGAGGGGAGGGAGTGATGGCCCGGCCCTGGAACGACATGGAGCTGATGGTGGTGGTGGCCGCGCGCTTCCTCGAGGACGGCTGCCTCGTGGTGGTCGGCACGGGTGGACCCTGCGCAGCCACCATGCTGGCCCAGAAGACGCACGCCCCGCGTCTCATCGCCATGTTCGAGGCGGGTGGCGTCGGCCCCGTCCTGGATGCGCTGCCCATCTCCGTGGGGGACTCCCGGACCTGGCACCGGGGGCTCTCCACGGGATCGATGGCCGACACGATGTCCACCCTGGCCCGCGGCCAGGTGGATTACTGCTTCCTGGGTGGAGCCCAGATCGATCCCTACGGCAACCTCAACTCCACCCTGATCGGCACCGACTACCAGCGGCCCCGGGTCCGCTTCCCGGGCAGCGGTGGCGCCAACGACCTGGCCTCCCACGCCTGGCGGACGCTCGTCATCACCCCCCAGGATCCACGGCGCTTCGTCGAGCACCTCACGTTCCGGACCAGCCCCGGGTACCTCCACGGTCGAGGGGCGCGCGAGGCCGCCGGGCTGCCCCCCGGCACCGGGCCGTACAAGGTCGTCACCCAGCTCGCGGTTTTCGGATTCGACGAGGAGACGTGCCGGATGCGGGTGGAGTCGCTCCACCCTGGCGTCACCCTCGACGAGGTCCGGGCCGCGACCGGGTTCGCACTCCTCGTGGCTCCGGATCTCGCCCAGACCCCCCCGCCCACCGAGGAGGAGCTCGGGATCCTCCGCAACGAGGTCGATCCGGACCGCCTCTTCATCGGCCGGTAGGGGGAGTCGAGGCGGCCGGGGCCGACGCCCCGCCATGGCCACGACGGACCGCCCGTGGGGGTCGTGAATGGCCGTGCGAGCAGGCGCGTCCATGCGGTCGAACACGGAACGAACTCGGAGGTCACCATGACGTTCTCCCTCCTCCCCCTCCTCCTCGGCCTCACCCTCGGCAGCCCCGCCGCGGACGCCGGCGTGCACTTCGCCGTACACGCCCCGGGCTTCGCGGTCGTGGTCGATCCGTGGTCACCCTGGTACATGCCGCCCCATCGGCCCGGCTGGGTCTGGATCGAGGGCTGGTACGACTCCTGGGGCTACTGGCACCCCGGCTACTGGCGGCCCGCCCGGGTGCGCCCCGGCTACGTGTGGGTCCAGGGCTACTGGAGCGGCACCGTCTACGTGGACGGGTACTGGAGACCGTCCTACCGGTACGGCTACTCCTGGTACGACGGCTACTACCACGGTGGTCGCTGGGTCCCGGGAAACTGGGCGACGCCCCACCGCACCCACGGGTACGTCCGGCACGACCGGTGGGACGACCGCCGCGACCACGACTGGGACCGCAGGGATTCCTGGGACGATCGCCACGACCGCGCCCGGGAGGGGCGGGATGGGCCCGACGACCGGTACGAAGGCCGCCGGGGCGGCGACGAAGGCCGCCGGGGCGGTGACGAGGGCCGCCGGGGCGGCGACGAGGGCCGCCGGGGCGGCGAGGAAGGCCGCGGAGGCGGCGACGAAGGCCGCCGGGGCGGCGACGAGGGCCGCGGAGGCGGCGACGAGGGCCGCCGGGGCGGTGACGAGGGCCGTCACGACCGCCGCCGGTAGCCGCTGACGCGCCCCGTCCTCCTCCCTCTGCCCGAACTGCTGCGGCCCCCCACTCGGGGGGCCGCGCCGCGTCGTGGATCCGGTGGTAGACGACCGGTGTCAACTCCAGGCAATATCCGGGTCCGGTTCGTTGCCCGGGTCCCGCTCCCTCCCCTACAAGGGAAACGTCCGTACGTCGGAGGCTCCCATGCGCGCTCGACTCGTCCACCTCGTCCATCCCCTCCTCCTGGGAGCCCTGCTCCTCCTCGGGTGCGACGACGCGGCGGACGACACGGGTCCCGAGACCGACACCGACGCCGACACCGACGCCGACACCGACGCCGACACCGATGTGGATACCGACACCGACGTGGACACCGGCCCCTTCGACGACGACCAGGACGGATGGACGGTCGCCGGAGGCGACTGCGACGACGAGGACGCGTCGGTGTACCCCGAGGCGCCGGAGGTCTGCGACGAGGTGGACTCCGACTGCGACGGCACCCTGAACGACGAGGACGCCAAGGGCTGCGAGGAGTGGCTCCAGGACCTCGACAAGGATGGCTGGGGCACCAAGGTGGCCGCCTGCCTCTGCAAACCCGAGGGCGCCTTCCACACCCAGGTCGGAGGCGACTGCAACGACGAGGACGCGGCCATCCACCCCGATGCCGACGAGATCTGCGATGACGAGATCGACAACGACTGCGACGGCGAGGTCGATGCGATCTGCCGGCTCATGGGGCACATCGGCCTGGCGGACGCCGATGCCAAGCTCCTCGGCGAGGAGGCCCGGGATCAGGCCGGCACCACGGTGGTGGCGGGGGACATCGATGGTGACGGCACGCCCGACTACGTGATCGGCGCGCCCTACCACAACACCGACACGTCGGACGCGGGGGGCGTGTACGTCATGCGGGGGCCGCTCTCGGGGATCCTGAGCCTGGCCGCCTCGGACGCCCACCTCACGGGCGAGACCGGGGACGACAAGGTGGGGCAGGCCCTCGCCGCGGGCGACTTGGACGGCGACGACCTGGCGGACTTCGCGATCGGGGCGCCGTTCGAGGGCGCCAAGGGGGCGGGGGCCGGCGCGGTGTACCTCGTCCATGGCCTCCCGGACGGCGAGGTCGGCTTGTCGGCGGCCGATGCGAAGCTCGTGGGCGAGGCGACGGGCGACTGGGCGGGGGCGTCCCTGTCGATCGGGGACGCCGGGGGCGACGGGGTCGGCGACGTCCTGGTGGGGGCTCCCTACGTCGGCATCGCCTACCTGGTCGGTGGACCCGCGTCGGGCGTCGAGTCCCTCGCCGGTGCCGACGCCCGCCTCGAGGGCGAGGTCGAGGGCAGCCTCGCGGGATGGGCCTCGGCCATCGGCGACGTCGACGGAGACGGTGCCGCGGACGTGCTCGTCGGCGCGCCCTCGGAGGGCGAGGTGGACGCGCCCAAGGGCGCCCTCTACGTGGTCCGGGGCCCCGTGTCCGGCACCCTGGACCTCGCCTCGGCCGATGCCAAGTTCGTGGGTGAGCACACCGACGACGACGCAGGAGCGGCAGTCGCCTTCGGGGACACCGACGGGGACGGCACGCCGAACGTCGTCCTGGGTGCCCCGGGTGCCAACGCCGTCTACGTCACACGCGGGTCGGCCACCGGCACGCTCGACCTGTCGGGCGCCCTGGCGAAGCTCACCAACGATGGCGACTTCGAGTCCATCGGCTCGGCGGTCGCCACCGGCGACATCGATGGCGACGGGGTCTCCGACATCCTCGTGGGTGCCCCGGACTCGGACTCCGCGTTCCTCGTCTACGGGCCGGTGTCCGGCACGGTGGACCTCTGGGACGCGGACGGGACGTTCGTGTGCGAGACCGAGGGCGATCGCGTGGGCGCCTGGATCGCCTCCGCCGACGCCGACAGCGACGGTGCCGACGACATCCTGCTCGCCGCCCCGCTCGAGGACGACGGGGCCGCCAACGCGGGCGCAGCCTACCTGATCCTCGGGGAGTTGAGGTAGCGCCTCACCGGCTCCCGATGCCCCTCCCCCGACTCGACACCCGCATCCCCGAGAGGGGTTTCCCGGATGCGGACGCCATGCTTGGGGCGTTCCTGGACTGGGTGGCCGAGCAGGGCCTCGCGCTCTTCCGCCACCAGGAGGACGCCGTCCTCGAGATCTTCTCGGGGAAGCACGTCGTGCTCGACTCGCCCACCGGGTCGGGCAAGTCGCTGGTCGCGGTCGCGCTCCACTTCAAGACCTTCGCGGAGGCCCGGCCCACCTGGTACACGGCGCCCACCAAGGCCCTGGTCTCCGAGAAGTTCTTCGCCCTCTGCGAGATCTTCGGAGCCGAGTACGTCGGCATGCTCACCGGCGACGGCGCGGTGAACCGGGACGCCCCGATCCTGTGCTGCACCACCGAGATCCTGGCCAACCTCGCGCTCCGCGAGGGCGCGAGGGCACCCGTGGCCAGCGTCGTCTTGGACGAGTTCCACTACTACGCCGACCGGGACCGGGGATGGGCCTGGCAGGTGCCGCTCCTCACGCTGCCGCAGGCCACCTTCCTGCTCATGTCCGCCACCCTGGGCGACACGACGACCATCCGCGAGGATCTCGAGCGTCGCACCGATCGACCGGTGGCCGAGGTCCACGGCGTCCACCGGCCCGTGCCGCTCGAGTACGCCTGGAGCATGGATCCGATCCACGAGGCGCTCCAGGGCCTCGTCGCCGCCGGTCGGGCGCCGATCTACGTCGTGCACTTCACCCAGGCGGACGCGACCGAGGCGGCCCAGGCGCTCATGAGCACCGACTGGTGCTCCCGCGAGGAGAAGCGGGCCCTGGCCGAGGCCGTGCGCGACTTCCGCTTCCACAGCCCGTTCGGGCCCACCATGAAACGGTACCTGCTCCACGGGGTCGGCCTGCACCACGCCGGCCTGCTGCCCCGCTACCGCCTGCTCGTGGAGCGCCTGGCCCAGCAGGGGCTGCTCAAGGTCATCTGCGGGACCGACACGCTCGGCGTCGGCATCAACGTCCCCATCCGCACGGTGCTGCTCACCCAGCTGTGCAAGTTCGACGGCGAAAAGACCCGCATCCTGGAGGCCCGGGAGTTCCGGCAGATCGCCGGCCGGGCGGGCCGGGCCGGGTACGACGACCGGGGCTGGGTGGTGGTGCAGGCGCCCGCGCACGTCATCCAGAATGCCCGCATCGACGCCATGGCCGACGAGCGCAAGAAGCGCCGGGTAGTGCGGGCCCAGCCGCCGTCCCACAACTACAAGCCGTGGGACGAGACCACCTTCCGGCGCCTGGTGGAGAGCCGGCCCGAACCGCTGCAGAGCCGGTTCACGGTGGACCACGGCCGCCTGCTCACGGTCCTGCAGAAGGCCGCCGACGAGCAGGGTGACGCCCGCCCCGGAGTCGACGCGCTCCATCGGCTCATCGATGCCTGCCACGCCACCACGGCCGAGAAGATCCGCCTCCATGCCCGCACCGACGACCTGCTGGAGGACCTGGTGGCGGCAGGGGTCGCCGGGCGGAACGGCGACCGGTTGACCCTCGACGGCGCCCTCCAGCGCGACTTCAGCCTCCATCACTCCCTCTCGCTCTACCTGCTCGACGCCCTCGCCACGCTCGATGGTGCATCCGAGACGTACGCCCTCGACGTACTCACCCGCGTCGAGGCCATCCTCGACGATCCCCGGCCCGTGCTGCAGCGACAGGTGGACGTGGCCCGGACCGAGCTCCTCCAGGCGCTCAAGGCCGCGGGCGTGCCCTACGAGGAACGCATCGCCGCCCTCGAGGACGTGACCTGGCCGCAACCGGAAGCCGACACGCTGTGGGCCCACTTCCAGGAGTACGCCCGGATTCGCCCTTGGGTGGTCCGGGGCGCGATCCGGCCCAAGAGCGTGGCCCGCGCCATGGCGTCGACGTTCACCTCCTTCGCCGACTACGTCCGCGACCTGGGCCTCCAGCGCTCGGAGGGCGTGCTGCTCCGGTACCTCTCCGAGGTGTACCGCGCCCTGGTCGAGAACGTGCCGTCGTCCATGCACACGGACGCCCTGGTGGACGTCGTGGCCTGGTTCCGGGCCCTCCTCGGGATGGTGGACTCGAGCCTGCTGCTCGAGTGGGAGCGCCTCCTCGGCGGCACCGATGCCCCGGTCGGCGAGGCGCGACCGGTGGACATCTCGGCGGACCGGCGGGCGTTCATCGCCCGGGTCCGCGCGGAGCTCCACACGGTGGTCCGGGCCCTTTCCCGGGGCGACTGGGAGGAGGCCGCGGCGTGCCTGCGCCGCGAGGAGGACGATCCGTGGGATCCGGGCGGGATCGAGGCCGCCCTCGCGCCCTTCCTCGAGGAGCACGGCCGGGTGGGCTTCGATCACCGGGCCCGTCTCGCCGGCAACACCGTCGTGGCGCCCGACGGGCCTCATCGCTGGACCGTTCGCCAGCGCCTCCTGCCGCCCGTCGTCGTGGACCCGTCCGGGCTCGCCGAGCCCGACGACGAGGACCTCGGCGCCTGGGCCCTCGTGGGCCGCGTGGACCTCCGTGGCGACACGAATCCCGACGGCCCGCTCGTCCAGCTCCTCGACGTGGAACGGTGAGGGGCGTCCCGCGGGCGACCCGGCCCAGGCGGGGGAACAGGAGGGCGGGGAGGCTCCGCCTCGGGATCGACCCGACCGAGTACGCCGAGCCCCGGATCATCGCCTCGGCGGCCAGGAGGCCGCTCTCCACCGCGGGCCCGATCCCCTCCCCCAGGTCGACGGTCGCGAGCCCAGCGGCATCTCCGAGGAGGTAGCACCCGTCCCGGTGGATGGGTCCGCCCCCGATCCGCAGGTGGTAGGCGTGGCCCCGGGGCACCGGCCGGGGATCGTCGATGAGGGACTGCTCGGCGAGCCGAGTGAGCAACCGCTCCCAGTGCCAGCGGATGCCCACCCCGCGCGCCGTCAGCCCCGACCTCCGCCCCCCGATCCCGACGTTGACCCATCCCCCTTCCTTGGGCACGTACCAGGCGTAGCCCGGCAGCCCCGCCTCTCCGAACCAGAGACGGGTCCGCTCGTCGCGGACGACCTGGGGGAACTCCGCCTCGAGGGCCACCACGAGGCCGTGCGCCGGTCGCGGGGGTGCGTCCCCGAAGCACGCGCGGCGGACGGGGCAGGCCGTGCCCCCCGCCCCGACGAGCGTGCGGCACCGCCAGGTGTCGTCGAGGACGTACCACCCGTCTTCCATCCGGATCCGCCTCACCTCGTGGCGTTCGACGGGCACGCCGGACCGCCCGAGGAGCCACGCGTCGAGCTCGACGCGCCGGACGGCGTACTGGCGGGTGGGAAGCGGGATGGTGAACGACGGGAAGTGGAGGTGCAGGGTCCGGATGGTCCGGATGCCGAACGGACACGACTCCGGATCGATCTCCAGGGCCCGGAGCACCCGCGGGGTGATCCAACCGGCGCAGGGCTTGGACCGGGGGAACGCCGCACGGTCGAGCAGGAGCGTTTCGCGGCCGGCCCGGACGAGCCGCCACGCACAGGCCGACCCCGCCGGGCCACCGCCCACGACGATCACCTCGGACGTGATCACGGTCGCACGCCTACGACAGTCGACAGTCCGGCTGCGGAGTGCCCGGCCGGGTCATGACCACCTGCCAGAGCTGCGTGCGGCGGGAGCGGAATCCCCCGGCCGACGAGAGCAGGTAGAAGGTCCACATGCGCCGGAACCGCTCGTCGTACCTCGCCCGGAGCTCGGGCCAGGCTCGCTCGACGTTCGCGTACCAGGCCATGAGCGTACGGTCGTAGTCGGGTCCGAAGTTGTGCCAGTCCTCCACCACGAACAGGCCCTCCATGGCCTTCGCGAGCTGTGCGATGGAGGGAAGCACGCCATTGGGGAAGATGTACTTCGTGGTCCAGGCGTTCGACGTCGGCTGGCTCCGGTTCGTGCCGATCGTGTGGAAGAAGGCGATCCCTCCCGGCGCGAGGGTCCGATCCACGACCTCCATGTACGTGCGGTGGTTCTTGACGCCGACGTGCTCCATGATCCCGACGGAGACGACGCGATCGAACTGGCCGGTCACGGTGCGGTAGTCGGCCAGCCGGAGCTCCACGGGAAGCCCCTCGAGCAGGCGAGTTCCGAGCTCCACCTGCCTCTGCGAGACGGTCACCCCGAGAACGCTCGCCCCGTACCTCCGGGCCGCATGGCCCGCAAAGGCCCCGAATCCACATCCGAGCTCGAGGACCGTCATGCCCGGCTTCAGGCCGATCTTCCGGCACACGAGGTCGAGCTTGGCCTCCTGGGCCTCGTCGAGCGTGGCGGCGTGCCGCCAGTAGCCGCAGGTGTAGTTCATGCGCTCGTCGAGCATGGCCCGGTACAGGTCGTTGTCGAGATCGTAGTGACGCTGGCCCACCTGGAACGCCCGGGCCCGGCTCTGGAGGTTGACGAGCCTCGACTTCAGCACGTGCCACGTGAGCGTGAGGCTGCCTCGAACCTTCGCCTCGAGGTCGGCGCGGAGGAGCCGGTCGACCGCCTGGTCCAGGGCCGGGCAGTCCCACCAGCCGTCCATGTACGACTCCCCGAGCCCGAGGGGCCCCTGGGTCAGGACGCGGCGGTAGAAGCCCGGATGGTGAACCCGGAGGTCCCAGGGTCGGTCCCCGTCGATGGCGATGCCGGCCTGATCGAGGAGCTGCTCGACACAGGCCCTGTCGCTGGCATGGGCGAGCATGGCCCCATGCTACGCCCCATGCGTCCGCCCGGTCAAGGTGGGGACACTTGGAGTGGGCCCACTCCAGGGGGGCCTGGTGAAGGGAGCGGGGTGGCGCGGTGGGCGATCCGGGGCAGGACCGCGGCACGCCGGACTGTCGAGGTCGAGACCGAGTCCGGTGTCGTCGCCCGATCCCTGCCTGTCGCGACTTCAGCCGACCTGCGGCCCGTGCACGTTCCAGATCGGGGCAGGTCCTGGGAAGTCCCTGGACTCGCCTCCCTCCGGAGGGCCGGGCGAGTGGGGGG
>JBFYZZ010000302.1:0-3962 GCA_041309225.1 Deltaproteobacteria bacterium | reverse complement strand
GACCACGTCGTCGTCCACCCTGCCGTCGCAGTCGTTGTCGATTCCGGCGCACCCCACGCTGGCGTCGGGGTGGATCGCGGGGTCGGCGTCGTCGCAGTCGGTGGCCTCGGCGGTGTACCCCGAGGGGAGGGCGCAGGCCTCAGTCGTGGTGTCGGTGCCGCCGTGGCCGTCGCCGTCCGTGTCGGCGTACCAGGTGGTGCCGTCCACCGGATCCTCATCCACCTCGCCGTCGCAGTCCTGGTCCACGTCGTCACAGGACTCGTCCGCCCAGGGGTGGATGGTCTCGTCACCGTCGTCGCAGTCGCCGGGGAAGACGGACCAGCCGGGCCCCGCCTCGCAGGCCTCGGCGGTCACCTCGGACGCGCCCCATCCGTCGGCGTCGGCGTCCTGGTAGATCGTGCGGGTGGCGCCCTCGTCCACGCGGGTGTCGCAGTCGTCGTCCTTCTCGTTGCAGGTCTCGGTGGCCCCGGGGTGGATCGCCGGATCGGCGTCGTCGCAGTCGTCGTCGTTGGTGGCCGTCCCCTCGGGCGGATCGCAGGCGACGACCGGGCCGGCCGCGTCGCCGTAGCCGTCGCCGTCGGCGTCGGTCCAGAAGACCGACGCGTCAGCGGCGTCCTCGTCCACCTGGCCGTCGCAGTCGTTGTCCACGTCGTCGCAGGTCTCGGGGTTGCCGGGGAAGACGTCGGCGCGGCCGTCGTCGCAGTCGGTGCCGTCTCCGATCCCGCCGGGCGAGTCGCAGGCCTCGACGGCGGTGGCCGGATCCCCGTAGCCGTCGAGGTCCACGTCGTCGTACCAGGTACCCGCGTCGGTGGCGTCGTCGTCCACGACGCTGTCGCAGTCGTCGTCGATCCCGTTGCACGTCTCGTCGGCGTCGGGGTGGATCGCGGGATCGCCGTCGTCGCAGTCCACGGTGACGTTGTATCCGTCGCCGTCGAGATCGTCGGGCGCGGGCGGTCCGGTGTCCAGCGGTACCTCGGCGCCGCAGCCTGACAGGATGGCGAGGAACGCGACCAGGGGGAGGAGGGGGGACATGGGCACCTCCCGTCCGCCGGGAGTGTACAGCGGACGAGGAGGAAGGCACAACCCGCGCGCCCGGCGGATCGCGGATCCCGCCGCCCGCTACAGGCGTTCTCCCTGATCCAGCCCAATGGACGGGTCGTCCCGACGTGCTATGACCTGCGGGCCCCGGCCTGGCCGGAAGAGAGGATCGAACCCGACATGGCGCGCATCAAGAAGAAGCGGCTCCTGCTCAGGCGGGAGTGGTGCAAGGGCTGCAACATCTGCGTGGCGTTCTGCCCGGGCCATGTGCTCGCGCTCGACGACGAGAACCGGATCACCATCGTCGACGAGTCCCGGTGCATCGAGTGCCGGCAGTGCGAGCTGCGCTGCCCGGACCTCGCCATCGAGCTGGTGGACCTGCCGGCCGCGGCCGTCCTGCCGTCCACCGTGGAGAGCGACGGGGGTGCGCCATGAGCGAGCGGACCCTCTTCCTCCAGGGCAACGAGGCCTGCGTGGAGGGCGCCCTCTACGCGGGGCTGCGCTTCTATGCCGGCTACCCGATCACGCCGTCCACCGAGGTGGCCGAGGGCCTCGCCCGGCGCCTGCCCCCGATGGGCGGCCGGTTCGTCCAGATGGAGGACGAGATCGCCTCCATCTGCGCCGTGCTCGGGGCCTCGCTGACGGGCTTGAAGGCCATGACCGCCACCTCCGGCCCCGGCTTCTCGCTGATGCAGGAGGCCGTGGGCTACGGCGTGATGGCCGAGATCCCCTGCGTCATCGTGAACGTCCAGCGCGGAGGGCCGGCCACCGGCCAGCCCACCCACGTGGCCCAGGGCGACGTCCAGCAGGCCCGGTGGGGTACCCACGGCGACCACGCCATGGTCGCGTTCACCGCCTCCAACCTGAAGGACGTCTTCCGGATGACGGTGGAGGCGTTCAACGTCTCGGAGACCTACCGCACCCCGGTGATCCTGCTCCTCGACGAGGTGGTGGGCCACATGCGGGAGCGCCTCAGGATCCCCGAGCCCGGGGAGATCCCGGTGGTGGAGCGCCTGCTCACCCAGGTCCCTCAGAACATGGACTTCCACCCGTACCTCACCCGGGAGGACGGCCGGCTGCCCATGGCCCACTTCGGCGGGCACCACCGCCACAACGTCACGGGCCTCGCCCACAACATCTGGGGCTTCCCCACCGAGGATCCGGCCACGGTGGAGCGCCTGATGCACCACCTGACCTCCAAGATCGACAACCGCCCCATGGAGTTCGCCCACTGGGTGGACCACATGGTGGACGATGCCGACACCCTGCTCATCGCCTACGGCGCCTCGGCCCGATCCTCGCTCGACGTGATCCGCCGGGCGCGGGAGCGCGGCACGAAGGTGGGTCTCCTCGAGCTGCAGACGCTGTGGCCCTTCCCCGCCGCGCTCGTCCGGGAGCGGTGCGCGAAGGCCCGGCGCGTGGCGGTGGTGGAGATGAACATGGGGCAGATCTGCCGGGAGGTCCAGCGCGTCGCGGAGGATCCGGACCGCGTCTACCTCGTGAACCAGGTGGACGGCCGCCTCGTGGCGCCGGACACCATCCAGAAGGCCCTCCGGATGATCCAGGGACGGGGGTTCTAGGCCATGGCCACACTCGACTACGTCCGCAAGCGGTTCATGCCCCACATCTGGTGCCCGGGATGCGGGCACGGCACGGTGATGGGCACCCTCGTCCGGGCGATCGAGGAGCTCGGGATCCCGAAGGACCAGATCGTGATGGCCTCGGGCATCGGCTGCTCGTCGCGCATCGTGGGCTATCTCGACGTCCACACCCTCCACACCCTCCACGGCCGGGCGCTCGCCTTCGCCACGGGCGTCAAGATGGCCAAGCCCGACCTCCACGTCGTCGTGCCCATGGGCGACGGCGACGCGCTCGCCATCGGTGGCAACCACTTCCTCCACGCCTGCGCGCGGAACATCGACCTCACCGCCATCATCATGAACAACCAGATCTACGGCATGACCGGCGGCCAGGTCTCGCCCATGACCGGACACGGCGAGCGGGCCACCACCATGCCCTTCGGCAACCTCGGCCACGCGTTCGACGTGATGGCCGTCTCGAAGGCGGCCGGGGCCACCTACGTGGCGCGGTCCACCGTGTACCACGCGCCCCAGCTGAAGAAGCTGTTCCAGAAGGCCATCCAGCACCGGGGCTTCTCGGTGGTGGAGGTCTTCACCCAGTGCCCCACCTACTACGGCCGCCTGAACCAGCGCGGTGACGCCGTGGAGATGATGACGTGGTTCAAGGACCACGCCGTGCCGGTGGGATCCGACGTGCGGAAGGACGATCCCGACCGGTTCGAGATCGGAGAGTTCGTGAACGTGGAGAAGCCAGAGTTCTGCGCCTCCTACGACGAGATCGTGGCGCGGCTCGCCGGAGGCAGCCATGCGTAGGGAGTTTCTCTTCGCCGGCTCCGGCGGCCAGGGCATCATCACCGCCAGCATCATCTACGCCGAGGCTGCGGCCTTGAAGGCCGGCTTCCACGTGGTCCAGAGCCAGTCGTACGGCCCGGAGGCCCGAGGTGGATCCTCCTCGGCGAGCGTGGTGCTCAACACCATCGAGGTCGGCTACCCCAAGGTCATCCAGCCCCAGGTGATGGTCTGCCTCACCCAGGAAGCCCTCGACAGGTTCTCCGGCACCCTCCGGCCCGGTGGGCTCCTCCTCGCCGACCCCTTCTACATCCGGAAGGTCGGCCCGCTCGACGCCCGCATCCGCCTCCTGCCCATGTTCGAGGCGGTGCGCGACCGGGTGCAGGCCCCCATCACGTTCAACGTGTGCGTGCTGGGCGCACTCGCGGGCCTGGTCGACCTGGTGCGGCCCGAGCACCTCAAGGAGGTCATCGCCAGCCGCGTCCCGGCACGCTTCCTGGACAAGAACCTGCTCGCCTTCGATCTCGGGATGGAGCTGGCCTCGACCGCGGTCCC
>JBFYZZ010000301.1:0-14014 GCA_041309225.1 Deltaproteobacteria bacterium | reverse complement strand
CGCCCGAGGATCTCGCGCCGCCCCGGTACCGCGGGGCCATGGCCGGCCTCGCCGTGGCCTGCATCGCGCTCCAGTTCGGGGGGGACCTGCGGTTCTCGCTCGTCTCCCTGTTCGTCTTCGTGGCCGCGCTCTCCCAGGCGGACCGCCGGGCGTTCGCCCGGCTGTGGATGCCGAGGTTCTGGGCGTTCACCCTGCTCGTCGGGCTCGGGGCCGGGCTCTTCCTCGGCAAGCGGACCACCGACGTCGGGGGCCTCCACCTCTCGCTCGACGGCCTGAGGGCGGGCGCGCTCATGACCGTGCGGGGCGCCCTCGTGTTCGCCCTGGCGTCCTGGGGCAGCCGGGCACTGCGCCGCCGGGACCTGGAGCGGCTCCTCGCCCGGGTGGGCCTGGGCCGGCTCGGGACCGCGGCGGCCACCGCGTTCGGGCTCCTCCCGGGCCTGCGCGATCGCGTCAAGGCGCTCTTCCCGCGCGACGTGCCCTGGACCGGCCGCGCGCGTGCCTTGCCGGGCCTCGCCACCGCGCTCGTGGTGGAGACGGCCCGGCTCGCCGACGACCTCGCCCGGGACCCGGCGGACGGCCGGGCGCCGACGTGACCCCCCTCGCCGTTCCGCCGGGAGGTCGCGTCCTGCACGTGTGCGGGTTCCCGGGCGCCGGCAAGACCACCTGGCTCCTCCGCCGGGCCGACACGCTCAGGGCGCGCGGCCTCGCGGTGGGGGGACTCGTCCAGCCGGTGCTGCCGGGGGAGGGCTGGAGCGAGGGGTACGATCTCCTCGACCTCGCCACGGGCGAGCGGATCGCCTTCGCGAGGCGCGATCCGACGGGCACCCACTTCGCGTTCGACCCCGGCGCGTGGGCCTGGGCCGCCGAGCGCATCCGGGCCGCGCGCCACGGGGCCGACGTGCTCCTCGTGGACGAGTGCGGGCGGCTCGAGGCGGAAGGGGGCGGCCACCTGCCCGCGCTTCTCGCCCCGTCGACGGACGAGCGCTGCCGCCGGTGGATCCTGGCCGTCCGGCGGGAGGTGCTCGCCCCGCTGCGTGCCCGGCTCGGCCTGCCCGCGGCCACCGTGCGCCTGCCGGGCGGGATCCCTCGGCTCGGCCAGCTACGCGCCTGACCGCCGGAACAGGCGGCGCAGGGGCACGCGCCGGCCGCCCCTTCCCCGGCGCTCGGCCTCGGGGATCCCGGCGGCTGCGTCCACCGCGTCCTGGAGCGCTGCGAGGCGGTCCTCCACGGGCCCGAGGGGCCAGCAGGCGTCGGGCGGGAGGTCCTCCACCGGCGGCCCGCCGGGCGCGTTCTGGGGGCAGATGTCCCGGTGCTCCCGCCACTCACCCGGGGCTTCGCCCAACAGGTCGAGCCAGCGGAGCGGCAGCCCCTGCGTACGGCAGACGTAGGGCCGGCTCTCGTAGACGCGGCAGGCGCCGAGCGGGTCCAGGAACGCGCAGGCGCCGGCCGGGCCCGGCTCCCCCTCGGCGAGGAGGTCCGGGTGCTGCCGGGCGATGCGGGCGGCCTCCACCAGGAAGACGGTGAGGTCGTCGAGGCAGCAGGCGGCGCAGCCCCGGCCGCAGCGCAGGCGGTCGCTGTGCCGGACGGAGAGCTCGGCGACGGCCTCGTCCACGGCGGCGTGCAGGGCCTCGAGGGCCTCCACGGCGGCGAGCGGGACGGAGAGGGTGTCCATGGAAGGCCAGCATAGTGCCGGGGGGTCGGATACGCCCGGCCGAGAGGGTTCCCCATGCCCCTGGCGCTCCCGCTCCTCCTCGCGCTTCCCGCCGGCGCGGAGGTCTACGCCGACACGTTCGACGCCGACTCGGGCGCCTGGACCGGGGGCACGGTCGCGGGCGGCGTGCTCTCGGTCACCGACGGCGAGGCGGTCCTCGACCTCGGCCCGCTCGCCACCCTCGAGGGCACGGTCCGCGTGCGGCTCGTCGAGGGCGATCGCCTCCGGGTCGGCGTGGGCGGGGCGGTCCTCGAGGCCGACTACCGTGAGGCCGGCGGCCTCTCGCTGGGCGGCGATCCGTGGCCGTTGCCCCACGAGCACCTGCGCTGGGTGCCCGACCCGGATCCGGTGCTCCAACCCGACGGCGCGTGGTGGGACGGCGGCAACACGCTCCATGCCGAGGTCTGGCGCGAGGCGACGGACGGGATCTGGTTCCTGTGGTGGACCGGCGAGATGCGCGAGGGCTACGGCTACCGCCAGATCGGCGTGGCCACCTCCGCGGACGGGATCACCTGGACGGAGTGGGACGGCAACCCCGTCCTCACCATCGACTACGACCTCGGAGCCATCGACGGCGTCCACGTCCACATGCCCACGGTCACGCAGGACGACGGCGGCACCTGGCACCTGTTCTACGCCTGCTACCAGAACGACGTGGGCAACCGGATCTGCCACGCCACCTCGCCCGACGGCCTCGCCTGGACCCCCGAGGGCATGGCGCTCGACCTGGGCGCCCCGGGCGAGTTCGACTCCGGCTCCCTGCGGATGCCCGACGTCTGGCGCTCGGAGGACGGCGCCTGGCACCTGCTCTACAACGGGACCGTGCCCGACCAGCACTACGGCCCCACCGGCTACGCCACCTCGCCCGACGGGTGGACCTGGACGAAGCACGGCGCGATCAGCGCGGACGAGGACCTGCTCCAGGGCGGGTCCGTGGTGGCCAGCCCCTACCGGCTGGAGCAGTGGTACAACGTCGACGATCGCTTCGAGCACGCCTGGGCGGACCCGGCCGACCCCACGGTCTGGACGGCCACCGGCACCGTCCTCACGAAGGGCTGGGCCGACTGGACCACCCAGTACATCCAGGCCCCCACGGCCTGGCTCGACGGGCCCACCTACCATTTCTGGTTCAACGCCTTCGGACCCGGCACCGACGGATCCTGGCACGAGCGGATCGGCCACGCCCGCACCGTGCCCGTGCCCGGCCCCTGGATGGACCTCGATCTCGCCTGGGACGGCGCCGTCCTGTCGGTCACGCTGGAGGGTGCGGCGCTCGAGACCCCGCTCGACGCCGCGTCGGGGATCGCGATCCGGGCCTCGGGCACCGCCGAGGTCGACCGGGTGAGCCTCGCCTTCACGCGGTCGGCCGGGCCCGACACGGGCGATACGGAAACGTCCGATACGGATCACCAGGACAGCGTGCCGCTCGACTCGAACGGAGACACATCCGCCAGTGGATCAGGCGATGGCGACGGGGGCTGCGGCTGCGGCGCCGGGCCGAGAGGCCAGGGGTGGTCGTCCACCATCCTGGCGGGGCTCCTGTTCTGGATCCGGCGCCGGTCGCCCGAGGGAGTGCTCCAACAGGGGCACCCCCTCGGGGGGGGTCGGCCTAACGCCCGGACCAGCCCCGGGCCCTGAGGGAGCCCATCGCGTCGTCCGAGCCCCAGTCGCCGCTCGCGAACGATCCGCCCATGAAGTAGGCGGTGTAGCTCACGAGGCCCGCCAGGGCGCCATCGGCGTCGAGCGGTGCGACCCAGGACGTTCCCTCGGGTCCGCACAGCCCGCCCGCCGAGAACCAGCCCACGGTCTCGAAGCGGCCGGTCCGCTGCGTGAGCTGACCGGAGACGCTGAACCAGCCGTCCCCGGAACAGACGATGGTACCTTCCACCTTGCCGTCTCCGGTGCGGATGACGGTGCTCGCCGTGTCGACCGTGCCGGAGAGTTCGAAGGGTACGTACTCGTCGAGGGTCACCACGAGGCTGCCGCCCACGCCGTTCGCGTAGGCCCCGATCATCACCCAGTAGGTCTCGCCCTCCACGGCCGACCAGGAGGCCCGTGACTGAAGGGTCCCGTCCGAGTCGTCGTTGCAGGCGACCTCGGAGAAGGCGCCGGGGGAACCCGTCCAGACGGAGGCCGTCGTGTCGTAGTCGCTCCCGGCCGTGGAGACGGCGACGTCCACGTCCCAGGGCGCGGTCCATGCGTACCAGACGGTGGGACCGTTGCCGACGCAGGAGGGATCCGTGGCCTCGGTGGTGGCCTCGGTCGTGTCGAGGCTGTCCGAGAACGGGAGTGCATCGATCCAGGTCGCGTCGGCGAACGCGTCGTTGTCGGGCGCAGCCGCCATGGCCGGCACGACGCCGGTGGCGAGGGCCACCAGGGCGAAGCGGGCGGAGAACGGCGCAGGATGTGCGGAGAGCATGGTTCTTCCTCGGGAGTTGGGTAGGTGGGACGATCCGGGTCCGGTGGGAAACGGTACCCGGTCAGGTGTATAGACTGCCCATACATCCCAAACGTGTCAGGCGGGATGAGGGCAGCGCGCAGGTTCACCCGATTCGCACCAGCGTGCGCCCCCGCACGCCGCCCGCGAGGAACGCGGGGAAGGTGCCGGGCAGGTCCGTGAACGCCACCTCCCGGGTGGCGATGCGGTCGAGGTGCCGGGGCCGGAGGTCGTCCGCGAGGCGGTCCCACACGCGCATCCGGCGCTCGCGCGGCGTGTGCGTGGAGTTGACCCCGAGCAGGTTCACCCCGCGCAGGATGAAGGGCATGACCGTGGTGTGGAGGTCGGCGCCGGCGGTGAGGCCCACGCATCCCACGTTGGCGCGGAAATCGGCCGTCCGGAGGATCCAGGCCAGGAGCTCGCCGCCGGCGGTGTCCACGGCGCCGGCCCAGATGGCCCGCTCGAGGGGGCGCCTTCCGAGGTCGATCTCGGCCCGCCGCAGGATCCGGGCCGCCCCCAGCCCCCGGAGCCAGTCGTCGGCGTCCGGCTTGCCGGTGACCGCCACCACCTCGTACCCGCGGCCCGCGAGGAGGTCCACGGCCACCGAGCCCACCCCGCCGGTCGCCCCGGTGACCACCACCGGGCCGGCGGCCGGGTCCTGGCCGTTGCGCTCCATGGCGTCCACCACCAGGGCCGCCGTGAACCCGGCCGTGCCCAGCGTCATGGCCGCCCGGGCGTCGTAGCCCTCGGGCAGCGGCACCAGCCAGTCGCCCTTCACCCGGGCCACCTCGGCGTACCCGCCGTCGTGCGTCTCCCCGAGGCCGCAGCCCACCACCAGCACCCCGTCGCCGGGCCGGAAGCGCGGGTCCTCGGACGCCAGCACCTCGCCCGCGAGGTCGATTCCGCCCACCAGGGGCGAGCGGCGGAGGATCCGACCCGCCCCGGTGGCGGCCAGCGCGTCCTTGTAGTTGATGCCCGACCATTGGACGCGGACCACCACGTCGCCGGCCCCGAGGTCGTCGAGGGAGAGCCGCTCGAACCCGGCCGTGACACGGCCGTCGTCGTCGTGGATGCGGAAGGCGAGGAAGGGTTCCATGGGCACCTCCGGTCGGGCCATCCTACGCCGCCCGTCCCGCCCTGTCGCTGCCCGGCGCGGGATAGGGACCCCCGATGCGCATCGTGCGGCCCGCCTGCGTCCTGAGGCCCTGGGAAGAGGCCGACGCCCCGGCCATCGTGCCCCACGCCGACGACCCCAGCGTGGCCTCCCGCCTGCGCGACGGCTTCCCCCACCCCTACACGCTCGCCGACGCGCGGGCGTTCATCGCCCGGGCCCGCGCGATCGACCCGCCCACGATCTTCACGATCGAGGTCGAGGGCGCGGCCGCCGGCGGGATCGGATTCCACCCGGGCACGGACGTGGAGCGGTTCTCGGCCGAGGTCGGGTACTGGCTGGGCCGGCGGTACTGGGGTCGCGGCATCGCCACCCAGGCGCTGTGCGCCCTGGCGGACCACGCCTTCGCCGCGCACGGCTTCCTGCGCCTGTGGGCCGTGCCCTTCGCGGACAACCCGGCCTCGGCCCGGGTGCTGGAGAAGGCCGGCTTCGTGCGCGAGGGCACCTTGAGGCGGAGCGCGGTCAAGGCCGGGCACGTGCTCGACCAGTGGCTCTACGCCCGCACCGACCAGGACTCAGGGAGGTGACCGTGGCCCTCGAGGACGCCGTCCGCCGCCTGCTGGAGCTCCCGCGGGGCGAGCAGCCTGCCGAGGTGGAGCGCATCCGGCGCGCCCACCCGGCCCCCTCGGCCGAGGCCTGGAACACCCGGTTCGGGCCCGGCTCGCTCTACGAGGCGTGGACCCGCACCACCGTGATGGAGGGGCTCTACCACGCCAACGCCGCCTGGTTGCGGGACCTGCTCGACGACCGGCCCGGCTGGCGGGTGCTCGAGGTGGGCGGCGGCGACGGCACGCTGTGGGCCCGTACGCTCCGGCCCGACGATCGGGGCGAGATCTGGCTGGTGGACCCGCTCCCGGAGGTCCATGCCCGGGTGGCCACCCATCTGCCGGCGGACGTGCGCCTCGTCCCGCTGGAGACGGGCATCGAGCACCCGGACCGCCTGGGTCCGCGGGGCCTGCCGGCGGTGGACGCCGTGGTCGTGAGCCTCGCCCTCCACCACGTGCCCGGTGCGGACGCCGTCGAGCGAGGCCGGCACGGGCTCCCGGGTGCGGGCAAGGTGGAGGTGCTCACCGCCCTCCGCTCCGCGCTCCTCCCCCGGGACGGCGAGGGCGTGCTCAACGAGGCGGACGTGTTCTGCGACCTGGCGCTCCCGCCGGGGGATCCCCTGCTGGCGGACCGGATCCTCGACTCCTACGTGCGCCGCACCGGCCTGTCCCTGCTCCACGACCTCGCCCGCCGGACCGACGCGGACGACGACCTTCGCGAACGATGGCGCGCCATCCTGCGCCGCTGGTGCCTCGACCAGCTGGACGTGGTCCGGGCACCGCTCGCCGACCGCGACGTCTACGAGCTCGACGTGCCACGGTGGCTCGCGCTGCTCGACGCGACCGGCCTCGAGGTTGCGGAGCACGCCTTCACCGACCGGTACGGCCTGTTCCACCGGTACCGCTTCCGGCCGCGACCGCGGTGAGCGGCCCTCACCGGCCGGCTACACCCACAGCCGCGCGGCCCGGGCCATGTACCGGGTCCAGCCGAGCGCGGCCGACCGCCAGGGTGCCCTCACACGGGCCACCCGGGCGTCGAGCCACGCCCGGTCGAGGCCGGGCGCGAGGTAGAACCTGGGTTCGAGGAGGTCGTCTTCGGGGGCGACCTGGCCCTCGGCTACGGCCTGCTCGCGGATGGAGGCGCGGGGATACACGCGGACGCCGTACATGGCGTACACCATGACGGGCTTCCACCTCGCCAGGAAGGCGAGCCCGGACTCCACGGTCTCGCGGGTCTCGCCCGGGCCGCCCAGCATGAGCTGCGGCATGTAGAGCACGCCCTCGGACTCGAAGAGGGCGTAGGCACGGGCGATGTCGTCGAGCCGGAAGGGGCGCCGCTGGGCCGCGAGCGGGGTGTCGTGGAGGGCGCCGACCAGGCCCGTGACCATGAGGTTGCCCGCGCGGCGTAGCAGGTGGCAGAACTCGGCGTCGAGGTCCGGGGTGGGCTCCACGAGACAGGAGAACCGGACCTTCACGCCGCACCGGGCGATGGCCTCGAGCACCCGCTTGGCCCAGTCGATCGGCTGGTTGAAACAGGCGTCGATGAGGAAGTACTCCCGCCGGTTGAGGCGGTACTCGCGGGCCTCCCGGACGAGGTCCTCGACGATGGCCTCCGGCTCCCGCCAGGCGTAGCGCCCGCTCGTGACCCGAGCGTCGCAGAAGGTGCAGCCGTGGTCGCAGCCGGTCTTGGTGACGAGGCCCGAGGCCATGAAGGGCCGCGCGTACCGCTTCCGGTCGATGACGCTCCAGTCGATGCCCCGGTCGTGGCCGGAGAGATCGGGTGGATGGGCGCGGATCGCCTCGCCCTCCCGCCACATCACGCCCGGCGAGGTGAAGGCGGTGGCCCCGGCCGCCACCTCCTCGAGGAACCGGGCGAAGCCGCGCTCGGCCTGCCCCGTCCAGGCCCAGGTGGCGGCGGTACGCCGGAAGAGGGCCTCGGGCGCCGCGGTCACCGCCGGCCCGCCGATCAGGGTGGGTGCGACCCGGGCGGCCGCCGCCACGCGCCGGACGTGGTCCCCCACGTAGGAGACCGGCGCACGGATGTCGCCGTTGTCGAGGTTGCGGAGCGAGAGGCCCACCAGGTCCCAGGGCCTCGAGGCGAGCGCGGCCTCCAGCACCGCGTCCGGGTCCTTCTCGAACATGAGGTCCACGACCTGGACCCGGTGGCCGGCCTCCCGGGCCGCCCGCGCGACGTAGGACAACCCCGCCGGCTGGGGCCAGAGCAGGGTGTTCGTGTTGGCGTAGACCAGGAGGATGTCCATGGGGGCTCCGGTCCCCTCCTGTACCGCGTCACGCCAGGCGGAGCCGTGCGTTGTTCGGGTTGGAGGACGGCGCGCCGTGTCGGGCCGCCCCTCCCCGGAGGTCCCATGATCCGGTTCTTCCTCGCCGGCGGCGTCCCGATGCTCTTCGTCGTGGTCCTGGGCCTGCTCGCCGTGGCCTCGTCCATCCCCTGCGCCCGGCGTCCGGGGCCGGGTCCGCTCGCCGTGGTGCGGGCGCTCACGGCCGCGACGGTCTTCTCGGTGCTCTGTGCCACCTGGACCGACCTCTGCGCCGTCTTCACCCGGGTCCCCGCCCACCCCGAGTGGACCGCGGACTCGGGCCTCGCCCCCGTCCTCCTGACCGGACTGGGCGAGGCCCTCACGCCCGGCGTGGTGGGGTTTGCCCTCCTGTCGGTCACGTGGCTGCTCGTCGCCGTGGGAGCGCGCCGCGTGGAGGGGTAGAGGGCCTCGATGTCCCTCCCCGTGGCCGCGGATCCCGCGCTCGTCCCCGCCTTCCGGGCCGGGGACGCGGCGGCGTTCGACGCGGTCTACGCGGCCTTCCGGCCCCGGCTCTACGGCTACCTCCTGCGCTGCTGCCAGGACGCGGATCGGGCCCGGGACCTGCTCCAGGAGACCTGGCTGCGCGCGGCTCGCGCCGCCCCGCGCCTCTCGGACGACACCCGCCTCGGCCCCTGGCTCTTCACGATCGCCCGCCGGGTGTTCCTCTCGGACCGGCGCTGGCGGCGTATGGACCTCACCCGGATCCTGCTGTTGGGCGGCCGGCCGAGGCCGGCGGCCCATGGCCCCCTCGACGAGGTGCTCGCGACCGAGGGCCAGCGACGCCTCGAGGCCGCGCTCACCCGCCTCCTCCCCGCCCACCGGGAGGTGCTCCTCCTGGTGGGGGCGGAGGGCTTCACGCCAGCCGAGGCTGCCGGGATCCTCGGCATCCGGGCCGACGCCACCCGCCGGCGGCTCGCCCGCGCCCGCGCCGCGCTGGCCGCGGCGCTCGGAGAGGAGGCTCCATGAACGGCGACCTGAAGTTCGACCTGCCCGCTCGGGACGTGGACGTGGTCACCCGCGAGCGGATCCGGCGTGCCGCCCGCTCCGCCCTGTCGGCGGCGGCAGCCCCGGGGATCGCGGCCCGCGCGGCCCGTGCCGGCCGGCGTGTCGAGCCGATCGTCGCGGGCGTGGCGGCCGCGGCCTACGTCGCCTGGGCCTTGGGGAGGGCCGTGCTCGGGTAGCCCGTCACGCACGCCGCCCCTGCCGGATCCCCTCGGTCCGGATGCTCCGAGATCCCATGGACGCCCCCGGCCCCCGCCTCCGCCGCGAGATCCGCACCGTCGAGGCCATGATCCGCCTCTGGTGCCGCGATCGGCACGGCGATGCCGAACTCTGCGGGGACTGCTCCGAGTTGCGGAACTACGCCCGGGCCCGGCTCGGCGCCTGTCCCTACGGGGAGCGCAAGCCCACCTGCGCCCGGTGCCCGATCCACTGCTACCGGCCCGAGATGCGGGCGCGCATCCGGGAGGTGATGCGGTACGCGGGCCCCCGCATGCCCTGGCGACATCCCGGGCTCGCGCTCCGCCACGCGCTGGACGGCCTGTCGCGCCGCAGGGCGGCCCGGGCACTGGGCCGGACCGCCCCGGAGTAGGCGCTACCTCAGTGCGTAGATGCCCTTCTTCTCGCAGACCTCGTGGAGCTCCTTGGGCCACACGGTGACCGAGACCTCGCCCAGGTGCGCCTTCTTGAGGAGGAGCATCACGGTGCGGGACTGGCCGATGCCGCCGCCGATGGAGAGCGGGATCTTGTCGTTCATGATCGCCTGGTGGTAGGGCAGCTTCAGGAAGTGCTCCTGGCCCGTGATCTTGAGCTGCTCGACCAGGGTCTCTTTGGTCACGCGGATGCCCATCGAGGACAGCTCGTGGCGGCGCTTCGTGATGGGGTTGTACACGAGGATGTCGCCGTTGAGGCCGTGGTACTGCTGGCCGTTCTTCACGACGGTGGGGGTGACCCAGTCGTCGTAGTCGGCGGCCCGCATCTCGTGGGGGTAGCCGTCGTTCAGCACGTAGCCGATGCCGATGATGAAGATGGCCGGGTATTTCTGGACGATGAGGGTCTCGCGCTGCTTGCGGGGGAGGTCCGGGTACATCTCCAGGATCTCCTCGGCGTGCAGGAACGTGAGCTCGTCGGGCAGCTCGGGGAACCGCGGATCGCGCAGCTCCGGGAACTCCTTGAGCGCCCACTGCTCGGCGCCCTTGATGACCTTCCAGATGCCCTTCACGGTCTTCTTGAGGGTGTCGAGGTTCCGCATGTCCGCGGTGATGCGCTTCTCCCAGTCCCACTGGTCCACGTAGGAGGAGTGGTCGTGGTCGAGGAAGTAGTCCTTGCGGACCGCGCGCATGTCGGTGTTGATGCCCTCGCCCACGTCGCACTGGAACTGGGCCAGGGCCATGCGCTTCCACTTGGTGGCCGCCTGCACGACCTGGGCCTCGATCCGCTTCTCCAGCCCGAGGCCGCACGGGAAGTCGATCGGGGTGCGGGAGCCGTCGCGGTCGAGGTAGTCGTTGACGCCTGAGTCCTTGGAGACGATGAGCGGGACCTCGACGGTGAACAGGTTGAGCTCCTTGTTGAGCCCGTCCTCGATGAACCGCTTGATCCCCGCGCAGGCCCACTGGGTCTTCTTGGCGTCCAGCAGGTTCTTGTAGTCGCTGGGGAGGATCTTCTCGACCTCGGGGTAGGAGCTGATGCCGGGACCGGCGAGATCGGCTTTCTTGTCGCCCATGATGTGACTCCCTGTCAGGGTGGGGGTGGGGGGGAACGGGGGGCCCGGCCCATGTACCGCGAGGTGGCAGTGCATGCCAAGGCGCCCGCTGCGCGGCGGGTGACGCTCCCCATACCCGCGTGCGCCGGGACCGGCTAGGGAGGGGCCCGGGAGGCCCCATGCCCAAGATCCTCCTCGTCCACACCGGCGGCACGCTCATGATGCGGGCCGGCGACAGCCAGGCCGCGCTCGAGCCGGACGCCTACATCCAGGATCTCCACGCCGCCCTCCCGGTGCTGCGCTCGCTGGCCGAGTTCGACACCCACATCCTCTGGAACCTGGACTCCGCCGATCTCCAACCCGGGCACTGGGTCGAGCTGGCCGCGTTCCTGCACGGCCGCCTCGAGTCCTACGACGGCGCCGTGGTGGTGGTGGGCACCGACACCATGGCGTACACCGCCTCGGCCCTGGCCTTCCTGCTGCCCGATCTGGATCGCCCCGTGGTGCTCACCGGCGCTCAGCGGCCGCTCTGCGAGGTCCGCACCGATGCGCGTACCAACCTCGTGGACGCCTGCCACATCGCCACGCTCCCGGTGCCGGAGGTGGGGATCGCGTTCTCCAGCCAGTTCCTCAGGGGCTGCCGCGCCACCAAGATCGACTCGTGGAGCATGACCGCCTTCGAGAGCCCGCTCTGTCGCCCCCTGGTGGAGCTGGGCCTGGGCGTCTACATCGCGTCCCACGTCCTGCCGCCCCGACCGGTGGGCGGCTTCGATCCCCGCATCGATCCCGACGTGCTGACCGTGCGCGTCACGCCGGGCCTGCCCCCCCGGAGCCTGCTGTGCGCCCTGGAGTCCGGGGTGCACGGCGTGGTGCTGGAGGCGTACGGCGTGGGCAACGTGCCGCACCTGGAGCGCTCGCTCGTGCCCGTGGTGGCCGAGGCGGTCCGCCGGGACGTGCCCGTCGTGCTGGTGAGCCAGTGCGCGCACGGTGCCGTGGACCTCCACCGCTACGCCGGGAGCGCCGCGGCCGCCGCGGCCGGGGCCGTCTCGGGGGGTGACATGACCACCGAGGCCGCGGTGGCCAAGCTCATGGTGCTGCTCGGGCGCGCCCCGGCGGACCGCCGGCGGGAGTACGTGGCCAACGGGTTCCGCCGTGGCCTGCTCGGCGAGATGAGCGCCGACCTCAAGTTCGCCTAGCCCCCAGGAGGTCGAGATGCCCTCGTTCCAGGATCTCGTCCGCGCAGGCATTCCCGAGGAGATCCCGTCATTCCCGGAGGAGGCACCCGGCATCGCGCACGCCCCCGCCCGCCCGCAGGTGCTCGCGCCAGACGAGCGCGTCCTCGCGGTCCGCAACGCGCTCCGGTACCTCCCGGAGCGCCACCACGCGGCGCTCGCTCCGGAGTTCGCCCGGGAACTCGCGACCGACGGCCGGATCTACATGCGGCGGTACCGGCCGTCCTACCCCATGCACGCCCGGCCCATCGACGCGTACCCGGCCCGGTGCCGCCAGGCGGCGGCCATCATGCTCATGGTGCAGAACAACCTGGACCCCGCGGTGGCCCAGCACCCCTACGAGCTCGTCACCTACGGCGGGAACGGCACGGTGTTCCAGAACTGGGCCCAGTACCTGCTCGCCATGCGCTACCTGTCCGAGATGGAGGCGGACCAGACCCTGGTGCTCTACTCCGGCCACCCGCTGGGCCTCTTCCCCTCCTCACCCGACGCCCCCCGGGTCGTGCTCACCCACGGGCCCGTGATCTGGAACTACTCCTCCAAGGCAGACTACGACCGGATGGCCGCCCTCGGCGTCACCTCCTACGGCCAGATGACCGCGGGCTCCTTCATGTACATCGGCCCCCAGGGCATCGTGCACGGTACCACCATCACGCTGCTCAACGCCGGCCGCCGGGCGCTGGGCCTCGCCCCGGGCGAGGACCTCGCGGGCCACCTGTTCGTGACCTCGGGGCTGGGTGGCATGAGCGGTGCACAGGCCAAGGCCGGCGTCATCGCGGGAGCCGTCACCGTCGTGGCCGAGGTCAACCCGGAGCCGCTCCGGAAGCGGCTGGCCCAGGGCTGGCTCATGGAGGCCGAGGACGACCTCGACCGCGTGCTCGTACGAGCCGACCGCGCGGTCCGAGAGCGCCGGGCCCTCTCCCTCGGCTACCTGGGCAACGTGGTGGACCTCTGGGAGCGCCTCGCAGAGGCGGGATTCCCGGTGGAGCTGGGCAGCGACCAGACCTCGCTCCACAACCCCTACGGCGGCGGCTACTACCCGGTCGGCCTCACCCTGGTGGAGTCCCGGGAGGCCATGGTCCGCGACCCCGCCGGGTTCCGGGAGGCGGTGCAGGCCTCGCTCCGGCGCCAGGTGGCGGCCATCCAGGCCTGCCACGCCCGGGGCACCTACTTCTGGGACTACGGCAACGCCTTCCTGCTCGAGGCCTCGCGCGCCGGCGCGCCGGGCCTGGTCCGGCCCGACGGATCCTTCGCGTTCCCCTCGTACGTCGAGGACATCATGGGTCCGACGTGCTTCGACTACGGATTCGGGCCCTTCCGGTGGGTCTGCACCTCGGGGGATCCGGCGGACCTGGCCGAGACCGACCGGATCGCCGCAGCCGTGCTCGAGGCGGAGGCCGCCACCGCCGAGCCCGAGGTCCGCCAGCAGATGCTCGACAACGTGCGCTGGATCCGCGAGGCCCGGGCCAACCGCCTGGTGGTGGGCTCAAAGGCGCGGATCCTCTACGCCGATCACCGGGGCCGGATCGGGATCGCCCTGGCCTTCAACCGCGCCATCGCCGACGGCCGCGTGTCGGGCCCCATCGTGCTCGGCCGCGATCACCACGACGTCTCGGGCACCGACTCGCCCTACCGCGAGACCGCCAACATCCGCGACGGCTCGATGTTCACCGCGGACATGGCCGTGCAGAACTTCGCCGGGGACGCGTTCCGCGGGGCCACGTGGGTCTCGCTGCACAACGGCGGCGGCGTGGGCTGGGGCGAGGTGGTGAACGGCGGCTTCGGCCTGGTGCTGGACGGCTCGGCGGACGCGGCCCGGCGCGCGGGCTCGATGCTGTCCTGGGACGTGGCCAACGGGCTGGCGCGCCGCTCGTGGGCGGGGAACCCCGGCGCGCGCTA
>JBFYZZ010000300.1:0-3927 GCA_041309225.1 Deltaproteobacteria bacterium | reverse complement strand
TACACGACACTCTTCCGATCTCGGCTGGAGCGCCGGGCCTTGAGGGGCACCACGTCGGCCATGGCGCGCTCGAAGGCGGCCGTCTCGCTCGCCGGGGAGGGGCCGGCATCCCGCCCCTTGGTCCCGGCCACCGCTCTGCCCCCGTTCAGCGGACGGCCGCCACGCGGACGAGCAGCTCCTCCGCGTGGACCATGGGGTAGACCCGCAGGTTCGTCACCACGCCCTGGCGGTCGGCACGGACCTCCTCGAGCACCTCGCCGCCCAGGGGGTCGAGCACGCGGCCGAGCAGGTGCCCGGGCAGGACGCGGGCGCCGACGCGGGTCTCGGGCACGAAGAAGCCCGCGGTCTCGCACCGGTGCGCGGTGATCTCCTCTTGGGTGACGTCCGCGATCGTGTCGCCCGGCCCGACGTCGGACCCCATGCCCAGCGCGGCCATGAGGCGTCGCACGCCGTTCGCCATGATGACCGAGTCGCGGGGATCCAGGCTCCCGCCCCGTCCCCCCATGATCCGGAAGCCCCGGCGCCCCAGGGCGCGCCACGCGCCGACCAGGCCCGACGGCTCGCGCCCCCCCGCAGGGCGACGCCAGACGAAGGGCAGCCCCGTGGAACGTCCGAGGTCCACCTCGGGCCCGGCGAGCGGCAGGCGGACCTGGGGCATCTCCTGCACGAGCGGGGATCCGCTGTG
Source organism: Deltaproteobacteria bacterium (assembly GCA_041309225.1). Lineage (GTDB taxonomy): Bacteria > Myxococcota_A > UBA796 > UBA796 > JAFGLY01 > JAFGLY01. The sequence continues at coordinate 3,242 of JBFYZZ010000300.1, read as the reverse complement.
GAGGTCCACGCACACGTCCGCGTCGGTGGCCTCGAGCACCGCACAGGCCACGCGCTGCATCGCCGTGCCGTGGGGATGGCCCGGGAAGGCGTCGTTGAGGTCCTCGCCGTCGAACGGCCCCCGCTTGGTACCCGCCTCGATCCCGAAGGTGTTGACCAGGGGCAGCAGGTCCACCGTGCCGAGCGGCCGCTGTTCGCGGAGCGCCGAGGCCAGGAGGTGGACGGCGTGGATCCCGTTCAGCTCGTTGCCGTGAAGACCGGCCACCACCACGAGGCGGGGCCGCCCCTGGCCGAAGCGCATCCGCTGGAGACGGTAGGTGCCGCGGAAGGGCACCTGGAGCACGAAGACGTCCTCGATCACGCAGGCTCCCGGGGGATCACGATCCGGGCGACGGTGCTGCCCGGGTAGACGACGGGCCGGTCCCGCACCGCGAGGACGCGGCCGGGCCGCGGTGTGACGAGCCGTTCGAGCTCCTCGGCGGCGATCGGGTCCACCACCACGCCCAGGGACTCGCCCTCGACGACCACGGCGCCGGGCGCGCATCCGGGGACGAACAGGCCCCCGGCCTCGGCCCGCACCGCCATGACCTCGGCGTCCCCCACCCTCAGGCCGGGCGGGCCGGCGGTGGCCTCGACGAGGCCGGCCGCGCCCAGCAGGCCGAACACGCCCCGGACCAGGGCGGCGTCGGCCTCCGCGTCGAGCCGGCGGCCCGCACCCCCGCGCAGCGCCACCACGGTGTCGAGGAAGGTGGCGAACGTGCCCGCGAGCGTGGGACCCGGGGAGCGCTCCCACACCACGGGGATGCTCGACCGGAGCGCGAGGTCCGTCTCGCGGGCCCGGCCGCGGCGCACGCGGGCGTAGACGCAGGCCCGGAAGTCGGCGCCGGCGTCGTCCACCTCCACCACCACGTCCGCCTCGGCGAGGTGCGTGGCGAGCGCGTGCGCGACGCGATCCGGAGGATGGCCGTCGGGCCGGCCCGGGAAGAGCCGCTTCAGGTCCACGTCGAAGAAGGGCCACGTGCGGCAGCCGTCGTGCGCGGCCACGGGATTGGCGCACGGGTAGACGTCCACGGTGCCGGCTCGGAGCGGCGCCGCGCGGAGGGCACGGACGACGTCGTGGAGCACGCGGATCCCCGCGGGGGCGTCGCCCCGCAGACCGGCCACCAGCGCCACGCAGGGGCCCGGCCCCGCCACCAGCCGGCGGCGCACGATGGAGACCTCGTTCCCGGTGGGGAGGTCCACGGTACAGATCGCGGTGCGGTTCTCGTGCACGGGTCGCCATTCTACCCCCCCTGGCGCCATCGGGCGAGCGCCGCGGGCATCGGGTCTAGGCGATCCTGCGGCAGAGTCCCACCACCACCCCGGCGATCCGCGCGCTGCCGTCGTCTGGGACGGGGAACGGCTGCATCTCGCGGTTGGCGGGCACGAGCCACCACCGCTCGCCGTCGCGGTGGAGGCGCTTGACGGTGGTCTCGCCGTCTACTACGGCCACGACGACGTCGCGCTCCCCGGCGTGGTCCTGGCTGCGGACCACCACGATGTCGCCGGAGAGGATGCCGTCGTCGACCATGGAGTCGCCCTGGACCCGCAGGGCGTAGAAGGGCCCCTCGCCGGAGGCCAGCGCCGAGTCCACCACCACCTCGCCCTCGCGGACCTCCTCGACCCCCACCGGCAGGCCCGCGGCCACCCACCCGACGAGCGGGACGGTGCGGGGCTGGACCGTGCCCGGCGTGGCCAGGGAGGTGAGGCGCATCGCGCGGGCGGGCGCGCCGTCGGTGTCGCGTTCGAGGTAGCCCTTGGCCTCGAGCACGCGGAGTTGGTAGGCCACGCCGTTGGTGGACCGGATCCCCACCGCCCGGGCCATCTCCCGGATGCTGGGCGGGTAGCCGTGCGCATGGATGTAGGCCTCGAGGTAGCTCAACAGGGCGCGCTGCCGGTCGGAAAGGTCGTTCATCGGAACCTCCGCTGCATGGAGGTTATTGAACGCATGTCCTCACGTCAAGCCATCGGATGTCCGGATACGAAAGAGCCCCCGGAGTCCGGGGGGACTCGACGGGGGCTCGAGGGGATCTGGCCGGCGACGACCTACTCTCCCACCGGGTCACCCCGGCAGTACCATCGGCGCGTGAGGGCTTAACGGCCGTGTTCGGAATGGAAACGGGTGGGACCCCTCAGCTGTGGCCACCGGCCAGAAAGGGTGCGCATGGGGATGGGGAGGACGCGACAGGGCCCGGCGTCGTGGGGACAAGCCGGACGGACAATTAGTACCGGTCAGCTCCATGCATTGCTGCACTTCCACCTCCGGCCTATCAACCTCGTGGTCTTCGAGGGTCCTTCAGGGAGAGCTCATCTCGAGGAGGGTTTCCCGCTTAGATGCTTTCAGCGGTTATCCCGTCCGTACGTGGCTACCCGGCTGTGCCGCTGGCGCGACAACCGGTACACCAGAGGTACGTCCATCCCGGTCCTCTCGTACTAGGGACAGGACCTCTCAACTCTCCAACGCCCACGGCAGATAGGGACCGAACTGTCTCGCGACGTTCTGAACCCAGCTCGCGTACCGCTTTAATCGGCGAACAGCCGAACCCTTGGGACCTGCTCCAGCCCCAGGATGCGATGAGCCGACATCGAGGTGCCAAACCACGCCGTCGATGTGAACTCTTGGGCGTGATAAGCCTGTTATCCCCGGAGTACCTTTTATCCGATAAGCGACGGCCCTTCCATGCGGAACCGCCGGATCACTAAGGCCTGCTTTCGCACCTGCTCGACGTGTCCGTCTCGCAGTCAAGCTCCCTTATGCCTTTGCACTCAACGCCTGGTTTCCATTCAGGCTGAGGGAACCTTTGCACGCCTCCGTTACGATTTGGGAGGCGACCGCCCCAGTCAAACTCCCCACCAGACAGTGTCCCCGGCAACGCCGGGTTAGGCATCCAGCACAACAAGGGTGGTATTTCAACGTTGGCTCAGCCGAAGCTAGCGCTCCGGCTTCAAAGCCTCCCACCTATCCTACACATGTCGAACCAAATGCCACTGTCAAGCTAGAGTAAAGGTTCACAGGGTCTTTCCGTCTGGCCGCGGGTAGAGGGCATCTTCACCCCCATGTCAATTTCACTGAGTCTCTGGTCGAGACAGCGCGGAAGTCGTTACGCCATTCGTGCAGGTCGGAACTTACCCGACAAGGAATTTCGCTACCTTAGGACCGTTATAGTTACGGCCGCCGTTTACTGGGGCTTCGGTTTAGAGCTT
>JBFYZZ010000299.1:0-51795 GCA_041309225.1 Deltaproteobacteria bacterium | reverse complement strand
TGGAGCGGCAGATCTTAGCGGACGCCGCTCCACCTCGTGCTGGGTGTGGAGCCACAGCGAGCCATGCCTATCGAGTGGTCCGACATCGAGCCATCCCAGTGGCGCCGCGAGGCGCTCCCCGCCGTCGGGCGGTGCGAGCCCTGGAGGGACGAGGAGGGGTAGGCCGCCCTCGGGTGGGATCGTCGTCGGTCCCGTTCATTCGAGGCTCGTCCGCCATTCGGACTCGACTCGTCTTCCCGTTCGGGAGTTCCGATGTGTTCAGCTCCCGCGATCCGTGCTATTCTTCCCGCTCGGGAGTGTACAAGCGTCATTTGCCACCAACTGTTCCTCATTCTTCCCGTACGGGAGCATCCATGGCGAGTCCGGACCTCTCCTCCGTCGACGACATCGGCCTTGCGATGCGCGCGCTGCGCAGGGCCCAGGGGGTCACCCAGGTGGACCTCGCGGACCTGGCGGGCGTCGGGCCCCGGTTCGTCTCCGAGGTCGAGAACGGAAAGCGCACCGCCGAGATCGGCAAGGTCGTCCAGGTCCTCGCCGCCCTGGGGGCGACCCTGGCGGTCGTCCCGCGCGGCGCGGGGAGCGGACCAACCGTGGAGTCCCGATGACGCGTCGCCTCGTCGTGTGGCTGGGCGACCGGCGGGTGGGCACGCTCGCGGACACCCGGATCCCCCACCGGCCCGGCGGCGGAGGGCTCGTCTTCGCCTACGACCCCGACTGGCTCGGCAATTCCGCCGCGGTCCCGCTCTCGACCTCCCTGCCCCTGGGCCCGGACCCGTTCCCCGAGGCGGCGTCCCGGGCATTCTTCGCGAACGTGCTCCCAGAGGGAAGGGTTCGCGCGGTCCTCGCCCGCCTGCTCGGCACCTCGGAGGGCAACGACTTCGCGCTCCTCGAGGCCATCGGCGGGGAGTGCGCCGGCGCGGTCCGCCTGGTGCCCGAGGACGCCGTCGGCACCGCCCGCCGTGGGGACTACCGTCCGCTCGACGACGCGGCGCTCGACGAGATCCTCGCGGGCCTCGGACGGCACCCCTTCCTGGCCGGACAGGACGAGGTCCGCCTCTCGCTGGCGGGTGCCCAGGACAAGCTGCCCCTCTACCGGGACGGCGATCGCTGGTGCCTCCCGGTCGGTGACGCGCCATCGTCCCACATCCTCAAGCCGCCGATCCCGGACTACCCGGGCACGGTGGTGAACGAGGCCCTGTGCATGGACCTCGCGACGGCGGCCGGGCTCCCGGCGCCCCGGGTGTCGCTCCGAGCGGGCCGCGTGCCCTGCTTCGTGGTGGAACGGTTCGACCGGGTCCGCACCCCGGACGGCAGGCTCGAGCGCCTCCACCAAGAGGACTTCTGCCAGGCGCTCGGGTTCGAGCCCGAGCGGAAGTACGAACACGAGGGCGGACCGCGCCTGCAGGACTGCTTCCGGCTCGTCGCGGACCGCTCGGTGCGGCCCGCGGCCGACCGGCTCGCCCTGCTGGACTGGACCGGGTTCGTCCTCCTCACCGGGAACGCAGACGCCCACGCCAAGAACCTGGCCCTGCTCCACCGGCCGGACGGGGTGGTCCTCGCGCCCTTCTACGACCTCCTGTCCACCGCGCCCTATCCCGACCTCTCCGACCGCCTGGCGATGGGGATCGGGGGAGAACGCCGACCCCGCTGGATCGCGGCCCGGCACTGGTCCCGCCTGGGTGACGAGGTGGGATTCCGCCCGCGCCTCGTCGCCCGTCGCCTCCGCGACCTGGCCGGGCACCTGCCCGACCTGGCCGCCGACGCCCGGGACCGATTCGGGGCCACCCACGGCTGGGTCCTCTCCCCGGACGAGCGCCGCGTGCTCGACGCCGTCGTGGGCATCGTGCGGGCACGCGCGCGCCTGCTGCTCGGTCGCCTCCCCGACCGGCCCTGACCCGGAGCCTCCGTGGCACCATCGTGGCACCATGACCCCCCGCTCCAGCCATGGGAGCCAAGGCCACCGGGCCCGGAACCAAGGCTGCCAAGCCGATCTTTGGATTGACCCCTTTCTTAGCCTATCTTCGAAGCCGCGGACTGCAGGCGTGGCGCGTTCTCACCTGCTCGTGCCCACGGCAGCATCCGGCCGGGCTCCGACCACCTGGTCCCCGGTGACGACCCCCTCCGTCCCTTCCGGCACGCCGTCGAGCACGAACAGCCGCACGTCGGTCGCGTGGCCGGCGAGGGTGGGACAGCGCCTGGCGCGGTCCGCGAGGGCAGAGAGCAGGCGGGGAACCTCGCCGGGCGTAGCGTGGACCTTGGCCTCTCCGACCAGGACGCGACCGGGATCGGCGGCGTGCCGGGCCACGAGGTCCAGTTCCAGCGGACGCCGGTCCGTGCCGGCACCCCACCAGCGGGCGGCGGGGAACCAGGACTCCCCGGCGACGGGACGGCGGGCCACGGCGTCGCGGGCGAGCGTCTCCCAGGCCCCGCCGAGGAAGCCCGGCCAGTGGGCCTGCACGTCGGCGAGGACGCCGTCCGTCTGGCCTGCGGCGAGCCGCGAACGAGCCGGGTCCACGAACCGGTACCAGAAGGCGAGGAACGGGTCGGCGATCCCGTAGAGCGACTGCTTCGCGCTGCGGGGGTCTGCGCTCCACGGTGTCTCCCGCCGGAGCAGCCCGAGGTCCTGCAGGCGCGCGAGCGGGCGGGTGAGCGAGGTCGCGGGCTGGCCCAGGCGGGCGGCGATCTCGGACATGCGGGTGCACCCCTGGCCGACCAGCGCCAGGATCGAGGCCGCCCGAGCCGTCTCCCGCAGATCGTCGAGAAGCAGGCGTCGGGGCTCGTGGTGGAGGACGCCGGACTGGTCCAGCACGAGGTCGGAGACGGCGCTCCAGCGATCCGGGTAGTCCGCAGCCAGTTCCCAGTACCGCGGCACGCCGCCCCAGGTCGCCCAGGCGCTCGCCGTCTCGAGGGGCGTCCGGGTCCCGAGCGCGGTGGGGAGCAGGTCCACCTCGAGCGGGCCGAGGTGGACGATCTCCCGCGCACGGCCGTAGAGCGGGGCGCTCGCATCGAGCACGAGGCCCGACATCATCCGCTGGGAGGACCCGCACACGGCCAGGTGCCTGGGTGGGACGGAAGCCCGATCGATCCACCGTTGGAGGACCGAAGGAAGTTCGGGCGAAGCCACGACGAAGGCCTGGAACTCGTCCAGTGCGAGCACGGCTCCGGACGGGGCCGCACCCCACCATCGCTCGAGGAGGGCGTCCCATGTGGGGTACGTGACGGATGCGAACCCGGGCACGAGGGTCGCCATCTCCCGCGCCACCGTCGCGCGGTGCAGAGGGGCGTCCTGGTCGTCCCCTACGACGTAGACCGATGGCAGGTCACGCAGGACCTCGCCGAGGAGCCGGGACTTGCCCACCCGGCGCCGGCCCACCAGGCAGACGAGGGTTCCCTCGCCCCCCTGCAGCGCACGCCCGAGACGGGCCAGCTCGCGTGTGCGACCGAGGAACGGGAGGCGCATGGTGATGCTCCTGTTGCATTATGCTGTCGCGGCATAACTGGTCGCGACAGCAGGCGCAACCTGATCCCTTCAGGCCGGTCCCTGGCGTGAGGCGCATGCCCCCCGTGGCACCATCGTGGCACCATGACCACCCGCGCAAGCCATGGGAGCCAAGGTCACCCGGCCAGGAACCAAGGCCACCAAGTCGATGCTCGAATTCGCTCGGTGATTGGCCTGTCTTCGAAGCCGTGGCCGCAGGTTCGAACCTACCGCGGGCGCCACGTAAGATTCGGCATTCGAGCTTAATCTGGACGGTCCGAGCCCTCATCGGACTCGAACTCCACGCTCCTACGGAGTCCCCCCGTAGAAGATGTGGGTCTCCGCGGCGTCCGAGTAGTTCTCCCCCTCCCACCACCAGGTCGCGACGACGTCCGAGGCCCCGTCCCCGTCGAGCAGGACGTCGTCGACGCCATCGCCGTCCAGATCCCCGGCGGCGACGGACGAACCCGCCCCGCCGTTCTTCCCGCCGTCGTCGGCAAACGGCGCCCCTACGACGAGGTCGTGGCCTCCCACGCCGTCCACCGCTCCGGTGGCGACCGCGTAGCCCACCATGTCTTCCTCGTGGCTGCCGAGGAGGATCGCCTCGCCGGGCTCGAGGACCAGCGTGCCCGGAACCGGGGCGAGCACGAGCCATGCGGCCCCGGCCTGCTCGCGCACGGCCGAGTCCAGGGGGCCTCCGACGAGGATGTCCTCCGCTCCGTCCTCGTCGGCGTCCCCGGTCGAGAGGTTGCCCTACACCGGGCCGAGGAAGATGCTCACCGCCGCTGAGGCGCCGTACGCTCCGATCAGCAGATCGTCGTTCCCGTCGGCGTCCAGGTCGCCCGTGGCCAGGGAGAAGCAGGGGTACTGCTCGGCGGGTCTGTTAGCGCGCCCCCTCGAGGACGGCATCGGCGTCCTCCGGACCGAGGCTGCCGTGGATGCCGTCGCGCGTGCCCGTGTCGGTGTCGGTGTCCGAGTCAACGTCGGCGTCCGTGTCGACATCCGAGTCGCCCATCCGACCGCTGTCGTCCTTCCCGGTGCCGTCGCAGCCCGCCACGAGAAGGGCGGAGAGCGAGGTGATCGCCAGCACGCGGTTCATGGAGTGCCTCGCACGATCCGACGATAGCACGAACGACCGCTCACCCGGTCGGGGATCCGTCGAGATCCCAGGGGATGGCCCAGACGTCCTGGGCGATCCGGAGCGGGTGCTCGCATGCGCAGACGACGAGCCCCGGGCCGGCGACCTCGGGATGGGCCTTCCGGAAGGCCTCGATGCCGGAGGCGTCCCGGCGGCCGGGCCGGGTGGTGGCCCTGGCCTCGACGGGGAGCAGGCGCCCGTCGTACTCCAGGAGCAGGTCCACCTCGGCGCCCCGGTGGGAGCGCCAGTGGTAGAGGTTCGGCCGCGGGGAGAGAAGCGCGGCCTGTTTGCGGATCTCGGCGAAGACCGCGGTCTCGAAGAGCGCGCCCTGGAGGGGATGCCCACCGATCGCGTGTGGCTTGGAGACGGCCTGGGCGGCGCAGGCGAGGCCGGTGTCGGCGAGGTAGCCCTTCGGACGCCCGCTCACGCGCTTGACCGCGTTGCCCGACCACGCCGGGACCTCGATCCACTGGAAGGTGGCAGAAAGCACGTCGAGCCAGCGCCGGGCCGTCTGGTGGGTGACGCCCACTTCCCGGCCGAGGTGGCGCTGGTTCACCTCCTGGGCCGTGAGCGCCGCGCACAGGCGATGGAACCGGCCGAACACCTGCCAGTCGGAGACATCGGCGAGCAGGCGGGCGTCGCGCTCGACGTACGTCCGTTGGTACGCCCGGTGGAAGTCGGGGACGGCGTCGAGCGGGAGGAGGCAGGCGTCGGGCAGGCTCCCCCGCCAGAGGATCTCCCAGAGGGTGCGGCCGAGCGTCAGGCGCGGGGTGCCGGGGTGGAGGACGGTCGCCGGATCAGCCAGCCACGCCGGCAGCCAGGGCCTCCCGCCGTCGACCTGCTCGGCGAGCGCGAAGCCGTCCAGGTCGAGGAAGACGGCGCGACCGGCGAGGCTCTCGGCCATCTGGCGCAGCACGCCCCACTGCTGGGAGCCGGTGACCACGTACCGGCCGGGCCGGCGGTCCCGGTCCACCCGGCGCTTGAGCGCGGCGACGACCTCCGGCGCGTACTGGATCTCGTCGAGCACGAGGGGGGCGGGACGGTTGTCGAGGAAGAGATCGGGATCCTGGCGTGCGTTCTCGACGTCGATCCCCGGGTCGAAGACGACGGTGGGCCAGGACGAGCCCAGGACGTGCTGGAGCAGCGTGCTCTTGCCCACCTGGCGGGCCCCCGTGACGACGACCACGGGGAAGTGGTCCACCAAGCGCAGGAGGCGGTCGGTGAGGAGGCGGGGAAGGTACATGAGCGGGATCTTGGATGAAGACATCAGCCATTATACCCCGGCTCGCCACCTGGCGAGCCCCCGTCCACCATCCAGGTTCGATAAGCGTCGCATAGGGGGCGCCATGCTCACCGGGACGGGCACCCGTCCCGGCTCCGTTTCGGGCCGATTGTCCTTCTCATGAAGACAGGTTGATGCCGTCCTGTCCTCCATGGGCGACGAGACCTTCGTGCAGGATGCACTCAAACGAGTGATCTCGGTCTTCCAACACCGCGAGATTCACCCTTCCACGCCGCCGGTGTACCGCATCCGCTCCCTGCCGGGCAAGGTGGACGCGGTCGTCGGTATGCGCAGTTCGGGGAAGACGACCTTCCTCGTCCAAGAGGTGCGGCGGCTCGAGGCCGAAGGCATCCCCAGGAGCCGGATCCTCTACTGCAACTTCCCAGTACGCGGATACTGAAAAACAAGCAAAGGCACCCCGAGGCAGGGGCGGTCGTGTCCTGGAGGACGATGGATCGAACTCACCTCCATGTTGATATCTGTAGAACCCAGCACGACGATACGACATCTTGACAATCTCCTGTGACCGGTGCTATTCTTCTACACCACCAGGAAGGACTGCGAATGGAGAAACTGGATAAATCTAAACCTCAAGGTGAGATTACTCAGGCAGCTCCCTCCTGGGACGAACTCTACCGCCTCGCCGCGGGCCAGTCCGGGTGGTTCACAGGACGGCAGGCGTCGGCCCTCGGGTTCTCGGACCAGCTCCTCGCGAAACACGCCCGCTCGGGGCGCCTGGAGCGCGGCCGGCGGGGCATCTACCGCATCGGCCGCTTCCCGCCAGCGGAGCACGAGGATCTCGTGGTCGCGTGGCTCTGGTCCGGCCGGGCGGGCGTGGTGAGCCACGAGAGCGCCCTCCAGATCCACGGCCTCTCCGACGCCCTGCCCGCCCGCATCCACCTCACCCTCCCCGAGGCGGAGCGAGCCCGAGAGCGCAGGATCCCCGAGGGCACGGTCGTCCACTTCGCCGACGTCCCGGAGGCCGAGCGCACGTGGTCCGGCCCGGTGCCGGTGACCGTCCCGGCCCGGACCGTCCGCGACGTGGCGGCCGCGCTCGGCGACGCCGTGCTGGTGGAGCAGGCGGTGGAGGAGGGGATCCGGCGCGGGCTCTTCCACGCGCGCGAGGTCGCCCTGGCCACCGCGTACGCAGCGGGCTTCGACCTTCCCGGAGCGACGCGGGTCTTCCCGGAGGCGGTCGCCGACTTCGACCACACCTGGTTCTTCCAGCATTTCGGAGGCCCCTGCCAGAGACGGCCTCCCGCCGACTGGCCTGCCGTCGCCTCGGAGATCGCCCATCGTCACGGGGGGCGCATCTACAGCCAGAGGTACTTCCCCGGACCGAACAGCATCCTCCTCGAGGTCGTGTGGCCACCGACCGCCCGCCCGCCGCAGGACGTGATCGAGGCCACCCGGTCGGCCCTCCGCGAGGTCTTCTCGTGGCCGTGACCACTCCCCCGGCATTCCGGGCCTCGATCGAGGAGCGCCTGCGCAGGGAGGCGATGGCCGCGCACCGCCCCGTCAACCGGGTCCGCACGCTCCTGCTCATGGAGCGGTTCCTGGCGCGCCTCGTCGCCGTGGCCCCGCAGACCTTCCTCCTGAAGGGCGGGTTCGCGCTCGAGCTGCGCCTGGGGCGCGCCCGCACCACGCGGGACGTGGACCTGCGCGCCACGGGGGTGTCCGGGGCCCTGCCCGACCTCCTCGCGCGGGCCACCGCCTGGCGCCCCGACCCGGAGGACCACCTCGTGTTCCGCGTGGTGCCCAACCGGGAGCACCCGGAGATCGGGGCCGACTGGATGGAGTACGACGGCCTGCGCTTCACCGTGACCTGCACGCTGGCGGGCCGCCCGTACGGCGATCCCTTCGGCCTGGACGTCGCCTACGCCGACCCGATCCGGGGCGATCCCGAGATCCTCCAGGGGTCCGACTTCTTCGCGCGTTACGGCATCCCGCCGCTCCGCGTGCCTGCCTACCCGCCCGCCTCGCACCTCGCCGAAAAGCTCCACGCCTACACCCAGCCGCGTCCCCATCCGAGCAGCCGCGTGAAGGACCTCGTGGACATCGCCCTGCTCTCGACGGTCCCCGGGCTCGACGCGGCGACGATCCGCGCAGCGATCCACCGGACCTTCAGGTTCCGCGGCACCCACCCGGTGCCGGCTGCTCTCCCCGACCCGCCGGATTCGTGGCACACGGCGTACGCCCGCGCGCAGGCGGAGGACGGTCTGCCATGGGCCACCGTCGACGACGTCCTCGCTGCGGCCCGCCGCCTCCTCGATCCGGTCCTGGCCGGCGGGGACGGGTGCTGGGATCCCGCGACGCGCTCCTGGGGCACGTCGGGGACCTGAGTCCGGCCGAGGGGCCCCCACACCCGCGCAGGACACACCGAGGACACACGGACCACGCTTCCGTGGAGCTCTTCCTCCGCGGCTCGTGCCCTCGCCAGCGCCGTGCTACCCGGATGTCGCCTGGATCGGCAGCGCCCGGTCCAGGCCTTTGGCCAGGCTGCACGTCATGCCCCGAACCCAGTCTCTCCTCTCGCTCCTCGAAGCCGGCTTCTCGGACGAGGAACTCCGCACGCTCCTGGCGGAGGCCCTCCTCGCCCTCGACAAAGCCGGCCTCGATGCACTCTGTTCGCGCCTCGGCGAGGACACCGCCACGACCCTGCGGACGATGCTGTCCCGACTCGACGATCATCCGGGCGAACGCCCGGCGGTGAGCCTCGACCGGATCGGCCAGGAATGGGAGGAAGCCTGGTCCGCCTGGGACGGGATCATCGAGGCGTCCGGCGACCAGCACGGCGATTTCGTCGAGCAGGAGAACCACTGGGAGCCACCCTGCCTCGACCTCTACGCGATCGCGAACGGCCTGGACGAGGTGGCCGGCCGACTGCTGCCCTTCGTCCAACATGCGTCGGACCTCGAGGAAGCCGCCGATTTCGATCTCCTCGCCAAGGTCGACGAAGACCTGGGAAACATCGGCGCTGGCCTCCCCGAGTGGTTCGGTGACGTCGAACTCGGCGACGTCGTCGGCCCCCGCCTGACGGAGCTCGTGCTGCGCTGGGAGTGGCACAGGGGGTCCAAGGGCACGACTCCCTTCGCCATCCTCGACCGTATCCGCCGGGCTGAGTGCGATTCTGAGGGTTGGACGCTCGACCGCGAGGCACTGCGTGGATTCGTCAGCAGGCTGCCCGAGGCGGCCCAGCAGGAGATCCTGCGCGGCCTGGTGGAGCATGGCCGCATGGCACACTGGGCCGGCGTGCTCACGGACGCCCATTCGACGTGGTTCCCCGTCTACCGGGAGCTGGCGCAACGCTGGCATCCCCCCGTGTACCTCGCCCTGTGCCGTGACGGAATCTCCAGCGACTGGTCCCTGGCCGTCCCGGTGCTGGAGGACATCCTCGCCCGCAGGGCCTTCGCCGAGGCCGACGGGGTGGCCGCGAGCGCCCTGGACGCGCTCCTGTACCTGCGCGGCGAGAAACGGTGGGACCCGTGGGACGGCCTGCTCGTGGATCAGCCGGGCATCCGGTACCGCTCCGGACCGGATGAGCCAGTCCCCCGATTCCTGGACCTGCTGGCCCGCATCGCAGAGGGGCGGGGGGACACGGAGGGGGCCGAAGTGCTGGACAGCCAGGCCTTCCTCCTGCAGCACTGGGATCGATGGGACAGGGTTGCGGTGCATCTCGACGAGGTCGAGGACCGGGGCCACGCCCGCGTGGCCGATCGCTTCTTCGGGCTCTGGACGACGTCGGTCGCCAGGCGCAGTGCTGCCTCGGGGCGCGGAGACGTCGCCGTCGGATGGGTGCCGCTGATCGCGGCCTCCTTGCGCACGGGGACCGAGCCGTACGATGCCGTGGCCTCCCTGCGAGGCTGGATCGAGCGTGCCGGGGCCAACCCCTCCGAGTTCCGGCGCCACCGATCCGAGCTCGAGGTGCTGACCCGGGATCTCGGCCTCGGGGGCACTGCGCCGGCCCTCCTCCGTCACCTGGGTACGGACGACTCGCGGAACGCGGTCTCCCGGGGTGTCGTGTTGCGTCGTCTGGGGTGTGATGTGCTGGTCCCGATGCTCAGGCAGACCTGGATCCGGTTCGCGGCCCTGCTCGTCCCGGATCCCGCGGACAACCACGGCTCACACTACGAGGAACACGCTGCATGGCTGGCCGTCGTGCGCGAGTTGAATCCGGCGGCTTGCAACGAGGTGATGGCCTCGTGGCACTCCCAGCACGCGCGTCGACGGAACCTGTGGGCAGCACTGACCTCGGCGGGCCTCGTGTAGAGGATCGGCTCCCTCCGGTTGCCTCCCCGACGCCCTCACCCCCACAGCACCCGGAACGGGGCCGCCTGGAGCCGGGGGCCCAGGGGGATCGCCTCTGTCCCGCCGTAGAGGATCAACCCGGCGGCGAACCGGCCCGGGACGGCGTCCCGGAGCGAGCGCAGGCCCGCCAGGTCGCGCTCGCCGAGGGTTGCAGAGGACTTGACCTCGATCCCGACGAGGCGACCCGCACGGTCCTCCAGGATCAGGTCCACCTCGTGACCCCCGTGGACCCTGTAGTGGAAGGCATCCGGCCGCGTGTCGGAGGTCTCCCGCAGCCGCAGGACCTCGTTCACGACGAAGCTCTCCAGGAGCGGCCCCCGCGCGGGGCCGGTCGGCTCCGCGCCGATGCCCAGGAGGTGCGCCGCGAGCCCGCTGTCCACGAGGTGCAGCTTGGGGGCACGGACGAACCGCTTCCCGACGTTGGCAGACCAGGCCGGCAGGAACTGCAGGAGGAAGGCCCCCTCCAGCACGGCGAGGTAGCGACGCAGCGTGCTCTGGGGGATCCCCGCGTCCCGGGAGAGGTCGGCGACGTTCACGGTCTGGGCCGTCCGGGCGGCGCACAGGGCGAGCAGGCGGGGCAAGGCCGCGAGATCCTCGATGCGCGAGAGGTCGCGCACCTCGCGCTGCAGGATCGTGGCCAGGTAGGACTCGAACCAGCGGCGACGGCGCTCCGGGCTCCGGCGTGCCACGGCCTCCGGGAAGCCGCCGGCGAAGATGCGGTCCCAGAGGTCCGCCGACGCTGCTGTCGGAGCGGCTACCAGCTCGCCGGCGAAGAGGCGGTCCACGAGGTCCGGTTCCCTCCCCTCGATCTCGGCCTGGGCGAGCGGCCAGAGCGCCAGGAGCTCCATGCGGCCGGCCAGGGCCTCGGCGATCCCCGGTACGGCGAGCAGGCGCGCGGATCCGGTGAGCAGGAAGCGGCCGGGACGCCGGTCCCGGTCCACCTCCGCCTTCATCGCGAGTGCGAGCGCCGGGACTCGCTGGACCTCGTCCAGGATGGCTGGCCCGCCCAGGGAGGCGAGGAAGCCAGCCGGATCGACGGCGGCCGCGGCGAGCACGCTCGCGTCGTCGAGGCTCAGGTAGCGGTGCCCGGCGAAGCCCTTCACGAGGGTGGACTTGCCCGCCTGGCGGGCGCCATGGACGAAGACGACGGGGGTGTCGGCCAAGGCGTCGGAGACGCGGCGGGAGAGCAGGCGGGGGTACATGGGGGCCTCCAGGTGATGCCTGTTATTCTACCTCTCCACGGCGGAAAATCCACCATAACCAGGCCCGAAGCCACCTGCGGTCCTCTGCGCACATCAGCCCGCGCAGGACACACCGGCCCAGGCATCGACGAGCATGCGTGAGCCTGCGCGAGCATCCCTGGCATCGGCGGAATCGCCGATCCCGGAGGAACGCAGGTTCCCGGGCAGTCGGGGACAGAAAGCAACTTTCAATAGGTAGAACGCCTTCTATCGACGTGTTCTGGCATTTCTCCTCGATCAAATCCGACAGGTCGGGGGTCCACCACCGCCTGGACACACCGAGAACACACCGGGGTGCGCATCCGCGGCGTCCACCCGAGGAGCGCTTTGCCTGTCACCGCATCAACCAGCCCCAGCGGGGTTGCTATCGCCGATGAGCCAGGATATCTCATGCCGACGAGGTTTTCATGGACCCCACGTTCCGCTCCCGCATCCTCCTCTCGAATCCCTGGCTGCAAAACCGCTCCCGATTTTCCGGGGAGGTGCGACGGCGGCTCCCCCAGCGGTTCGTGCCGCGCAGGGTGGACACCGCCGGTCTCTCGGACCGGACCCGGGCCAGGCTCGTGGTCGGACCGAGGCAGTCCGGGAAGTCGACCTTTGTCTGGTCGCTCCTGGCGGACCGCGAGCCCGGGGAGGTCCTCTACCTCGACGCCGAGGAGCCCACCGTGCAGGAGGCCTCCCTCTCGGCCGTGCAGTTCCTGGCCGACCTGGCCACCGACCTGCCCGGTGTCCGCACGGTGTTCATCGACGAGGCCCAGCGCCTCCCCGAGGCGGGCCTCTTCGTGAAGGGGCTGGTGGACGCCCGGCGGGACCTCGACGTGTGGGCCACCGGCTCCTCGTCCTTCCACCTCGCGGCGCGCACCCGGGAGAGTCTGGCCGGGCGGGCCGTCCGTCGCGTGCTGCTCCCCTTCTCGCTCGACGAGCTCCGCACGGCGGACCCCGCCGTCCCGATCGCGCGGCAGGAGGAGGCCCTCCGGATCTGTGCCCGCCAGCAGGTGCTGGGTGGCTACCCTGCCGCGTGGTTCGACCCCGACCCCGAGCGCACCCTGTCGGACCTCGTCGAGGCCTTCGTGATCCGCGACGCGTCGGACCGCTTCCGGATCCAGCGGACCGACGCCTTCCGACGGCTCCTGCAGCTGGCCGCGGGCCAGGTCGGGCAGATGGTGAACCTCTCGGAGTGGGCCTCGATCCTGGGCGTCGCAGCCTCCACCGTACGGGAGCACCTGGCCCTCCTGGAGGAGTCCTGGATCGTCAAGCTCCTGCCGGCCTTCTCGGGCGGCAAGCGAAGGGAGATCACGACCGCCCACCGGATCCACTTCTACGACATGGGGCTGCGCAACGCACTGCTCGGCTCGTTCGGGACGGACATCGATCGGCGACCCGATCGGGGGGCGCTCGCGGAGGGGTGGGCCCTGGGCGAAATCGCCAAGACCGTGCCGTTCCCCTGGACCGTCCACTACTGGCGTGCCAAGGGCGGCGCCGAGATGGACTTCGTGCTCGGCCGGGGAAACCGGATCGTCGGCGTCGAGGTGAAGTCGGGGCCTCGCCCCGGGCCGTCCCGCTCCGCCCGGTCGTTCATCGACGCCTACGAGCCCGCGTGCGTGATCCTCGCTGCCGGTCCGGACGCGGCATGGTCCGACGAGACCTCGGGCCGCACCCGGATCCTGACGGTCCCCCTCCACGACCTCGCGGTCGCGGTCCGGGCCGCCATCGAGGTCGCGGGCTGACCAGCGACCGCACAGGACACACCGAGGACACACCGGGCCAGGCATCGGCGAGCATGCGTGAGCCTGCGCGAGCATCCCTGGTATCGGCGGAAACCCCGATCCAGGAGGAACGCCGGTTCCCGGACGGTCAGGGACAGAATGCTACCTCGTGGACCCGGCGCTCGGTCGCCCGGGCGCCTTCCACACCTCCCCGGACGTGGGGCACCTCCTGGAGAACGCCGTGTACCTGGACCGGCAAAGGGCGAAGAACAGGGGGGGGCGAGGTGGGATTCGTGGAGGTCGAGGCGCCGACGAGCGGCCTGGGGGGCGCTGACGTCTCGAGCCCGGATCAGGGATCCTCGCCCCGATTCAGCGCGTACAGGTCGTCGATGAACGAGACGTGTCCCACCACCCGGTATCCTTCCTGGTCCTTCGGCCAGCTCACCTGCCAGGCGATCTCGCCCTCGGGCGTCACCTCGCGCACCACCCCGTCCTGGCCGTAGCCCAGCACCGTGTTCCCGTTCGGCAGACGCACCGCCTCGCCGCACTGAGTCGCCCACAGCCGGGTCGAGGTGTAGGACCAGACGCGGGTGAGGGTCTGCGAGGCGTCGTCGAGTGCGTACTCCGCGGCCACCTGGTAGCGCCATTCGTC
This sequence comes from Deltaproteobacteria bacterium, assembly GCA_041309225.1. Classification (GTDB taxonomy): domain Bacteria; phylum Myxococcota_A; class UBA796; order UBA796; family JAFGLY01; genus JAFGLY01. The sequence goes on along the minus strand of JBFYZZ010000299.1, from coordinate 37,990 downwards.
GGCGGTGCGGGTGGAGACGAGCAGCGTGCCCTCCGGCGTCCACGACGGTCCGTGCTGAAGTTCGAAGACCGACTCCGGCGGTTCGAAGGTCCAGGGTTCGCCTTCCGCGAGCTGGCCCATCTGGCGCAGGACGGTGCCCGTGGCCAGGTCGACCTCCACGATCGTGAAGACGGGCCACATCGACACGAGGACGGTGCCACGGGTCTCGCTCCAGTGCACGGCGTTCATGGCGCAGTCGCCGGCGGAGCGCCCGAGCCCCTCCATCCACGCCCCGCAATCCCAGGCGAGGCTCGAGACGCCGTCCGGGTCGGCGCGCCACAGGGAGAGATCCGCTGCCGTGACGTGCTCGTGGAGGAAGGACCCGTCCGGGCCCTCGCCCACGGCCTGCCGCATGTCCGGCAGCTCCACGCGCGTCGACCAGCGCCCGTCCAGGGTGCGGCGCATCGCATGCGGTTCGTCCTGCGCGAGGCCCGTGAGGTTGCCGGCGTCGTACCAGACGTGGGTGCCGTCGAGTGCGACATCCGGGTAGAGCACGACCGCCCCTTCGCCCACGGCGGCGTACCATATCACCTGGCCCCTGCGGTCGACGATCTCGAGCCACCAGGGCCCTTCGTAGGTGAAGTCGCCGCCGGCCACGCTGATCATCACCCACGGCGCCGGATCGGCGAGCGCGGGCGCCCAGCCGTCGATCTCGGGGAGCAGCAGGCCGTCGGGCAGGGGACCGGTCGCGGTGGTGACGATCCCGCCCCGCCGCGCCTCGCCGCCGACGTCCCGGACGAGTCGCGCCTCGACCTCCGTCTCGGCCGGGAGGCCGAGGAGGACCGCCTCACCCGGTGCGACGGCGGGCGCCACGAGCCAGTCGCCGCCCTCGAAACGATACTCCACGGCGACGTCTTCCTCGTCCGCAGCGGTCCACACCGCGCGGAGCATCGTCACCACGGCGCTGTCGGCCTCGATCGAGAGGCCACCTGCGAGCCCGTCACCCGCGCTTTCGTCCGTCCCGGTGCAGGCCCAGAGGACGAGGATGGCCAACATGGGGTCTCCTCCGGTGGCATCACTCGTTGTCGGCGATGGTGACCTTGCCCCCGATCGTCTCGATCTCGGCGACCAGGGCCCAGGCTTCGGCGTTCGTGAGGATCGGGTTGTCACGGATGACGACGTTCCCGTCCACCGCCTGCAGGCCGTACAGGCCGCCCAGGGAGGTGAGGGCGTCATTCAAGTCTTCGCCGTAGGGACAGATCTGCAGCCAGCCGTGGATCTCGGTCAGCGCCCAGGCCCCGTCGACGGTCTGCAGGGCGTCGTTGCCCATGATGTTGAACTCGGCGCCGATTTCGGTCAGGCCGCCCAGGCCGCTCAGATCGAGCAACGCGTCGTTGTTGATGTTCTGCATCCAGAGTCCGATGGACGTGAGCTGGTCCAGGCCTTCGAAGGACACGAGCGAGGCGTTGTCCCAGAACTCGAGGGCTCCCCCCACGGTGGTGAGCCCGTCGAGGCCACCGGCGGTCACCGTGCCGTTGTCGACCAGGTACAGGGTGCCGGTCATCGTCTCCAGGGACTCGAGGCCCTGGAGGGTCGGCAGCGCGGGGTTGTAGGCGATCATCAGGTCCCCGTCGACCGTCGCGAGGTTGGGCAGTCCCTCCAGCGAGACGAGGCTCTCGTTGCCCCAGATCGTGTTCCAGCCAGAGATCGACGTGATCAGCGGGAGGTCGGGCAGGCGGGTGAGGGCGGCGTGTCCGTCGACGAGCAGCGACATGCCGCCGGCCCCCCCGATGGTCGCGAGGGTGTCGAACGAGACCCCCGGGTCGACCAGCGCGTCGTTGTCGGCGATCCACAGCCAGCCGCCCACCGATTCCAGATTCTGCAGGCCGTCGAGGGAGGTGAGCGCGGGGTTGCCGTAGCCCGTGCACACCCACTCGGTGGTGAACTCGCAAAGGTACTCGCCGATGGACACGTTGCCGCCCACCTCGGTGAGCGCCGCGAGGCCGCTGATCGAGGCGAGGTCCGGGTTGCTCCGCACGGTGAGGTCCCCGCCGATCCGGGTGACGCACGACAGGCCGTCGAGCGAGGTGAGCTGGGTGGCGTCGAGGAGGACGCTGCCGGTGACCTCGAGCGTGCACCATCCCTCGCAGAGGTCCGCGACGTCGCCCTCGCCGACATCGCCCTCCCAAGTCCCGTGCAACGCGGGGTCGCTGCAGTCGAGTCCGTCGCCCGTGTCGTCCGGCCCAGGGCAGGCAGAGAGGCCGAGTGCGGCGAGACAGAGGACCGACGGGCCGAGGGGACGAGGCATCCGTGTCATCGTGGACTCCATGGGCGGGGTCGAGGGGGTCGACCCTCTCCCCTTGGTCCGCCGATGCGGGAGATCCTCACAGACCCCCGCGCGTCGCCTCGATCACGCGCCGGTAGACGCTGTCCGGGGCCGCCCTCACCACCTCGGCCGCCCTCTCGGGGCGGCCCGCCGCCAGCCACGCCTGTGCCCGCAGCAGCGGATCGTCCGCGCCCCGGTCCAGCTCGGGGATCACGCGCTCCCACCACCCGAGCGCCGCGAAGGCGCGCGCCCGGTCGAGCGGGCCCCCTCGGAGCGCCGCGACCGCGGCCTCATGGCGTACGTGGGCGTCCAGAAGGATCTCCTCCAACTTCCAGTTCCGGGTGATCACGAGCAGCTCTCCGCCCGGTGCGAAGTGGACCCGGCCGCCGATCCTTCCCAGCGACACCGTGCGGAGCCGGTCGCCGCTGCCGGCGTCCCAGAACACCAGTTGTTCGTCCCAGCTCGACGTGACCACGATCGTCCCGTCCGGCGAGAAACCGGCTCCGGTGGTCGGCCCCGCCTCGGCCTCCAGCTCCCGGAGCACTGCACCCGTTCCGAGGTCCCACAGCAGGGTGCGCCCATCGAAGCCCGCCAGAGCGGCCCGTCGGCCGTCCGGTGACACGGCGACCTGGGCGCGGGCCGCGGCGATGTCCAGCCGGTACACGACGTCCCCGTCGTCGATGTCTACGACGAGGGCCGAGGGCGCGGACGAGGGGTACCCGCCCATCACGACCCGCCGAGAGCCGGGCACGACGGCGATGTCCCGGCTCCCTTCGGGCAGCGCCGGCCATCGGTGTCGCTCGGTGCCGTCGACGCCCGAGAGGACCAGGAGGTCTCCTTCGGCGTCCACGGTCAGGACTTCGTCCTGGGCCCAGTCGACGGGAGAGGTGCCGGACGGCGCCGATCTCCGCCAGCGTTCCTCCCCCGAAACCACATTCCAGACGACGATCCCCGCGTCGGCGAGGCTACCCGCCAGCATCTCGCCATCGGGCGAGAAGGCGAGTTCGAATACGGGGGCGTCCGCGGGCAGCCGCTGCAGTCGTGCCCGCGTGGCCAGGTCCAGTACCTCCACGCCCTCGGAACCCCGGGCGCCGGCCACGGCCAGGAGTCGCCCGTCCGGGCTCGGGGCGACGACGGGAGGCCACACCGCGGCGGTCTCCTCGCCGATGACGTGGCGCGCTGCGTCGCCCCGGAGCCAGGACGACACCGTGGCGCCGTCCCCCCAGGTCAGCAGCAGTCGCGCATCCCGGCTCACCTCGACCCGCTCCTGGGTGACGGACGCACGAATGCGTCCGGCGGGGGCGCCGGTCGCGAGGTCGTAGATGCGGATGGTCCCGCCCATCGCCTGGTAGGCGTACCGATCCCCCGGCGCCACGCCCACGACCCCATAGGGCGACTCCGTCGTGGCCCACAGGGTCGCACCGGAGCCCAGGTCCACGCAGCATGCTCCGTCCCCGGCGTTGACCAGCGCCACACGTCCATCGCTCGAGGTCTCGTCGGCGATCCAGTAGAGTTCACGGAGGGCGAGCGAGGTCCGGTCCCACAGACCTCTGCGCTCGATGTCGCCCAGACCCACTTCCGCGAACACGTACCGGCCCCCGGGGACCAGGGAGATGTGCAGGGGCAGGTCGGTCCAGCGTGCCTCGCGCCGCAGGGCCGGATCGCCGAAGCGGAAGGTCCACCACTGACCGTCGGGTGCGGCGAGCGCTCCCTCGCCCCACGGGTGCAGCGTGACGTCCGCCACCCGGGTCCGGTCCGGCACCCGGCCGTCGGCGTCGAAGAGGCCGTCGGGCAGGGGGGTCCGGGCGAGCGGGTTGCCGCCGGGCCGGAGATGGACCAGCTCCCGACCGACCCACGCCACCGCCGCAGGCCCGTCGGCCAGCCAGGCCACGGCTCCCTCGACCGGCGAGGCGCCGAACCCCTTCCGCACCAGGATCCCGCAGCCGGCCGGGTCCCAGACCACGAGGCTGCCGTCGTCTGCCAGCGCCACCGCCGCAGTGCCATCCGGCGCGACGGCCACCGAAAGGAGCGGGCGGCCTGGGGCGGGTTCGCAGATGGACAAAGGGGGTGGGCTCGAGGCCACGAGCGCGGAAAGCGCCCACTGCGCGTTCCGCAGGTCGCCCCCGACGGCACCGAGCGAGGCCGTCGCCCGCTCCAGGCCCGCCGCGGCCTCCCGTTCGCGTCCGTCGAGCCGCGCCGCGTCGGCCAGGGCCACCTGGGCTTTGGCTTCGCCGATGATCGCTTGCCTCTCGGCCGCCCTGGCCCGCACGGCCTCAGCGGCCGCCGCGTCCCGGGCTTCGCCCGTGTCCACCGCGTAGCGCCAACCTCCCACCGCGGCGGCGACGAGGGCCAGGGCGACCGTCCCGCCGACGGCCCAGAACGCCGTCCGGTGCCGGGCCGCGAGCTTCTCCAGGCGCTCCGGGAGACGCGACCCGACGTGGGGGAGCGGCCGCCGCTCGATCCAGGCGTCGAGATCCTCGAGGAACGCACGGACGTCGGGGTACCGGGCCCCGGGGTCCAGGGCCATCGCCCGCCTCACGATGGCGTCGATCTCGCGTGGGACGCGCGCGTCGACGTCTCGAGGCCTGAGCACGCGGCCCGCGGCGACCGCGTCGATCATCGCGAGTGTATCCCCCCCCTCCACCGGCGAGCGCCCCACCGCCAGGAAGAACAGGATCGCGCCCAGTGCGTACACGTCGGTGCGCGCGTCGAGGTTCGCGAGATCGCCACGTGCCTGCTCCGGCGCCATCCAGGCCGGCGTCCCGGCGATGTGGCCGTTTCGGGTTCGATCGGCAGGGCTGTCGAACCGATCGGTGTGCACCGGGTCGGCCTCCGGCTCGCCGCCCATCGGGCGCGACAGGCCCCAGTCCACGACCTGGACCTCCCCGAACTCCCCGACCATCACGTTGTCGGGCTTGAGGTCCCGGTGCAGCACACCGCGGCTGTGGGCATGGGCGACCGCCGTGCACACCTTGCGGAGCGCGTCCACCCGCTCCTCCAGCGTGACGAGGCGCCCCCGGCGGACGGCCTCCCCCAGGGACACGCCCCGCACCTCGCGGGCGGCCACGAATGGACGGCCATCCTCGGTGCGGCCCAGGTGGTGGATGGGGACGATGTTGGGGTGGTCCAGCTGGGCTGTGACCTGCGCCTCGGACAGGAAGCGCGCCCGCGCCCCGCGTCCGTCCCGGGTGAGGATCTTGAGCGCCACGTGCCGGCGGAGCGCGGGGTCCCAGGCGCGGTGCACCTCGCCGCTCGATCCGGCGCCGATGATCGGCCCGACCTCGTAGCGGGGCACCGGGGACACCTCCGCGTCGCCGGTCGTGGTCCCGGCTTCGTCCGGACCTCCCGGGGTGAGTGCCGCAGGGTCCGAGTGGTCCGTCGACGCTGCGGCTCGAGCGGCGTCGAACAGGCCCGGCGGGACCGGGAATGCGCCGGCGGGTGGGCCGGCGAACAGGAGCCGGCGTTCGACGCGGCACCGGGCGCAGCCCTCGAGATGAAGGGCTACCCAGGACGCCAGCGGGTCGGCCTCGAGATCCGCCGGGCCCGGATGCCTGGGAGGGTCGTTCACTCGTCGGTCCCGACGCTGCCGAACACCAGGGAGCTGCCGTGACCGAGCTCGGCCAGGCGGCGGTCGATCTCCCGGCGGAGCTTCCGCTTGCACCGCTGGAGCAGCCCCCGGGCGCCGGAGACTTCGGTGATGCCCAGCAGCGCGCCGATCTCGTCGTACCCGATTCCGAGCTGGTAGCGCATGATCAGCGCCTCCTGCTCCTGCACGTCCAGGACGGCCCGACCGGCTTCGTCCAGGAGCGAGTCGCGCTCGTGGCGCCTCAGGTTGGCCAACGCGTCGCGAGCAGGGTCCGCCCTCTCGAACAGGTCGTCCAGGCCCGTGAGCTCCTGCCGTCGCTCCTTGGCCCGGAGGCAGACGTTGCGCGCGATGGCGTGGAGCCACGTGTGGAAGCTCGACTCGCCCCGGAACTCCGGCAGGCGCTGGTAGGCGACGAGCATCGCCTCCTGCGCGAGCTCCGCCGCGAGCTCCGGCCGGCCCATGAGCCTCAGGCAGAGCCAGTAGATCCGCTCCTGGCTGGCGGCGAAGAGGGCGTCGGCCGCATGCCGGGCCTCCTCGGCATCCGACGGGGCCGCCCCCGGCCGGGCTGCACGGGCGAGCCGATCCGCCAGGTCCGCGCCGGCCCGCCGCTCCTCCGTGGACAGGCGAGAGGGCCGCCTCATGCCAGGGATATTCCGTCCGAAATCCTCATATCCCAAGTCTATTGTCGAACCCGGGTGGCGGTCAAGGGGGTTCGATGCGCCCGCGGCGTGGGGTCCGGGATAGGGACCCCGACCCCCGCCGGCGGAGGCCGTCCGTGCCCACCCCCATCTACGTCTTCAGCGCCACCGGCAACTCCCTGTGGGTGGCCCGCACGCTCGCCGAACGACTCGGCGACGCATACGTCGTGCCCATGGTACGGGCCCTGCGGTCGCCCCCCGTCCGACCCGAGGGCGACCGCGTGGGCCTCGTCTTCCCGGTGTACATGTACCGGATGCCGCACCTCGTGGCGGACTTCGTGGCGCACCTCGAGACCCGGGCGCCCGTGTTCGCGGTGGCCACCGGCGGTGGCGATCCCGGCGACGTCTTCGCGCGCGTCGAGCGGACCTTCCGGGGCCGGGGCCTCGACCTCGCGGCAGGCCTGTTCGTCCGGATGCCCTCCAACTACCTGCCCTTCGGCGGGGTCCCCCCGGACGACGAGTTGGCCGTGATCCACACGGCCGCCCGGGCGAGGATGGAGGAGATCGCGACGCTCCTCGCTGCCGGAGAGCGGCGGATCGAGCGCGGTTACGATCGCTTCCGGGCCTGGATCCATCCCGGCCAGCTCTACCGCCTGGGGCATCGGTACGCCTCGGTGTCCGATCGGAAGTATCAGGTCGAACCGTCGTGCAACGGTTGCGGGGTGTGCGTCCGGGTCTGTCCCGTGGACAACATCGACCTCAACAGTGGCCGGCCCGCGTGGAGGAACCGCTGCCAGCAGTGCATGGCCTGCATCCAGTGGTGCCCGGAGGAGGCGATCCAGGTGGGGGACGGAACCCGCGGCCAGCGGCGCTACCACCACCCCGAGGTGCGGATGCGGGACATCGTGGCCCAGAAGGCGGATCCGGCGCCCGGATCCTGACGGCCGAACCTACCGCCGCTCGTCGCGTACGATCCGGCCGTCCTGCAGCTCCACGACGCGCCGCGCGTTGTCCAGCACCTTGGGATCGTGCGTGGCGAAGAGGAACGTGACGCCGTGCTCCTCGTTGAGGCGCCGCATGAGCGCCACGAGATCGAGGCCGGTCCGGCTGTCGAGGTTCGCCGTGGGCTCGTCGGCCAGGACCAGGGCGGGATCCGCCACGATCGCCCGGGCCACCGCCACGCGCTGCTGCTGGCCACCCGAGAGCTCGTTGGGACGCCGGTGGGCCATCGTCTCGAGCCCCACCTCGGCCAGCACCCCGGAGACCCTCCGTCGCCGCTCCCCGGTGGGCACCCCGCGCATCAGCAGCACGAACTCGGCATTCTCCCAGGCCGTGAGCACGGGGATCAGGTTGTAGGCCTGGAAGACGAACCCGATCCGCTCGAGGCGCAACTCGGCCAGCTCGTCCCCGCGCATCGCACCGAGGTCCCGCCCGTCCACCCGCACCGAGCCCGAGGTCGGCGCGTCGAGCCCACCGATGACGTTGAGGAGGGTGGTCTTCCCCGATCCAGACGGCCCCATGAGCGCCGTGAACTCTCCCTTCTCGACGTCGAGGTCGATACCGCGGAGGGCCGGGACCGGGACCCCGTTGGTGTCGTACGTCCGCGTGAGGCCGCGTACCGAGACGATGAGGGACATGCGGCGCTCCTACAGGTGGTTGATGGCGGCGACCGGATGGAGACGGGACGCCTTCCAGGCGGGGTACACGCTGGCCAGCACCGTCAGCAGCACGCCCATGACCGAGTAGGCGACGAACCGCACCCAGTCGATCTCCGCGTAGGTCTGGGTCGTGACGGCGACGCCGCCCCAGCTCATCTGGTCGCCGGCGAACGACGCGAGATCGACCCCCCAGACCAGGAGGGGGACGGTGAGCAGCAAGCCGAGCAGGTCGCCCACGACCACCGCCACGACGCCCAGGATCAGCCCCTCGAGGAGGACGAGCCGCCGGACCTGCCGGGCCTTCATGCCCACGGCGCGCATCACGCCGAACTCGCGGACCCGCTCGAGCACGCTCATGAGCACGGTGTTGAGCACGCCCATGGCGATGATCACGCCGATCACGAACAGCATCACGTTGGTCCCGTTCGCGTCGAGGCGGACGGAGGCGACCACCTCAGGCAGGGCGCGCTTCCAGTCCATGATCTCGAGGGGGCGGCCCGCGAGCGCCAGGCCCGCCTCCCGCTCCGCGCGCTTCGCCCCCCTCCCGTCGGGCAGGTGCACGGAGACCTGGCTCACGGCATCGTCCAGCCCGAGCAGATCCTGGGCCGCGGGCACGGTGATGAGGGCGAAGGCCCCGTCGATCTCCGTCGCCCCCGTGCGGAGCAGGCCCCGGACCCGGAACAGCCGCGAGACGACGTCCTCCCGGCCCTGGGTCATCAGCACCACCTTGTCGCCGAGGCCCACCTCGAGCGAGTCGGCCGCGAGGGCTCCCAGGACGATGTCCTGGTCTCCCGCGAGCCACGTGCCTTCCGTCACCTTGTCGGCCCAGTCGCTGACCTCGGGTTCGAGGACCGGATCCACGGCGGTGGCCATGATCCCCGCCGATCCGGAGGGCGAGGTGAGGAGGCCATCCACGAAGCAGCGGGGCAACACGACCGCGTTGGGGAACCGCGCCTGGAGCACCGCGGCGACCCGGCTGGCCTCGGGCACGGTGATGGCCTGGTCGCGCTCGGCCTGGTAGCCCTCGCCCTGCACGACCACGTGGCCGGCGAGGGTGCCCACCGCGGTGCGGAGCATGTCCTGGTACATGCCGTTGGCCCAATTGACCGTGGCGATCATCAGGCCGAGACCCCCGGACACCGCAGCGAGGGTGATGAGTGTGCGGCGGCGGTTCCTGGTGAGGTTGCGGACGGCGAGCCGAGCGAGGAGGGGCATGTCACACCTTCCGCATGGCGTCCACGGGACGCAGGCGCGAGGCGCGCAGCGACGGCCACAGGCTGGCGAGCAGGCACACCGCGAGGACCGTCACCAGCGTCACCCACACGCCGGTCCAGTCGAAGATCCCCTTGATCACGGGATCGAAGCGAACCCCCTCGTACTCGAAGCCCTGCCCCTCGCTGACCGAGAGATCGAGGCCGTGGACCACGAGGAACGCGTCGACCGCGAGCCCGAGGACCAGCCCCCCGGCTGCCGCGAGCAGCCCGAGCAGGCCCGACTCCGTGAGGATGAGCGCGACCACCTGGCGTGGCTTCAGACCCAGGGCCTTGAGCAGCCCGAGCTCCCGCGTGCGTTCGAAGACGGCCATGAGCATGGTGTTGAGCACGCCGAGCCCGGCGGACGCGAGCACGACCAGCAGCAGGACGACCATCATGCCGTCGGTCATGCCCATCATCTGGCCAGTGACCGGGTCGGTCTCGGACCAGGTCCGGACCAGGAGGTCACCGGCGGCCGCCGACCCTCCCGATGGATCGGGGAGCGCGCCGGAGACCGCCGCGGCGAGGGCGGCGCTGGCCTCGGCGTCCCGCCCGAGGACGACGATCTCGTGGACCTGGTCCTCGAGCATGAGGACCTCCTGGAGATCGGCGAGGGGCGCGTAGATCCCGACGCGGTCCATGACCGCGTTGCCGGTCCGGCCGATGCCCACGACCTCGAGCAGCTCGTTCGCGAGCGAGCCGTCCGCCGCCTGGGTGATCATCACCAGCTCGCCCCCGAACCCCACCTCCAGCTTCTCCGCCAGCTCCCGGCCCACCACCACCGGGAGGGCGGTACCCTCGCGGCGCTCGTCGGACGCGAGGAACCGCCCGGCCTCCATCCGGCCGGCAATGCCCGTGACGGCATCCTCGCGCGCGGGCTGGACGCCCACCATGCGGGCCCCCACCGAGGTCTCCGGCGTGCCTACCAGCCCGAAGGCCACGAGCCGCCCCGTCGCGGCCTCGACCTCGGGAAGCGCCTCGATGCGGGCGAGCCTCCCCCGGGCCCCGCCGATGGTGTCGTAGAGCGAACGGCTCACCGGGTAGTCGGAGTGGTGGACCTGCACGTGGCCCAGCTGCCGGGTCACCAGCAGGTCGAACATCTGGGCCATCATCCCGTCGACCCACGCCCACATCGCCATGCACAGTGCCGCACCGACCGAGAGGGCGAGGGCGGTGATGAGCGTCCGCCGGCCCTGACGGAACAGGTTGCGCCAGGCGACGGTCAGGTAGAACTGCATCCGCGGGGCCTCCCCGACCGCGGCGCCTGTGGGGGGACGGCCGGCCGGCGGGCACTGTATCCGCCTGGTGGCGCTCCGCCGATCAGGCCAGCATCGCCACCAGCAGGCCCGAGAGGGTGGCGAGGCCCAGGCTGGTCCCCACCGCAATCCCGAACCGCCGTCCACCGGAGACGAAGGCGATCCCGGTCTTCACGATGCTGTTGGACACCACGGCGATGGCGATGCCCACCGAGCCCGTGGCGAGGGTGAGGACGCCCCCCCGGGTCTGCTCGGAGATGGAGAGGGTGATGGCATCCACATCGGCGAGGCCCGACAGCGCGGCGGCCAGCAGGAGGCCCTGATCACCCCACTGGTCGCTGGCGAAGCGGACGATGAACAGGATCGCGATGAAGAACAGCGCGAACTTCAGCGCCGGTCCCACCGAGAACGGGTTCTTGAGCTCCACGTGCGCCCCCTCACCCGAGTGGGATCGGTCGGCCCGCACCCACAGAACGATGGCCGCGATCGCGGCCACCCCCATCATCGTGCCCAGCGCGGCGACCAGGTCCCGGGCCAGCTCGGCGTTCACCAGGAGCACCACCACGAGCACGCGTCCGAACATGGTGGCGTTGGCCGCCACGGTCGAGAACGCGCAGATGGAGGTGAGCTCGGGGTGGCGCCGGGTGTCGGCGGCCATCGCCGCGGTGACCGCGGTGGAGGACGTGAGCCCCCCCAGGATCCCGGTGAGGCCCAGGCCGCGCCGGGCCCCCAGGAGGCGCGTGAGGACGTACCCGACGAAACCCAGCCCGGAGATGAGGAAGACCAGGAGGCCGACCTTGTAGGGTGGGAAGGCGCCCCACGGATCGAGAGGCTCGCGCGGCAGCAAAGGGAGGACGATGAGGCCCACCACCAGCAGCTTGAGCGTGTCGGTCAGCTCCACCCGTCGCATCCGGCGAATGGTGTCCCAGGCGAACCGCTTGGCCGCCAGCAGCAGGGTGAGGGCCAGGGCCAGCACCACGGCCGTCTGGGGCTCGGTCCGGCACAGGTACCCGAGCAGCAGGGTGCCGACGGCCGCGGTCTCGGTGGTGATACCGATCTGTGCGGGCGGGCAGCGCGTGTACATGGCCACCACCAGCGCCGCGGCGCCCAGCACGCCGGCCAGGGCCAGGGGAGGGTACCGCTCGCCGGCCAGCGCCGAGGCGAATCCCACGAGGGACAGGACCGCGAAGGTGCGAAGACCGAGAAAATCCGCGGCGATCTTCTGTTCCGACGGCCTGGCCTCCCCCTCGTCCTCCCGAGGGACGACCACCGCGACCGATCGCTCCAGGCCGACGAGGAGACCGATGCCGAGCGCATATCCCAGCTGGACGAACAGCTCGGTCGGGACGGGGGCCATCGCGCCAATGTGGCGGGTGCAGGGGGGACCGTCAAGCGACCGGACCCGCCCTCGCGCCGGGTCGCCTCCCGGCGTTCAGGGGCACTCGATGCGCTCGACCGAGGCCGAGAGCGTGGTCGTGCCGCCGTAGGTGCAGGTGGCGGTCCGTCCGTCCAGGGCGACGATCTCGAGGTCGGCCGGCGTGTTGGCGGTGGCGTCCGACCCCAGGTCGCAGGTGTCGAGGTCGAGGGTCGTGATGTCCGTGGGGGTTTCGGCCAGGAGTTGGAAGGCGCCGCCGGTGCGCTCCGTGGCGACGTTGGCCTGGACCTGGGCGCCCGCGAGGGCGACCGAGCTGGAGCGGCTTGCGAAGAGCGCTCCCCCGTCTGCGGCCTCGCAGCCCGTGATCCCGCCCCCGGTGAGCGTGAGGGCGGAGGCCGACCGGACATAGGCGCCGCCGCCGGCCACTCCGGCCCGTCCGCCGAGGATCCACGAGTCCGAGAGGATGACCTCGGAGCCTTCGGCGTGGAGCCCGGCCCCCACCCCGTCCGTCGCGACGCAGTCCTCGAGGCGCAGGCCGTCGGCCTCCACCCGGGAGTAGAGCGCATCGAGGCAGGCGCCGGACGATCCGTCCAACGCCACGATCCGGGCGATCGTGACATCCTGGAGGGTCACCGTCGCGGACGCGGCGGCCAGGCCCGGCGACCGCAGACCCGACACGTCGCGCACCACCACGCGCTCGAGCCGGAGCGTGGAGGCCCCGGCGCTGAGCGCGCAGGCGTCGAGGTTGGGGCACTCGGCGGCCCCCACGGCCAGGTCCACGAGGGCCACGTCGGCCCCCGCGTCCACCGTGAGGATCCCCTCGTCGGGCCCGGCCGTGAGCAGGGTCGCGCCCGCACCCGCGCCCCGGATGGTGAGCGCCAGTGCGCGGATCGTGGTGGGCCCGGCGAACGAGCCCTCGCAGACCTCGATGGTGGCTCCGTCCAGGGCGGCGTCCACCGCGGCCTGGAGGGTGTCGTGGTCGCCCCCGCAACCCACGGTCAGGGGGGTGGTGGGCGTCACCAGGGTGAACGCTCCGGTGCAGTCGCGTGCGCCCGGCCCCTCCACACAGACGTACCAGTCGGCGTCGTCCCAGGCCCAGGCCGGGTCGAGGAACACCGCCGGGAGCGAGCCGTCGTCGTCCCCGTCCTCCTCGAGGAGCCGCACGCGCTCGGCCTCCTCGCAGGTGCCGCCGGGACCGTTGCAGAGCCGGACGTCCACCGGGCCCACCTGCCCCTCGCTCGTCCAGGCCACCTCCAGCGTCCCGCCGATCTCGTACGCCCCGCTCGCCACGGGCGAACGCACCTCGAGGATGGCGTCGGAGGTGATCGAGAACGCGCCGCCGCAGTCCCCCGTGGTACCGGCGTCCACGCAGACGTACCATGCGTCCCCGGCGAAGGCCCAGTCGAGCGTGAGGAGCACCCCCTCGAGCCGCCCGTCGTTCGCCCCGCCCTCCTCGAGCGTCCGGACGCGCTCCTCGGGGGGCCCGGCGCCCGAGGGACCGTGGAACGCCACGACGTCCACCGCCACGTCGAGGCCCGCCGGCTCCCAGCGCACGTCCATGATCGTCTCCAGCGGGAATGCCTCGCCGCCGGCGGGGTGGGTCACGGCGAACACCGGCGCCTCCGGCTCCTCCAACGTGGCGAGCGGCCACCAGCGATCCGGGTGGGCCAACCGGACCGGGTCGCCCGCGTCATCGGTGGCCCACACCTCGAGGTGGGTGGCGTCGCCCGCCCGATCCTCGGCGGGCCCGCTCGATCCGCACCCCCCCAACCGCTGGCCGAGCTCCAGCGTGCCGCCCTCGGCCACATTCGCCAGCGTGCCGGCCTCCAAGCGGCCGAGGCAGACCGTGAGACCCGAGCTCGCGTGCCGCACGCAGACCTCGTTGCCCTCGGCCTCGCCGGCCGCGTGGCCGTCCGTGGCGCGCGTCACCGTGCCGCCGGCCACGGCCCCCACGCCGTCGCCGGGCGCGCAGTCCAGGTCCCAGGCGAGCCCCCGGTCGGCGTGTTCCTCGGGACCGGCCACGACCGGATGACCCTGGCGCACCGGAAACGGAAAGCCGGGCGCGGGCCCGGGCTCGCCGGTGTCGGTGTCGCCGGAATCCACGGGCTCGGTGCACCCGGCGGCGACGAGCAGGAACGCGAGGAGAACGGGACGAGACGACGGCACGGCGCCTCCGGGGAGGAGTATACTGCCCCGTCCGACCCCCGTGGGCTCCGCATGCGCCCGATCCTCGTCCTCGCCCTCCTCGCCGGCGCCTGCGCGCGTCCACCCGACACCCTGGACGCCCTCGCGCGCGAGTACCCGTTCTCGGAGATCGCCACGACCCGCTTCCAGCCGGTCTACCCCGCGATGGCCCGCCAGCTCGTGCAGGACTCGGGGTTGACCCGCGGCGTGTGCGTGGACGTGGGAGGAGGCGCCGGGTGGCTCGCCCAGGCGATCGCCCGCGTGAGCGACCTCACGGTCTACGTGCTCGACATCGATCCCACGGCCGTGGCCCTCGGCACGCTGCTCGCGCGCGAGGCGGGTCTGGCGGACCGCGTCCGGCCCGTCCAGGGCGATGCCACGGACATGCCCTTCCGCGACGGCTTCGCCGACCTGGTGGTGAGCCGGGGCTCCATCTTCTTCTGGGAGGACCAGCTCGCCGGCGTCCTGGAGGTGTACCGGATCCTCGCGCCCGGCGGGGTCGCGTACCTGGGCGGTGGATTCTCGCGGGTCCTGGCCGAGGAGGATCCGGCCACCTACGCCGAGCTCGTACGCTGGCGCAACACCAGCGCGCAGCCCGAGTCCCAGGGTTGGCGCCCGCTCGAGCCGGGCCTCGAGGATCGCGCCCGCGCGGCGGGGGTGGCCGGGATCCGGCGTTACCGCGACGAGGAGGTGGGCGTGTGGCTGGAGATCCGCAAGCCGCCCGCGCCCTGACGGAGCCGGGGTCGGCGGTCAGGGGATGAGGCCGGCGGCCTTCATGCGCCGCCAGAGGGTGGCCCGGCCGATGCCCAGGGCGCGGGCGGTATCCTGCCGGTTCCAGCGGTAGGCGTCCAACGCGCGGACCAGGGCGGTCGCCTCGGCCGACGGCGGGGGACCGGCGTCGACGGCGGCTCGATCGGCGGCCGCCACCTCCCTGGAAGGCTGCCAGCCGGTGATCTCCGGAGGAAGGTCCCCGACCTGGATGATCGGGCCGGACGCCAGGGCCACGGCCCGCTCGACGGCGTTCTCCAGCTCCCGGACGTTGCCCGGGAAGGGGTAGTCGTACAGGAGGCGGAGCGCGGCCGGCGCGAACCCCGTCACGGCGCGGCCCTGCCGGACCGCCACGCGCTTGAGGAGGTGCTCCGCCAGGAGGGGGACGTCCTCGCGCCGTTCGCGGAGCGGAGGCAGGTCCAAGGCCACCACGCGGAGGCGGTAGTAGAGGTCCTCCCGGAAGGTCCGCTTCCGGACCATCTCGGCGAGATCCCGGTTGGTCGCGGCCACCAGGCGCACGTCGACCTTGCGGGGGATCCGCTCCCCGAGGGGCTGGATCTCACCCTCCTGCACGGCGCGGAGCAGCTTCACCTGGAACGAGGGCGTGGTCTCCCCGATCTCGTCCAGGAAGAGCGTGCCCCCTGCGGCGGCCGCGAACCGTCCCTCGTGGTCGGTCCGGGCGTCGGTGAACGCTCCCCTGCGGTAGCCGAACAGCTCGCTCTCCAGGAGGGTATCGGGCAGCGCGGCGCAGTTCACCTGGACGAAGGGCCGGTCCGCGCGTGGGCTCAGCCGGTGGAGGGCCCGCGCCACCAGCTCCTTGCCCGTGCCGCTGGGGCCCTGCAGGAGGACCGTGGCCCCCGAGCGGGCCACGTCGGGCAGGAGCCGGAACAGCTCGCGCATGGGCGGGCTCCGGCCCACGATGTCCTCGAAGACGGCCTGGCCGTGGAGCTCCCGCCGGAGGGCCTCCACGTCGGAGACGTCCCGCAGGATCTCGACCCCCCCGACCACACGACCGGACGCGTCGCGGAGCGCGGCCGTGGAGATCGTGACGGGCACCTCATCCATGTGCCGATCGAGCACCGTCACGCGGAGGTCCCGCACCGGCGGTCCGCCCTGCAGCGTGCGCTGCAGGGGACACCGCCCGAGGCACACGTCAGCCCGGAAGACGTCGCGGCAGCGCATCCCGACGGCCTCGGCCCGGGACAGGCCCACGAGCCGTTCGGCCGCGGCGTTGAACGAGGTCACCCTCCCCTCCAGGTCCACGGTGAAGACGGCCTCGCCGATGCTCTCCAGGATCTGCCCGTAGAGCCGGCATTCGCCGGCGGATCCGTCGTGATCAGCCATCCGCGATCCTCGCGGTCACCGCGGCCCAGGCGGCCCGTATGGCGTCGGCCGTGGCCGGGCGAGCCTCGAGGGGGAGCCGACCCTGGGCGAGCAGGCGCGGGACCAGTGGATCGAAGGGGATCGTGCCAGCCACGGGCACGCCGCGGCCCTTGCAGGTCTCGCACAGGCGAGCGGTCACGGCGGGCGCGAGATCCGCCTTGTTGACGATCACGCAGGCGGGCCGGTGGAAGTGATCGGCCAGGTCCAGCAGGCGGAGGAGGTCGTGCTCGCCCGAGACCGAGGGCTCGGCCACGGCGACCACGAGGTCCACCCCGCCCATCGCCGCATGGACCGGGCAGCCGATGCCCGGGGGCCCGTCGATCAACAGGACGGGCGTCTGCGCCCGCTCGCCGAGGGTCTCGGCCTGGCGCCTCAGGTGGGCCACGAGCTTGCCGGAGGAGTCCTGCGCGACGCCCAGCTCGGCGTGGACGAGCACACCCGTGGCGGTTCGCCGGATCCGCCACGTCCCCGCCACGTTGTCCTCGAGCACGATGGCGCCGGGGACCGGGCAGACCAACGCGCAGGTGCCACACCCCTCGCAGGACAGGACGGCGATCCGGTACCGATCGCCGTCGGCGCGGATGGCTCCGAAACGGCACGCCTCCCGGCAGGCTCCGCAGCCCGTGCAGCGCGCGGGGTCGATGCGGGCCCGGCGGCCGGAGACGAAGGGCTCGCCGGGGGAGTCCTCGCCCGGCATGAGCAGGGCGAGGTTGGCGGCGTCCACGTCCGCGTCCACCGCGACCGGGCGTTTCGCGAGGGCGGCGAACGAGGCCACGAGCGAGGTCTTGCCCGTGCCGCCCTTGCCGCTGAAGACGGCGACCTGCTTCATGACGGACCTCCCCCGAGCCCCAGTACCGACGCCAGCCGATCGACGGCCCCCGCCAGCGCGGGCGACTCGGCGAGGGGGACGCGGCCCTCGGAGACGGCGACCGCGATGTCGCGTTCGAAGGGGATCTCGGCCACAAGCGGCACGTCGTGCTCCTCGAGGAGGGCCCGGACGCCGTCGTCGCCCAGGTCGGATCGGTTGAGCACGGCCACGCACGGCAGGGCCAGCACGCGGCAGAGACGGATGGCCAGGTCCAGGTCGTGGCGGCCGAACGGCGTGGGCTCGGTGACGAGGACGACCCGGTCGACCTCCTCGAGGGCTGCCATCACGGGGCATGAGGTGCCGGGCGGGCAGTCCACCACCACCACGTCCACCGGCGGCGCGGAACGGATCACGGCGCTCACGAGCGGCGTGGAGCGCGCCTCGCCCACGTCGAGGCGACCCGACCGCCACGCAAGGCCGCCGGCCGTCCCGGTGGACAGGGTCCCGATGCCACGCGTGGTCTCCCGGAGCGCGCGGTCCGGGCACACCTGGATGCAGCCGCCGCAGGCGTGGCACAGCTCCGGGAGGACCATCACCCGGTTCCGGAGGGCGAGGATGGCGTGCCAGGAGCAGAACCGCTGGCACGCCCCACAGCCCCGGCAGCGGCCGTTCGCCAGCACGGGGACGGGCACGGTGATGCGCCGGGTCCCCACGCCCTCCGGGTGCAGGAACAGGTGGCCGTTGGGCTCCTCCACGTCGGCGTCCACGTAGGCGACCGTGCCGGGGCGGCGGTCGGCGAGGGCGCGGGCGAAGGCCGTCGAGAGGAGGGTCTTGCCCGTGCCGCCCTTGCCGCTGGCGAACGCGATCCTCACGAACCGTGGCCCTTCCGTTCGAGCCGTCCGGCGACGAGGCGACTGTGGGCCTCGGAGGCCCGGATGCCGGCTGGTGCGAGCCAGGCGACGATCCCGAGCGCGGCCAGGGAGGCCGCCGCCTTGGGCCCGAACTCGCCGGACACGATGGTCCCGACGCCGAGATCGCGCATCCAGCCGGCCACCGCGGGCCCCGCCCCGTGGCTGGCGTCCTTGTGGGGGTTCGCGAGGCACTGGACGGTCCGACCCGCCTCGTCCACGACGAGGAAGGCCTCGGCCCTGCCGAAGCGGGGATCGAGGTGGGGATCGGGATCCGCCATGGAGGTGACGGAGATGGCGGTGAGCTTCACGGCTTGCCCACGCGGCTGCACAGGTCCGCGAGCTCGCGCTCGAGCTCCTCGACCCGCCTCGCGAGCGCCTCGCTCTCCGAGCCCACTGGGGCGGAGCCTGAGGGGTCCTGCCAGGCCAGCCGGCGCCCGCCCCGTCCGCCTCCGCGGCCGAAGCGGCCGCCGCCCCCGCAGGGTCCACGGCCTCCACCGGTGAGGGGTCCTCGGCCCAGGGGGCCGGTTCTGTCGAATCCAGGCATGTTCGTCTCCAGGGTTGGCTCAGGGTTGACGACCTCGGCGCATGCGGCGCCCCCGTCCGCCCCGGAGCCCCCCAGGCACCGGCGAGGGCTCACGGCCCTCGAGACGGTGCTGCAGGACGGTCTCGGCCCGTCCCCACAGACCCCAGCGGACGCGGAGGCCGAGGGATTCGGCCAGGGGAAGCCAGCAGCGGTTGAAGCCCCCGCAGAGGAGCTCCCGCACGCCCAGGTCGCGGAGCAGGACCAGGCGGTCGCAGAAGTCGGCGGGAACAGGCTCGACGACACGTCGGCCGATCTCCCTGCCCTCCTCGACGTCCACCACGAGGATGCGATCCGCCCCGCAGAATCGGGGGGAGACGTCATCCTCGAAGAGGGGGAGGGCGAGGCGCATGGTCGGTGCTCACCGGAGATGGAGAGCACGAATCGTGCCGAACATGAAGGTCAAGGTACGAAGCCTTGTATCTGGAGTGGACGCTTTGTGAGGGCGAGACGTAACGTTTCAGAGATGAGTCTACTCGTTTCATCACTGAAACGAAACGTCACCACCTGCCCGCGAGCCGCTCGTACTCCTCGCCGATCGCGTCCACGAGCATCTCGAAGGTGGGATCGCCCTGCCACATCCTGCCCGAGAGGAAGAACGTGGGGGTGGCCTGGACCCCGTTGGCCATGCCCTCCCGCTTGCTGGCCACCAGGCGGTCGCGCAGCGCCGGGGCCGCCACCGCGGCCTCGTACCCGGAGACACCCGCCTCCGCGGCCCACCCGGGGAGCGCCGCCACCGAGAAGGGGTCGAACCGGCGGTAGGCCAGGAGCAGGAACTCCCAGAAGCGGCCCTGGTCCTGGGCGGCCAGCGCGGCGAGGCCGGCCTCGACCGAGCCGGGGTGGCCCTTGATGGGGAACTGCTTGAAGTAGAGCCTGGCCTTGCCCCGGAGGCTGCCCTCGCGGATCTCCCGCACGAGCTCGGGAGTGACCTTGGAGCAGAACGGGCAGCGCACGCAGGCGTACTCGACCACGATCACCGGCGCCGCGGGATCGCCCACCACGGCGAGGCCGCCGAGGTCGATGGAGGCGGGCGGGGCGGGCATCATCGAGCGTGCCCGGAGGTCCAGGGCATGGATCACGGCGGCGTCGGGCTCGCCCGCCTCCACGCGACGGCAGACCTCGCCGGCCATGTACCGGGCAGGGGAGGGCCGATCGAGACACGCGGCGATGGTGCCGTCGCAGGCGTCGTAGACGGTGATCTGGCCGACCAGGGAGCGGACGCGGGTCTCCTGGGCGGCGTCGAGACCCGCGCAGCAGGGGATGGAGGCGAGGTCGGCCGCGCGTACGATCCCGGGGGCGACCAGGAGAGCGAGGGCGAGGAGGAGACGGATCACGGTGCATTCCGGGTGAGCAGGCGGTCCAGGCCCAGGGGCCTGCGATCGAGGAACTGGACGTACAACCCCATGGCCAGCCAGGTGCCGTCCCGCACCAGCGTACGCCAGGAGATGGGATCGTCGCCCCCCTCCGAGGCGAAGCAGCCGCACCCCATGTCGAGGCCCCGGCCGAGGGCGACGGCGAGCGCCACGATGAACATGACCATCATGCCGTTCACCAGGAGCGCGGCCGCCCGCGTGCGCAAGCCCACCACCAGCATCAGCCCGGCGGCGAGCTCCACCCAGGGCAGCACCAGGGCCTGGAGGTTGACGAGCCCGAGGGGCAGGATCTGGTAGGTGGCCACGTCGAGGGCGAAGGTCGCGGGGTATAGGATCTTGTGCCAGCACGCCACCAGGAACACGCCCCCCAGGTAGAGGCGGAGGGCGAGCGCGATCCACCCGTGACCCCTCCAGGTGAGGATGCGGTTCACGGGGCTCCCTCCCCCGTACCCAGGTGGGTGCGGACCGCGGCGACGCCGCCGGGCACGAAGTGGACGTGGCGCACCCCGTGTCCCGAGAGCTCCCGGGCCATCTCCTCGCCCGAGTCCGGCCGGCCGCCGTCCCCGTAGACCACGACGCGATCCGAGCGGGTGGCCACCAGGTCGGCCACCACCTCGTGCGAGACGGGATCCAGGAAATCGAAGGGGACGATGCGGGCGCCCGGGGCGGCCCATGCCGCGGCCTCGGCCGCCGTACGGGCGTCGATCACGAGGTCGGTGGCCTGACCCCAGCGGACGTCCGCAGGTGCGAGCGGGACGATCTCCCCTCCGGGCTCCGGGCAGGGCACCAGGATCCGGTAGGGTTCCTTCGCGACGAGCGGGAGGCCGCCGGGGCGGACCGCGTTCACGACGAGCGCGATCACGGCCGAGGCTGCGACCACGATCGCCGCGTCGCGCACCACGCTCAATCCACGCACGACGACCCCCGCCGGGCGCTGTCCTCCTGCCGCAGCAGATCCTGGACGCGGTCGAGGCCGGTGTCGGAGGCGCTCCCGAGCCCGTAGGGCAGGGGCACGTACTCGGGACCCACCGGCGCGACGGGCGCGGGGCGGTGACCCCACGAGGGCTGCCACCGGGCCTCGAGGAGAAAGCGGTGATCGACGTAGGACCAGGTGTCGACGGTGCTCCGGCGATCGGTGAGGGTCCAGGACAGGCCCCACCGGACGTCCCCAAGCGGGCGGGTCCACGGCGCCACCTGCAGGCCCCAGGTGAGGTCGTCGCGCCCCTCCGGATGGTCCGGGTAGCGGTCCACGAGGATCAGACCCCGCGCCAGGAGCAGCCCGGATCCGGGCAGCGGGGCAGCCACGCGGAGCAGCGCGGAGCCCCCGACCAGGTCCCAATCGGGCAGGCGGGCCCGCTGCACGCGGCCCGAGAGCACACCGGTGAGGTTCCACCCGCCGGCGAGCGGGACCACGAGAGCGGCGCCGCCGTCGGCCTCGTTGCGGGTGCGGGAAGTGAGGCGGTAGCTGCGGTGCCCCGCGCCGCCGAAGACCTGGATCCGGGGACCCAGGTCCACCTCCGCCTCGGCCCGGTGCGCCTCCATGTACCAGCGCCGGCCGGGATGGGTGCCGTCGTCCTCGGTGCCCGGTGGGGGGTCACCGTTGTTCACGCCCAGGAGCTCGACGCTGTACAGCAGGCGCCCGCGGGTGCCCGTGGGGGGCCCCGCCTCCATACCGGCCCGGCCGCCCAGGTCGAGCCAGGCCGAGGTCGCCTCTACGACGGGCACGAGGCTCTTGACGCGGGCCTCGGCCACCGGGCGCAGGGTCGGGCTCGCCCACGGTTCCCAGCGGACCACGGCGTCGAGGCTCCCCACCGGTGACGCGGGATCCTCGTCCGCCTCCCCGCCCGGGTCCTGCGGCGCGCTCTGGACGGCGTTGGTGGTGTACCCGGCGCTCGCCTGGATCCGCGCCGAGAACGGCTCGCCCGAGTCCCCGAGCACCCGGCGTCGGACCTCGGTGCGGAGCGCGTCGTCGCCCGGCAGGAGCGAGGCCACGGGGCGCCGGAGGAGGTCGGCCGCCTCCCCACGGCGACCGTCGACCTCGGCCAGGGCCGCTTGGAGGAGTACCTCGCGCTCGCCGAGCGGACCCGTGGCGGACGCGCCCGTGAGCCAGGCCCGGGCGCCCACGAGGTCGCCCTCATCGAGCGCCCGCCAGGCCGCCCAGGTGCGGGTCTCGGCGTCGGAGGGATCGGACTGGACCCGCTCCGCGAGCACGCGCCGCGCCCAGGTGGCGTTGCCGGTGCCTGCGTAGGCGAGGGAGAGGAGCCGGGCCAGGGTGCCGGCCTCGGCCCCGCTCGCGGCCGGCCTCGCGGCCTTGAGCACCTCCAGCGCCTCGGGCCACGCCTCCCCGTCCAGGAGACAGCGACCGGTGGCGAGGGCGCACGGGACGTCCTCGCCGCACGGCCCGCCGCAGCCGGCGCCGGGATCGGCCGCACGGGCCGCAGCGACGGCCAGGATCGCCGCGAGGATCACCGGACCGTCCCGTCGGCGCAGCACCGGAACCCCTTGGCCGAGGGGTTCCAGGTGGCGTCGTAGTCGCAGCGCGTGTTCCGCTCGGAGTCGACGCAGTTGTAGGCCCCGCCCCGGTAGTGGTCGCGACCGTCGTCCGAGGCCACGATCTCCCAGACGTTCCCGCTCACGTCCCAGGCGCCCCAGGGAGACTCGCACGCCGGGAACGAGCCGGTGGGCATGACGTGCATGTCGGCGCCGCACTCCTGGTAGCAGTGCGGGTAGGGATCCCGGCCGTCGCAGGTGCAGAAGGTGTCGATGCCGTTGCAGAGGACCGGGTCGTACTCGTCTCCGTAGACGTAGACGAGGTCCTCGAGCCCCGCACAGGCGACCTTCCACTCGGCCCGGGTGCAGAGGCGCCGGCCCGCGGCCTCGCAGGCGGCCGCAGCCACGGCCTGGTTCATGCCCGCGACGGCGTCGGAGGCGTACCACGGGATCACGCCGGGCCGGCTGGTGGCCATGGACGGGTCGGATCCCCCGCCCCCGGCGGAGGCATCGGGTCGCGAGGCCTCCCAGGTGTCCATGCAGAAGGCGCCGCAGACCTCCACCTGATCCTCGGCGCAGGTCACGGTGCCCTGAGGTGCGCAGTCGGGCACGCACGCGCCGTCCTCGCAGGCGAAACCGACCTCCCCGCAGTCCGAGGCCACGACGCACTCGGGCACCTGCTCGACACAGACGCCCAGCACGAGATCGCAGGCCTGGCCGGCGGGGCAGTCGCCATCGCCGAAGCAGTGCTCCTCGACCACACAGCCGGACGGGAGCACGGCGAGGAGGGGCAGCAGGGGAGACCGCATGGGAAGGGACCTCACCCGTGGTGATGGCCCGCGCACGCCGAGGAGGGATCCATGGGAGACAGGGTGCCGGCTTCGAGGGCGGCGAGCGCCTCGCGGACCGTGCCGCCGGTGGCCCGGTAGACGCACACACCAGCCTCCTGCAGCCTCAGGATCGCACCCATGCCGATCCCGCCGACCACCATGGCCTCCACCCCCTGGCCAGCGATCGCGTCGAGGGGCCGGCACTGGCCATGGGCGTGGTGCTCGTTGCGGTTGACGAGCGTGACGACCTCGCCGGTGGTGCTCTCGGCGACGGCGAAGAACGGCGCGGAACCGAAGTGCATCGAGACCGGGCTCTCGGGACCCAGGTCGTGGGTGACGGGGATGCAGACGCGCATGGGAAACACTCCTTATGTGGGGGAGAGGGCGGTGTCCGGTCGAGCGGGGGCCATGGAGTCCAGGACGTCCGCCGAGGGGCAGCCCCGGTGCCGGGGACAGTCCCCGCGGGTGGCGGGTCCTTGCTCGCCCCACCTGGGGCAGCGCCACCCGGGATGGGGCGGCGGACAGATCGGCCCACCCTCGATGTGCAGCGCGCGGCCCTCCACGAGGGCGCGGGCCACCGTGGTCCGCGCGACGTCGAGGATGCGGCCGAACGTCTGCCGGGAGACGCCCATCCGCGAGGCCGCCTCGTCCTGGGGAAGCCGCTCCACGTCCGCGAGCCGGAGGGCCTCGAACGCGTCGAGGCCCAGATGGAGGACCTCCAGCGTGCGATCCCCGGAACCCGCCGGCTCGAAGTGATCGTGCGGCGGGAGCTGGGCGACCAGGCGGCAGCAGGGGGGGCGGGACATGACCGTGCCGAGGACGAAGATTATGAGCGCATGCTCATAACAGGGTCACCCTCCGCCGGCAACCGCGCCCGCTCGTACCAGACGGCCCTGCCCCGCCTGCGAGGCCGGACCGCACCTCGGGCCACGAGGTCGTCGAGGTGCTTGAGCACGTCGTTGGGGTGGAGGCCCAGGCCGTCCGCGATCCCCCGGACCGTGCAGGGGCGCCGGGCCAGGAGCGAGAGGATTCCCTCGGCGTCCGGGATTCGCCCGGAGGAGTTCCCGGCCTCCTCCCTCGGCGCAATCACCTCGGTGGGGAGGGAGAAGAGGCCGGCGAGTTCGGCCAGGCGCTCCCGCGGCACGCCGCGGGCGCCGCGCCCGCCGGGCGGGCGCTCCACCGTCCCGACCTGGACCTTCGCCAGACGGATCCGCTCGGCGATTCGGGCGATGGCGCGGACCTCGTCCTCGGTGTCCGTGACGCCCCCCACCAGGAGGACCTCCAGCCAGATCGCCCCCTCGAACCCACGGGAGAACGCGACCAGACCCTCGACCATCCGATCGAACGGGAGGTCGGGCGCGGGCCGGTTCACGCGCCGGAACGTGCGCTCGCTCCCGGCGTCGAGCGAGGGGATCACGAGCCGGGCCCGTGCCAGGTCCGCCCGAACGTCGGGCCGCCACAGGAGCGAGCCGTTGGTGATCACTGCCACCGGCACGTCGGTGACGCCCCCGATCGCGCGGATCACGCTGCCGATCCCGTCGTGCAGGGTGGGCTCGCCCGACCCGGCCAGGGCGATCCAGTCAGGCGAGGCACCGGCGGCGAGTGCCTCGGCCACCTGGCCCGGGATGCCGTCCACCGGGACGTACGGCCGGCGCTCGAGCGTACGATGCGTCGTGCGGCCGAGCTGGCAGTAGAGGCAGTCGTAGGAGCAGATCTTGAACGGGATCAGGTCGATCCCGAGGGATCGCCCGAGGCGCCGCGAGGGAACCGGACCGTAGACCGCTGCCGCCGGTGGAGGACTCATCGTTGCACGTTCCGCTCCGTCGGAGGTCCAACCGGCGGCGGCCACGCTTCGTGGACGCCGTCCCGGGCATGGGTTATTGGCCCATGCTCATAACCGCCGCCCATCACGACGGCGAGCACCCCCAGGAGGCGACATGGCGGACACCCAGGAGGAAGCCGGCTGCACCCGGCCCACCAGCCAGGTCCCCGAGGCTCCCGCGTCCCCTTCCCCCACCCCCCAACCCGAGGTGCGTCCCATGCAGCAGGTCAAGGTCGGCCAACCCGCACCGGAGTTCACCGCTCCGGCCTATCTGAACGGAGGCTTCACCAGGGTCTCCCTGGCGGACAAGCGCGGGAGGTGGCTCCTCGTCTGCTTCTACCCGGGGGACTTCACCTTCGTTTGACCCACCGAGGTGTCGGCGGTCGCCGACGCGTTCCCCCGTCTCCAGGCCCTCGGTGTCGATGTCATCGCCATGAGCGTGGACAGCCAGTTCGTCCACAAGATCTGGTTCGAGGAGGAGCTGTCCAAGATGGTCCCGGCCATCCCGTTCCCTCTGGCCTCCGATGGCGGGGGGCACATCGGGAGGCTGTACGGCGTCTACGACGATGGCGCGGGCGTGGACATCCGGGGTCGGTTCCTCATCGATCCCGACGGCGTGGTCCAGGCCATGGAGGTCATGACCCCGCCCGTGGGCCGGAGCATGGTGGAGACCATCCGCCAGATCCAGGCCTTCCAGCACGTGCGCGCCACCAAGGGCGCCGAGGTCTGCCCCGCGGGCTGGCAGCCCGGCAAGCCGGTCCTGCGCCCCGGCCCGGACCTCGTGGGCAAGGTCTGGAAGGTCTGGAAGCCCGGCGACGAGTAGGCGGGGCCAGGAACCCAACTCCCCCGTGGACGCGGGGAGGGCTTGGTATTACTGAGCGAGCCTTTCGTAATACGTCGGGCTCGTCGCCTTGGTCCTCGCTCCGCTCCTGTCCGGTCTCGCACTGCTCGCCTCCCCGTCCGCGCGGGGGGAGGAGGACGAGCAGGAGACTGCAGAGGAGGAGATCGTCGTGGAGGAGCCGCGCGCCCGGGAGACGCCCGCCCAGGTGACCCTGGACCGGGACGCCCTCGAGGCCTTCCCCGCGTCCTCCGCAGACGAGCTGCTACGAGCCATGCCGGGCCTGCACCTGAGCGCCCACGGAGGCCACGGCAAGGCGTACCAGTACTTCGTGCGCGGGTTCGACGCCGTGCACGGCGCGGACCTCGCAATCTCGCTGGAGGGCATCCCGCTCAACGAGGTGAGCCACATCCACGGGCAGGGCTACCTGGATCTCCACTTCCTCCCCACCGTGCTGATCCGGGGGCTGGACCTCTGGCGGGGATCCAGCCGGCCCGAGGCGGGCGACTTCGCCCTGGCAGCCTCGGCGGACCTCGCGCTCGGTCTCGCGGATCCGGGATTGCTCGTCGAGGCGGGCGGGGGCACGGATCGGTCGGGCCGTGGGCTGGTGACCTGGCGCCCGGCCGGGGGCGAGCCGGAGGATTTCGTGGTCGTCGAGGGCGAGGCCGGGCGGGGCGTCGGAGACCACCGCGCCTTCCGCCAGGTCCGGCTGGCCGGCGGCATGGGGGGTTGGCTGGGGTCCGTCCGGGTGCGTGCCTTCGCACTGGGCTACGACGGCACGTTCGAGTCGCCCGGCGTGGTGCGGGAGGACGACGTCTCATCGGGCGGAATGGACTTCTACGGCGCCTACCCGGAGGCCGGGGGCGGTCGCTCCTCCCGCCTGCTGGCCGGGCTCAAGGTCGGCCGTTCCGTCGCGGATGGCGGCTGGCACCTCCTCGGCTGGGGCGGCCTGAGAGCCCTGGAGTTGAGACGGAACTTCACGGGATACGCCCGGTACCCGGACCACGGCGACGGCGTGCTGCAGGCCCAGGAGGGCCAGGCGGCGGGCCTCCGGCTGCGGGGCCGGAGGGGCCTCAAGGGCATCGGCTCGATGCTCGAGGGAGGGGTGGACGTGAGGGCGGACCGCTTCGATCAGCGGGAGCAGGGGCTGAATCCCGACGGCACGGTCTGGGTGGAGCGGGTGGACGCGCGGGTGGTGCAGGGTGCGGCGGGCGCCTGGGCGGATCTCGGCCTCGATCCCTGGCCCTGGCTGTCCGCGGAGCCCGGCTTCCGGGTCGAGGCGCTGGGGATCCGGCTCCTGCGCCGCATCGATGACGCTGGAGCGACCGTGGCGCATCCCCAGCCTGCCGACTCCTGGGCGCCGGTGCTCTGCCCCAAGGTCCGCCTCTCGCTCTTCCCGGATCGGCCGTGGACCGCGTTCGCCACGTGGGGCCGCGGCTTTCGCTCGCCCGAAGCCCGCGGCATCGAGGACGGGGACCGGGCGCCGGTAGCCACGGCCGACACCGCGGAGCTGGGCCTGCGCTGGGGAGCGCCCGCGGCCTCGCTGACCCTGGTCGGCTTCCACACCACCGTCAGCAACGAGATCGTCTTCGATCACGCCGCCGCACGGTTCCTCTCCTCGGGCGCCACCCGGCGGTTGGGCGGCGAGGCCGTGGCCGGCCTGGAGCCCTTCAGCTGGCTCCGTGGCGAGGCTGAGGTCACCTGGGCCGACGGGCGCTACCAGGCGTCCGGCGAGGCCCTCCCCTACGCCCCTCGCTGGCTCGCCTCGACCGGCCTGTACGCTCGCCGCGCCTGGTCCCAGAGGCGGGTCTCCGGTGGCCTGCGCGGCTGGTATCTCGGACCGCGCCCCCTACCGGAGGGATTCTACAGCCACCCGGCCTTCGTGGTGGACGCCACAGCCCACGCCGAGTGGCGGCAGTGGGTCCTCGACCTCGAGGTGGACAACCTCCTCGGCACCCGCTGGCGGGACGGCGAGTTCGTGTACCCGTCCTGGTTCGACCAGAGCCGGCCCGAGAGCGAGTTGCCCGTCCTCCACGTCACGGCCGGGGATCCGTTCGCGATCCGGATTGCCCTCGGAAGGAGGTTCTCGTGAGTCGTGCCCTCGTCCTCGCCTGTGTCGCCCTGGCCGCCTGCGGCGGGGAGTCGCGTCGCAGCCTGGAGGTCCCGGTTCACCTCGTCGGATCGGAGGCCACCACCTTCCAGGGATCGGGCGGAGCCGAGGTCCGGCTGGAGCGCGCGATCCTGGTCCTCTCGGACCTCAGGCTCGAGAGCCCGCCGGCCGAGGCCCGCCTGCGGCTGCCCTCCCCGATCCGCGCCGCCCATGCCCATCCCGGCCACGACTTCTCCGGGGACACCGCATGCGAGCTGCTGGGGACCTGGGATCTCGATCTGCGCTCGGCGGAGGGCCTGGATGCGGGGAGCGCCACCTGCCTGGAGGGGGATCTGGCCACGGGTCGCGTGCGCCTCTCGGCCGAGCCGGCCCTGGACCTGGCGGGTGTGGTCACCCTGGCGGGCGGAGCGGAGCGGGACTTCCACTTCGAGGTCCCCCTCGACGAGGAGGTCAGCGGCATCCCCATCGAGGTCCGGCTCGACGCGGACGCGCCACCCTCGCGCCTCGAGCTCGCCGCCAGCCCCGCCACCATGCTCTCCTGGAGCGACTGGTCCACCGAGGACGAGGACCAGGACGACCTCCTGACCCTGTCCGACGGCGTCCTCGGAAACACTGTCTCCTTCGGTGCCGTGAGCACCGCGTCCTTCACCCTCGACCTGGACGAGTGAGCCTCGTCCCCGGAGCCGCCCCATGCTGCGTACCCGTCCCCTTCCCATCGCCCTCCTCGCTGCCGGCTGCGCGGGCGAGGGCACCTGGGTCCTGGAAACCTGGGGAGAGTCGTACATCGAAGCATCCATCCCGGCCGGGGACTTCGCCGATGGGTGCGAGGTCGTCTACGACGTCTTCCTCGTGTTGGACGGCGACATGGCGCTGCTGGACGGCGACGGAGCGGCCGTGGCCGAGGTCCCCGAGGCACGGGTCTACGACATGACGCAGGCCGGCCCGCACGAGATCGCGGCCCTCGACGTGCCCGCGACCCACTACGACACCGTCCGCTGGCGCATCGGCCCGGCGCCGGACGCGGTGGCCGGCAACGCCACCGCGGACCAGGTCGCGCTCGTGCACGAGGCCGGTGCCTCGGTGTCCGTGGCGGGCTCGCTCACCTGCGGCACGGACACGGTCGCCTTCGACTGGACGTTCGACACCGACACGACGTACCTGTGCGAGCCGGAGGACCTGACCATCCCCGCGGGCGGCGAGGACGGCACCCAGCTCACGGTGCACGGAGACCACCTGTTCTACGACGGCCTCGAGAACGCGGACGCCGAGGTCCGCGGGCAGGCCGTCCTCGACGCGGACGCGGACCAGGACGGCCGGGTCACCCTGGAGGAGCTCGCGGCCGTGTCTGTGGCCGAGTTGGGCTACGACGTGGGCTCGAGGTCCGAGGTCACGGACCTGGCCGCCTTCGTCTCCTACCTGAGCCGGACCCTGGGTCACGTCGACGGGGAGGGCCATTGCCAGGTCGGTCTCCAGTGAAGGTTACAGTCTGCGGAGATCCCTGACGGTGTCGTCCCCCCTGGAGGCCCTCCATGCGGACCCTCGGCTTGATCGGCGGCATGACCTGGCACTCCACCGTCGACTACTACCGCCTGATCAACCAGGGCGTCCACGAGCGGATGGGTCGGTCTCACTCGGCCTCCCTGCTGCTGCTCTCGGTGGACTTCGAGCCGGTGGAGGCGCTGCAGGGACAGGGGGACTGGATCGCACTGGGACGGCTCATGGCCGGCTGGGCCCGGCGTCTCGAGGCCGCCGGGGCGGAGGGCCTCGTCATCTGCACGAACACCATGCACTGCCTGGCCGGTGAGGTGGCCGGAGCCGTGTCCGTGCCGCTCCTCCACATCGCGGACGCAACCGCGGACGAAGCCAGGCGGCTGGGCGTTTCCACGCTGGGCCTCCTGGGCACGCGGTATACGATGGAGCAGGACTTCTACCGGGGCCGGCTCGAGCGGGTGCACGGCCTCGGGGTTCTCGTCCCGGAGGAGCCCGACCGCACGGTCGTACACGACACCATCTACGGCGAGCTCGTCCACGGGGAGGTGCGTGAGGCCTCGCGCCGGGCGTTCACGGCGATCATCGGGCGCCTCTGCGATCGCGGTGCCGAGGCGGTGGTCCTCGGCTGCACCGAGATCCCCCTCCTCGTCCGTGCCGACGACAGCCCGCTGCCGATCCTGGACACCACGGCGCTCCACGCGGCCTCGGCGGTGGCGTTCGCCCTGTCGGGCTGATTCGCCGACGTCGACCACTGGAGGAACCATGACCCTGCTCCCGCTCCTCCTCGCCCTCGAGGCTCGGGCCGATCTGCCGGCTCTGCTCGAGGACACCGACCTCGACGCCACCTTCACGGGAGAGGCCACGTTCGATTACGCGGGCCGCACGATCTCCGGGGCTGCCGACGTGAACGGCGACGGCCTCGCCGACCTCCTGGTGGGCGCCTACGGCAGCGACGACGGAGCCACCGGAGGTGGGGAGACCTACCTCCTCCTGGGCACAGCCGACCGTCACTCGGGCGCCCACGTCCTCTCCGAGGCCGACGCTTCCTGGGTGGGCATGGACACCGCCGAGTATACCAGCCTCGAGATCTCCCTCGCCTCCGACCTCGACGGCGACGGCTTCGACGACATCGCGATCGGGACCTACCGGAACAGCGACGTGGCCACCGAGTCGGGCAAGGTCTACGTGGTCTACGGCGCAGCCTCCGGCTGGACCACCGACACCTCGCTGGCCTCGGCGGACGCATCCTGGCTCGGCCAGGGCGAGTACGACCATGCCGGCCGGTCCGTGGCCGGCCTCGGAGACGTGGACGGCGACGGTTTCGGCGACCTCCTGGTGGGCGGCTGCTGGAACAGCGACGTCGCGTATCGCGCGGGCAAGGCCTACCTGCTCACGGGCGGCTCCACGCGCTGGACGGCGGACACCTCCCTCGCCGAGGCCACGGCTGTCCTCGCCGGCTCGGAGGAGGAGGAGTTCGCTGCCCGCGCCGTCGCCGGCGCCGGCGACGTGGACGGCGACGGCCTCGCGGATCTCCTGGTAGGCGCCTACGCCCGCGACGACGGCGGCACCGATGCGGGTGAGGCCTGGCTGCTGCTCGGGGGGGACCTCTCGGGCGAGATCGACCTCGACTCCGGCGCCGACGCCTCGTTCGAGGGAGAGGCCGCAGGCGACCGCGCCGGGCTCGTGGTCGCCGCGGCTGGCGACGTGGACGCCGACGGCTACGGCGACATGCTCGTCGCCTCCTACCTCAACGATCGGGGTGCCACCAACGCCGGCGCGGTCTACCTGGTGCTGGGTCGGGCCTCGGGCCTCGCGCCGGACACCTCCCTCGAGGAGGCCGACGCGGTGTACGAGGGCGAGGACGCGAACGACTACGCCGGCCGGTCGGCGAGCGGCGCCGGCGACGTGGACGGGGATGGCTTCGCCGACATCCTCATCGGCGCCTCGGGCGCCGACGACGGAGGCGCCGACGCCGGGCGGGCGTACCTCGTGCGGGGCAGCGCGAGCCCCACCACCATGTCGCTCGAGGACGCCGACCTGATCGTCACGGGCACCGAGGCCGGCGCCGAGTTTCCCTACGTGCTGGCCGAGGCCGGCGACCTGGACGGCGGCGGCAACCCGGACATCGTCCTGCCCGCGTACACGAGTGGGGCCCGGGCTCGGGAGGCTGGCATCGTCCACCTCCTCTACACGGAGCCCTGGATCGACCAGGACGGGGACGGGTACTCCGAGAA
Source organism: Deltaproteobacteria bacterium (assembly GCA_041309225.1). GTDB lineage: Bacteria > Myxococcota_A > UBA796 > UBA796 > JAFGLY01 > JAFGLY01. The sequence goes on along the minus strand of JBFYZZ010000299.1, from coordinate 6,097 downwards.
CGACGGGGACTGCGACGAGGACGACGCGACCGTCCACCCGGGGGCCACCGAGATCCCCTTCGACGGGGTGGACCAGGACTGCGACGGGGCCGACTCCTACGACGCGGACGGCGACGGGTACGACGCCGAGGCCTGGGGCGGCGACGACTGCGACGACGGGGAGCCCTCCGTCCACCCCGGCACCGTCGAGCTCTGCCTGGACGGCGTGGACAACGACTGCGACGGCTTCGTGGACTGGGCCGACGCCGACGGCGACGGCATCGACGACTGCGCCTGGGCCTGCCCGGACCCCGACATGGACCCCGACCAGGACGGCGACGGGGCCGTCCGCCCCGAGTGCGGGGGCAACGACTGCGACGATCTCGACCCCGGCGCCTGGCCCGGCGCGATCGAGATCCCCTACGACGGGGTGGACAACGACTGCAAGGGGGGCGACCTCACCGACGTGGACGGCGACGGCCACGACGCCGAGGCGGCCGGCGGCCGCGACTGCGACGACGGGAATCCCGGCGTCCACCCGGACGCCACGGAGATCCCCTACGACGGGGTGGACAACGACTGCGAGGGGGGCGACCTCACCGACGTGGACGGCGATGGCCACGACGCCGAGGCGGCCGGCGGCCGCGACTGCGACGACGGGAATCCGAGTGTCCATCCCGACGCCGAGGAGATCTGCGACGACGGCATCGACAATGACTGCGACGACACCGTGGACGGCGCGGACGTGGACTGCGGGGCCACCGGCGACACCGGCGAGGATCCCTGCACCGACGACACTGGATCCGGCGACACGGAGGACGACACGGCGGCGGACGACACGGCGGCGGGCGGCCGCGAGTGCGGCTGCGCCACCTCCGGCGGACGGGCCTCCCGCGCTGCCTGGGCCGGCCTCCTGCTCGCGGCCTTGGGCTGGACCAGGCGCCGGCGGCCGGAGGGTCGCTGATCGCTCGGGACGCGACGGTCAGTACCGGCCCACGTCCTCGGGCACGCGGGTGGTGATCATGGGGTCGCCCGGCTTCCAACCCGCTGGCGCCGCCTTCCCTGGGTTGCCCACCACCGCCTGCATGGCCTGGATCTGTCGGATCATCTCGTCGACGTTCCGGCCGATGGGCCCGGCCAGCACCTCGACACCCATCACGGTCCCCTGGGGATTGATGATGAACCGGCCCCGCTGGTTGAGGCCGCTGCCGGCCTGCCACACCCCGTAGGCCCGTGCCACGGCCCCCGAGGGATCGGCGGCCATCGGGAAGCGCACGTCCTTCACCGTGGGCGACGTCTTCTTGAACATGAGGTGGGAGAAGACGGTGTCGGTGCTGATGGCGATGACCTCGACGCCCAGCTTCTGGAGGTCCTTGTATCTGCCCGCGACCGCGGACAGCTCGGTGGGTCAAACGAAGGTGAAGTCCGCCGGGTAGAAGCACACGATGCGCCACTTCCCGTCGTAGTCGGACAGCTTGATGGTCTTCACCTCGTCACCGACCACGGCGTCCAGTTCAAAGTTGGGCGCCTGCTCCCCGGGCAGTGGGACGTGGGCGACCTGCAGCCCGGGAGCGACCGCCGCAGGCGCGGCAGCGGGCGCCTGGGCCTCGGCCCGGGGCTTGTTCGCATCGGGCGTGCCGCAGGGGCCGAGCACACCGCCCGAAGCGACCTGGGGGGCGAAGAGGAGTGCCGAGGTGGCACTGAAGAGGAGTGTACGGATCATCGGGTCTCCACGGTTTGAGGATGGGGACGGGCTCCATCACCTAACGCGCCGGGGCTCTCCGCGATCCGTGGCGCCGGCGGACCGCTCAGAGCTGCTTGTCGACGACCATGGACCGGCCCGGAACCAGGTAGCTCCGGGCGGCAGCCCCGACGCCGACCCGGACGGTGCCGGGCCGGGCGTCGCCGATCACCAGCCGGCCGTGGATCGAGCGCAGCCCGCCCAGCCACCACCGATCCTCGGCGACGTAGAGGATGTCGCCGTCGCGGGCGGCGATGCGGTCCGCGTCCTCCTGCGCCAGCACCACGGGATGGAGGTCGGCATCTTCGTCCTCCCGCCCGTCCGGCCCGGCCTCCAGGCAGAGGCGCACCCTCCGGCCGAAGCCCGCGTCGTTGGGCTCCCCGCCCTTGAAGGCCCGGCGGGCCGCCGCCAGCGTCCCCACCCACAGCCCGTCGATCCGGGCCGGATCCCGGATGGGCCACGCCAGGGTGGCGGCGACCGCCACGGCCCCGCAGACCAGGAAGCCGTAGAGGGCGCGCATGTAGTCCACGCTGTCGGGATCGGTCATCCCGTGGAGACGCGAGAACGGCATGACCAGGTCGGGGGCGAGGAAGCTCACACCCATGAGGAGGGCTCCCACCGCGAGCGTCGCCGCCGCGGCCCGACCGGAGAACCGCTTCCACAGGATGCCGAGCACGACCACGACGATGAGCGGCGGGCTGATGGCGGCGGTGAAGGAGGCATGGGCGACGTAGATCGAGGCCTTCGACATGAACAGCGGCACCATGGCGAGGCCGACGCCCGTGAAGGCCAGGGAGAGGAGGCGGGCCACCCGCAGGTAGTGGCGGTCCGGCCGTCCCGGCGCGACGAGTGGCCGGTAGACGTCGTTGACCCCGATGGCGGCCACCGCGTTGATGAGCGCGTCGATGGTGCTCATGAGGGCGGCCACGAGGGCGGCCAGGATGAAGCCGAACGCGCCCGGGAAGGAGATCAGCTCGGTCACCGCCATGAAGACCTGGTTGGCGCCGATCCCGGCGGGCAGGAGCCCCCAGGTGGCCATCGCCCGCCCGATCCAGCCCCCTGACGAGACGGCGATGGCGGCCAGCGGCATGAGTACCAGGCAGGTCGCGAACATGGCCTTCCGCGCGTCGTGCACGCTGCGCGCCGCCTGGAAGCGCATGATCATGCCCTGGTTGGCGAAGTAGAGGAACATGGAGGACCCGAACAGGTCCTGCCAGAACACGCCCGCCATGGGAAACTCGGCGGGTTCGGCAAAGCCGGAGAAGGGCAGGCGGTGCTCGGCCGGCAGGCCCTGCCAGAACGCGGCGAGGCCCGACATCCCCTCGGGGTTGTGGCGGGCCAGGAAGACGAAACCCAGGACCAGGACGAGGAACCCGGCGAGGAGCAGGAGGGCGGCCTGGACGAGGTCGGTCATGATGACGGCCGCCTGCCCCCCCGAGGCGCAGTAGAGGGAAGTCACCAGGGCGACGACCACCGCCCACTCGAACACCGAGAGGCCGGGGACGACCGCCTGCATCGCGACGCCCATGGTGTAGAGGTTGATGCCGATGTACCCCACCAGGTAGACCAGGATGAACACCACCCCCAAGTGTCGGGTCGCCCGGTCGAACCGGCGCTCGAAGTACTCGGGGATGGACGTGACCCGCGAGTAGTAGACGATGGGGAGCCAGCCCAGGGCGAACAGGGGCACCAGGAACCAGTCGTTGAGGTACGCCTGGGTGGACGAGAGCCCGAACCGGAAGGCCACGGCCCCGTACTTGATGAAGGAGTAGCTCCCCACCACCACCGAGAGGGCGGAGAGCGAGAGGACCCACCAGCGGAAGCGCTGCCCCGACTGGAAGAACTCCTTCGTCGTGCGTGCATACCGTGCGAAGAAGCTTCCGAAACCGAGGATGATGACGAAGTAGGCGACCAGGACGACGTAGTCGATGGGCTGGCCGTAGGCGATCCGCATGCTCCCCTCCCCGCGCTAGCCCGCGACCGCCAGGATCCAGGCGGCGTGCCCCGCGAGCACCATCGCCATCCCCACCAGCACGATCCGGACCGCGAGGCCATCGGAGGGGGGCCGCTCCGCTCCGTCCACCCGCCGCGTGCACAGCGTGAGGGTCACGAGGAAGAACGCCCCGCCCACGAGGTACTGGTAGGCGAACTGCAGCCCGTTCACGGTGTCGCTCTCTGGGGCGCGCCCGCCGTACGCGGTCGACGGGTGCCCGCGTGGCGGCTCACGGGCACCGCGGGGTGCCGGCGAAGGCGTAGGTGATCCCGTCGAAGGCGATCGTCTGCTCCGCCTTGGACACGACCCGGTAGGGGATGCGTCGCGTCTGGCCGCTCGGGTAGGTCACCACGATCACCCCCTGGGTCCGGTCGCCCTGGACGGTCCAGCGGGCCTGCCCGGCCGCGGTCCGGGCGGCCCCCCAGTCGACGCCCGATCCGCTGGCGTCCCCGGACCCGGAGGCGCTGAACTCGCTCGAGTCCCGGTAGGTGCCGTCCGGGCAGAGGGTCATGGTCCGTTCGGTGCCCGCGCTCCCGTATAGGGTGGTGCCGGAGGAGTACGAGTACCACTCGCCCGCGAGGTACTGCATCAGGCTCGTGTCGGTACGGCCGGAGGTCGCCGGGGTGGCCGCTGGGGCGGCTGGGGCGGCCGGGGCGGAGAAGGACAGGCTGCCCGCGATGGCGCGGGCGGCGTCGGGGTAGGCGTCGGACCAGGAGGCCGACTCGACCGAGGCCATGATCGTGACCCCACCCCCCCGGGGCGAGAGCAGGCCGATGACGTACGCCCGGGCCTGTAGGCCCTGGGCGATCCCGGCGAACTCGGCCGACAGGCCGTTGGTTCCGACCGGCTGGAGCGCGGACGTCGGCATGAGCCACACACTCGAGGCCTCGTCCACGATGCCCTGCACCGCGTCGGCGGCCATCTGGTCGAGGCTGGCGTACTCGTGCGGCTGGACGAGGATGAACCCCTTGTAGCGGGTGGACGTGAACAGGATCACCCCCTCCTGGACTTGCGGGTTCCAGTCGGGGGGTGGGACGAAGGCGACGCCCAGCTCGGGGAAGCGGGTCGCCTTCCCAGCCGCCGGTGTCCCGGCGCGGGCGGCGCCCGCGGGCGCGGGCGGGGCCGTACCGGCACTCGGGGTCTCGAGGCCGAGCTGGGCGGTCACGCCCGCGCCGCCACCACTCCGGGCGAACTCCAGGGACCGCGAGGTGACACCGCCCCCGGCGTCCGTCTCGATCAGGGTCAGGATCAGGGTCGGCCCCTCGAAGGAGGCCTCGAACTGCGAGGTCCCGGCCTGGCCCTCGCAGGTGCCGGCGACCACGTCCTCCTGCACCCGGCCCGCGAGCCGGAAGGCTGCGCCCGTCGTGCTGGAGAGCGTCCCCGTGACCTGACCGCCGGCCCCCTCCTGAAGGACGAGGGTGAGCCGCGTGGTCCCCGAGGCCAGCGTGTAGGTACCCCCGTACCCGGCCAGCGCGCGGACCGGCAGGAGCCAGCAGGTGAGGAGGAGGAGCCACGTACCTAGGCAGCGGAGAGCCGGGCGGTGCATGCGCCGACTCTACCGCCCCGGGTGAGCGCGGGTCAATCCCGGGGCGGTGGATCACGACGGTGCGAGCATCGGACGGCCGGGCGCCGGGTGGCCGGGTGTCGGACGGTAACCTGAAAAACGTGAAAGCAATTCTTGACGGATAGTTTTCAGAGAGCCTGCAGGGTCGCGATCGACGTGGATTCCACGATCGCGCGGTGGACGGCGTGCTGCCCGTCCGCGTGCCACCTCCGCCAGCACCCCCCCCCTCGCGTGCCACCAGGGGTGGCGATCCCCTCCGATCCCCACCGATCTGGGACGGATCCGCCCCGCCGAGCGGCCCGTCCCCCACCCGCTGGCACACCAGGGGGGGGATCGGTTGGAGGGCCGGCTCAATCGGGCGGGGATCGGCGCCGTCGCCGCCGCGACGGAGGCGACCTGGGGATCCAGCGCCCTCTCGGAGGTCAGTTGGGCCCCGCGTGGGGCAGAAGTACCCAACCTGCGCGGCAGTGGGAAGACGTCTGCCCCAGCGAAGCCTCCACCCGGGTCCCGCTCGTCCGAGCACCCCACCCGCACGGCGGCAGGAAGGACGATCCCGTCACTCCGCGAGGCCATACGGTTCCACCACGAGGCCTTCATTCGACCTATCTGGTACCCGATGGCGCCTGGCTCCGCACGCCGGATCGCCGTCTCGCCCGCACGCCCGCAGCCCAGCCCTCCCCGTACTGGCCTCCCTGGGCCGCCCTCCTCTGGCGCACCTTCGAGGTCAACCCCCTCGCCTGCCCCCTCTGCGGCCGGCCCCTGCGCCTCCGAACCGTCGTCCTCCCCCCCGCCGCCCTCGACGTCCTCGCCGGCCTGCTCG
>JBFYZZ010000298.1:0-2875 GCA_041309225.1 Deltaproteobacteria bacterium | reverse complement strand
GGACTCCCGGGAGGCGCCACGACCCGTCGGACCGGCGCGCCCCGAGCCCCCCACTCGCCCGGCCCTCCAGAGGGAGACGACTCCAGGGAACTTCCCAGGACCTGCCCCGATCTGGAACGTGCACGGGCCATAGAACGGCTGAAGTCGCGACAGGCAGGGATCGGGCGACGACATCGGTCTCGGTCTCGGTCTCGACGGTCCGGCGTGCCGCGGTCCTGCCCCGGATCGCCCGTCGTGCCGCGCCGCTCGGCCTGCCAGCGCCCCCAGGACAGGGTCCACTCCGGGACCCGGGCCCTTGCCGGAGGGCCTGGACCGTGGGACGTTGTCGGGCGGGTGCCCCGGCGGCGCGATCCTTCGGGCATCGCTTGAAGGATCGCGCGGAACAGCATGTCAGCACGTGCACATACTACACCTCTGCTCCTCTCCATAGGGGCGGTCGCGAGCGCATGGGTTCTCCTCCAGGTCGCCGGGCCACCCCTCGCCGGGATCGGCGGCCCGCTCTGGGGTCCGGCCCTGGTCGATGGGGTCGCCATCGGTACCGTCGCCCTCGCGGGTGCGGTGGCCGCCAGGACAGCCGGCCTCGGTACGGGTCTGGGCCTCCCCTCCCGGCGAGCCGCCGTCCTGGGGGTCGTGACGGGTCTGGGTCTCCCCGGCCTCGGGGGCCTCGTGGCCCTCGCGCTGGGCCAGGGCACCCCCACCCCGGCCACGCCTTGCCCCACCGGCGCGCTCGCTCCGCTGCTGGTGGCTTCCGCCCTGGTTCCCGGCGTGTGCGAGGAGCTCCTGCTCCGGGGCGTCGTGATGGACGCCGTCCGCCGGATCGCCCCGGGCCGGGTGGCCGTCCTCGTGACGGCCCTGGCCTCCGGAGCCCTCCATGCCGGCCCGATTTCCCAGGCTGCGGCGGTCGCCGGAGGCATCGTGCTCGGCGTGCTCGCCCTCCGCACGCGCTCGGCCTGGCCCGCGGCGATCGCCCACGTGGTCGGCAACGCCGGCATCCTGGCCGCCGCGAGGGTGGGGCTTGCGCTGCCCCTGCCCGTGCTCGTGGCCGGCGCGGCGATCGCCCTGGCAGCGGCCCTCCTCGCCACGCCACCCCCGGATTCACCCGCGCGGATTCGCCCCATGGTCGGTCATCCGACGACCGGGGTGCTTCCCGCCGGCCGTGCGTCGTGAGAGAATGGACTCCACAGGTGACCGATGAAACCCGTCATCGAGCAGCAGGACTTCCTGGTCCTCTCGGCGTCCATCAACTACCAGCTGTCCGGCGATCCGGTGAACTGGCCCGCCATCCTGGCCCTATCCGTGGGCGCCGACGACACCCCCGACGACGATCTCCTCATCGACCTCCTCACGTGGCTCGGCCAGGCCTACGGCGGGGACAAGCGCCGTCTCGGTCCCTTCGCCGTGATCCATCCCATCCGGAGTGCCGCCCTCTACCGCCGTGCCTCCGAGGCCCGCGTGCTCCACGAGATCGCCGTCGCCATGCTCCACGACAAAGACGAGGATCTCACCCGGGATCGGTACGACCAGGAGCGGTGGACCCGCCTCGAGGGCACCTACCACGAGCTCATGGAGCGCATCGGCCCGGAGTGGGAGGTGGAGCGCCAGGTGGCCGTCCTCGCGCGGCACCGGACCGAGCGGTACTACACCTACCTGGGCCGGATCATCGACGAGTCCGAGTCGCTGCCCGAGCTCATCTCGGTGAAGCTGGCGGACCGGCTCGACAACACGCTGGACATGACGATCGACATCCAGACCGCCGCGTCTCGGTTCGACTGCTTCGAGACGATCTTCGACGTCCTGTTCACCGTGGCCAGCCCCGCCCGCAACCAGCGGCTGCGCCACCCCGTGCGGGGGAAGATGGACGGCGCCAAGCGGCTGTACCAGCTCTTCAAGAACGTGGTCCTGCTCTCGCTGCTCCGGATCCGAAAGAAGGACACCCTCGACGCCACCACGATGGCGCTCTTCGAATCGCTGGCCCTGGCCAGCCAACGGCAGGCCCAGAGCATCCTCCTCCACCTGTTCCTGTACCACATCACCGATCACGCCACCCAGCGCCGCCTCCTCGAGGAGGCCCGCGTCTACTGCCAGACCGAGTCCATCCGCCGGGTCACGGGTCTGCGCAAGCGCTCCCGTCTCGACGGCTTCCTCACCAGCCGGTTCTCGCCCGAGGACAAGGTCGAGCTCGACGCCCGCCTGGCCGACCTCTACAAGGACAAGGAGCTCATGGCGGTGGGCGCCGTCGCGCTCATGGCGATCTTCGCCGGCTTCCAGTACCACCCGGACTTCTACATCGAGGGCATCTCGGAGGACGGGCTCCACGCGGGCCGTTGAGGGGATCCTGGCGGCACCTCCGGGGCCCGGGGCTCACCGGGGTGCGCACATCCCGAGGTCGGGGTCGCACGCGACCACCACGGTGCCGCCCGGCGGGACGTCCACCACGCCGGCGCGCACCGGGGCCTCGGCCTCGGCGAACCGGGCCCAGATCTCGTAACGGCCGGGCTCGAGCGAATCGCCGGGGGCGTGGCGCGTACCCCGGGCCGCGAGCTGCACCGCCACGACGGGGCCCTCGACCCGGAACGTGCCTGGCGCGGGCTGCACGGACCCCCGGAGGGCCTCGATCGCAGAGCGGCGCTTCTGGGAGTGATCCACGTCCGGGGGAACGGGGGGCTCGGCCGGAGCGGCGGGCGCCGCGTCCCTGGGGGCGGGCTTCGGCGGGGCCTCCGCCTTCGGCGCCGGCTTCGGCGCCAGCTTCGCGATCGGCTCCGCCGGGGCGTCCGGGGACCCGGTCGCAGGGGGCCCGGGTGGGGGCGGCGGGAGCGCGGGGAGGGCGGCCACGGCGCCGGGCGGGGAGGGGAGTACCTCCTCGGCCGGACCGCCG
>JBFYZZ010000297.1:0-3990 GCA_041309225.1 Deltaproteobacteria bacterium | reverse complement strand
CGATCCTGCCCGCGGTCGGGATCGGCGCGTTCGCCGAGCAGTCCGGAGCCGAGCGCTTCGTCGGCCCGAGCGTCACCGTCACCCTGCCCCTCTGGCAGCAGAACGCCGAGGGCCGAGCCCGCTCCCGGGCCGATCTGGCCGTGGCCCGTGCGGACGCGGAGCGGGTCGCTCGCCAGGCCGAGGCCGAACGCGCCGCGACCGCGTCGGTCACGAGCGACGCCGTCCGGGTGCTCCAGACCCTCGGGGACGACCTCGAGGCCGACGCCTCCGCGGCCCTCGGGATCGTGGAAGCCGGCTACGCATCCGGCGAGATCGACCTTCCGACTGTCATCTTCCTCCAGGATGAGATCCTCTCTTCCCGGAGGGCCCTCCTCTCCGCCCATGCCGCCTCGGCGGCCGCGACCATCGATCACCTGCTCGCCGTCGAGGACCCACGCCTTCTCGGAATCCAGCCATGATCCATCCCTTCCCTGGTCTCTCCCTCCTGGTCGTCCTCTGCACCGCCGCCCTGTCGGGCTGCGGCTGGGAGGAGGCCCCCGCAGCACCCGCACACGACGTGGCGAGCGAGCCCACCGGCGAGGGTCCCGATGCCCACGGACAGCCCGGATCCCACGACGGCCACGGCCCAGGGGGTGACGAGGGCGAGCCCGAGGTCTCCGACCTCGACCGCCCCGTCGAGGAACTGTTCGCCGCCACCTGCGAGCACGCCGTGCCCACCCACCGGTGCGACGAGTGCCGCTACGAGGTCGGCGTGGTGAAGGTCGCCCCGGACCTCCTCTCCGAGGGGCTGATCCAGGTGGGCCGAGCCGAGCCTCGGGCTGCCACCAGCCCCCTCGCGCTCACCGGTGAGGTCGCGTTCGACGAGCGGCGGGTCGCCGAGGTGAGCACCCAGGCCGATGGGATCATCCGCGAGGTGCCCGTCACGCTCGGGGACCGGGTCCGGAAGGGCCAGGTCATCCTCCGGATCGAGTCCATCGAGGTGGGCGAGGCCCAGGCCGCCTACCTGGAGGCCCTGGGCCTGCTCGCGTTGGCCGAGCGCAACCAGGAGCGGGTCTCCACGCTGTACGGCCAGGGGGTCTCCGCCGAGAAGGACCTGCTCGTGGTCCGCCAGGAGCGCGACGCTGCCGCGATCCACCTCGAGGCGGCCCAGGGGCGCCTGTCCCGGCTCGGTGTCGATGCGGGCTCCATCGCGAACCTCTCCCCCCGTGCCGTCGACGGGCGGTTCGCCCTGCGCGCACCCCAGGCCGGCACCATCCTCCGGATCCACGCCGTCCCGGGCGAGACGGCCCGTGCCGAGGAGCCCCTCGTCACCATCGGCGACGGCGCGGCGGTCTGGGTCTGGGCCGACGTCTACGAGCGTGACGTGCCCGCGATCCAGTCCGCCCTGAGCCGGGGTCCGGTTTCGGCCACCGTGACCGTCAAGTCCCGACCCGCCGAGGACTTCGCCGGTCGCGTGGACTTCGTGAGCCCGGCCATGGATCGGGACACCCGGACGGCCCGCCTCCGGATCTCCCTCGACAACCCGGACGGATGCCTCATGGACGGGATGTTCGCCCGGATCGTGGTCCATCTGCCCGGCTCCGAGCAGGCCCTGGCCGTGCCCCGGCAGGCGGTCCTGGAGGACGAGGGGCGCAGCTTCGTGTTCATCCGCCAGGTCGGCGACTACTTCGTGCGCCGGCCTGTCCGGGTGGCGCGCGCCGCGGGGGACTGGACCGAACTGGCCGGTGGGCTCGTCGAGGGTGCCGAGGTGGTGACCAAGGGCGCCTTCCTCCTCAAATCCGACGTCCTGCGCTCCAAGATGGGCGCGGGCTGCGCCGATTGAGGTGACCGGTGCGCTTCTTCGAACTCCTCTTGAGGGCGCGGTTCCTCGTCCTCCTGGCGGCGGCCGTCATCGTGGTCGGAGGTGTCCTGGCCTGGCTCCGGCTGCCCATCGACGCGTTCCCCGACGTCACCAACACCCAGGTCATGGTGCTCTCCAAGGCCCCCGGCCTCGCCGCCGTGGACGTCGAGGAACGCGTCTCCTACCCCATCGAGCAGGTCATGCGGGGGCTGCCCCGCGTGGAGCAGGTCCGCTCGCTCTCCAAGGCGGGTCTCTCCCAGGTCGTCGTCGTCTTCGAAGACGGCGCCGACACGTACTGGACCCGGCAGCTCGTCTTCGAGCGCCTCGCCGACGCCCGCGGCGACCTGCCCCCCGATGTCGTCCCCGAGCTCGGCCCCATCAGCACGGGGCTCGGCGAGGTCTTCCAGTACACCCTGGAGAGCGACACCCTCGACCCCATCGAGCTCCGCACCGTCCAGGACTGGCTCGTCGCGCCGCTGCTCAAGCCCATCGCGGGAGTGAACGAGGTCAACAGCTTCGGTGGCCAGGTCAAGCAGTACCAGGTGCTCCTCCTCCCCGAGCGCCTCGTGGAGTACGACCTGACCGCAGAGGACGTCGTCCTGGCCGTCGAGGCCAACAACGGCAACGCCGCGGGCGGTGTGGTGGTCCGCGACTGGGAGCAGCTCTACCTGCGGGGTGTGGGGCTCCTGCGCGACATCCCCGACATCGAGCGGATCGTCCTCAAGGAGGAGAACGGCGCGCCGGTCTACCTCCGCGACGTGGCCGAGGTCGTGGTGGGTGCGGAGGCACGGCAGGGCGCGGTCACCCGCGATGGAGAGGGCGAGGTGGTGGCGGGCATGATCATCATGCTCAAGGGGGCCAACTCCAAGGACGTGGTGACCCGGGTGAAGGCAGCGGTCGAGGACGTGCGGACGACCCTGCCCGAGGGCATCCGGCTCGACGTCTTCTACGACCGCACGAGCCTCATCCAGGCCTGCATCGACACCGTCGCGGACGCCCTCATGGAGGGCGGCATCTTCGTGGTGCTGGTCCTGTTCCTGTTCGTCGCCGAGCTGCGGACCGCACTCATCGTCCTGTTCTCTCTCCCCTTCACCTTCCTGGCGAGCTTCATCGTGATGGGCGGACTGGGGCTCTCCTCCAACCTGATGAGCCTCGGCGGCCTCGCCTTCTCGGTGGGCATGGTCGTGGACGCCTCCATCGTGGTCGTCGAGAACATCCGCCGCCACCTCGCCCGCCGGACGGACCCGGCGGTCAAACGGCGCGTGGTGATCGAGGCCGCCGTGGAGGTGGCCCGTCCGGTCGCCTTCTCGGTGCTCATCGTCGCCATCATCCTCGTGCCTCTGTTCAGCCTCGTGGGGGTCGAGGGCAAGATGTTCGAACCTTTGGCCCTCACGCTGCTCATCGCGCTGGTGCTCTCCCTCGGGGTCGCGCTCACCGTGAGCCCGGTCCTCTCCGAGCTGCTGCTCCCGCAGGTGCCCGAGAGGGAGTTCATCTTCATCCGCCGCTTCCACGCGGTGTACCTGCGCCTGCTGTCCGGCGCGGCGCGACGGCCCCGCCTCACCCTCGGTGCCTCGCTGGCCGTGCTCCTCGGCGCCGGCGCGCTCACGCCGCTCATCGGGACCGAGTTCATGCCGCCGCTGGACGAGGGCGCCATCGCCATCAACGTGGTCCGGCTGCCCAACGCCTCCCTGGAAGGGTCGGTGGAGGTGGCCTCCTTCATGGAGAAGCGGCTCGCCCGCTTTCCCGAGGTGGATACGGTGGTGAGCAAGACCGGCCGCGCCGAGATCTCGGAGGACCCGATGGGCCCCGAGCAGACGGACGTGTTCATCATGCTCAAGCCCCGGGGCGAGTGGGACACGGGGCGGGACAAGGCCGAGCTGGTCGCAGCCATCCAGGAGGACCTCGCGGCCATCCCCGGCGTGCGCCTGTCCTTTTCACAGCCCATCGCCCTGCGCGTCAACGAGCTCATCTCGGGCGTGAAGAGCGATCTCGCCATCAAGGTGTTCGGACCTGACCTCGACCTGCTCAAGGACTTCGCCGACCGTGCGGCCGCGGAATTCGGCGCGGTGGAGGGGGCCGAGGACGTGAAGGTCGAGCAGGTCTCGGGCATGGCCCAGATCGACGCGACCATCGACCGGGAGGCCGTGGCC
>JBFYZZ010000296.1:0-46489 GCA_041309225.1 Deltaproteobacteria bacterium | reverse complement strand
GGCCACGGCGCCCGGCCGTGCGGCCGCCTCGGCGACGGCGCCGACGAGCGCCGGATCCACGAAGGGCTCGTCGCCCTGGAGGTTGACCACCACGTCGGCCTCGCGATCGCGGGCGGCCTCCCAGACCCGGTCCGTTCCGGAGGGATGGTCCGGTCGGGTGAGGACCGCGCGGCCCCCCGCCGCCCGCACCACGTCCGCCACGTCCGGGTGGTCGACGGCCACGAGAACCTCGGTTGCCCCGGGCACGGCCAGGGCGCGCTCCAGCACGCGGACGACGAGGGGACGGCCTGCCAGGTCCACGAGCGGCTTGCCCGGCAGGCGCGTGGAACCCATGCGGGCCGGGATGACGACGAGCAGGCGCACATCGACCCCGTGGGGGGGGTGAACGGACCCGTATCGTGACACCCCCCTCGCGGGCCACGGGGCGGACGGCAGACGTCCGCCCGGGTGCGGGCCCTCGGGACGGCCCTACCGCTTGGAGTACTGGAACCGCTTCCGGGCGCCCGACCGGCCGTACTTCTTGCGTTCGACCATGCGGGCGTCGCGCGTGAGGAACCCGGCCTTCTTGAGCGGTGAGCGCCACTCGGGGTTGGCGATGGTGAGTGCGCGGGCGATGCCATGGCGGACGGCGCCCGCCTGGCCCGACTTGCCGCCGCCCACGACGGTGATGACGGCGTCGAAGGAGGAGGCGCTCTCGACGAGGTCGAGCGGCGCGCGGAGGATCATCTTGCTGGTCTCGCGCTCGAAGTAGCGGTCCACGTCCAGGCCGTTCACGGTGATGCGGCCGGTGCCCGGGCGGAGGAACACGCGGGCGGTGGCGCACTTGCGACGGCCGGTGGCGTAGTACTGGACGGGCGTCTTGGACATGGGCCCCTCTAGATGGTGTCGGGCAGCGGCTCGGGCTTCTGGGCGGCGTGGGGGTGCTCGGCCCCCGCGTAGACCTTCAGCTTGGTGCTGATCTTCCGCGAGAGGACGTTCTTGGGGAGCATCCCCTCGACGGCCTGCCGGATGACGCGCTCGGGATGGGTGGCGAGCACCTCCCGGGCGGGGATGGACCGGAGGCCACCCGGGTGGCCGCTGTAGCGGTGGTAGCGCTTGTGGTCCAGCTTCTGCCCCGTGAGCACGACCTTGTCGGCGTTCACGACGATGACGAAGTCGCCGGTGTCTACGTGGGGGGTGAACTGGACCTTGTGCTTGCCGCGCAGCACGCGCGCGATGCGGGTGGCGAGGCGGCCGAGGACCAGGCCGTCGGCGTCCACGACGAACCAGCGCTGCGGGACCTCTCCCGGCTTGGCGGAGTACGTGGGCATGGGGGGCATCCTCTCGAGGGTGCACGGGGGGCCGGAATCCGACCCCTCGAACGACCCGCCTTTCTAAATGGAGTGTGGAGGGATGTCAAGTCCCCACCGCTCCACCTGCTCCGCACGGGGCCTGACGGTCCGACGTTGATCCCGGGGAGCACCGGGATTAGGGGTGGGGCTCCCTGCCCCCAGCGCCCGGAGATCCCGGATGATTCCCAAGAGGAACCTCGGCGGCCGCCACAGCTGCTCGGTGTGCGGCACCCGCTACTACGACCTGAACCGCGAGGAGATCAAGTGCCCGAAGTGCGGGCAGCCGGTCGTCGACGACGGCAAGGTGGACCCGCGGATCGCCGCGATGGCGAGGCTCAAGGCCGAGGGCCAGGCCCGCAAGGGCAGCGCGGGCATGGACGGCGACGACGACGCCGATCTGCTCGACGAAGACGAGATCATCGACTTCTCGGACGAAGACGACGAGATGGACACTCCCGAGACCGAGGAGGACGAGGAGCCCATCTCCGAGGACTTCGACGACGTCTAGCCCCTACCGCCCGCCGGCCACCGGGGCGTCGGCGCCCGCGTAGTCCACGGAGAGCAGGCACAGGCCGGCCGCGGGCACGGTCCGACCGGCTCGGGCGCGGTCGCGCGCGTCCCGGATCGCAGCCACCTCGTCGGGGGCGAACCGGTGTCGGCCCACCGCGGCCAGGGTGCCGACCACGATCCGTACCATGTGGCGCAGGAAGCCGTCGCCATCGATCTCCACGTGGACCTCGTCGTCCACCCTGCGCACGTCGAGGGACCGGACGGTGCGGATCGAGGTGGCCGCGGCCGATCCCCCGGCCCGGAAGGACTCGAAATCGTGGGTCCCCACCAGGTGGCGGGCGCCGGCCCGCATGGCGGGCACGTCGAGCGTCCCGCGCACGTGCCACGTGAACCGCTCCCGGAGCGGAGCCCGCTCCCCGATGTCGAGGACGCGGTAGCGGTACCGCTTGGTGTGCGGGGTGCCCAGGGCGTCGAAACCGTCCGCCGCCCGCCAGGCCTCGCGGCAGGCGACGTCCCGGGGCAGCAGGCTGTCGAGCCCCATGCAGAGGGCGCGGTCGGAGCGCACGGTCGCGGCCCGGAAGGAGGCCACCTGCCCGAGCGCATGGACGCCCGCGTCGGTGCGCCCGCTCGCGTGGACGTCCACGGCCTCGCCGCCCAGTACCTGCCGCAGCGCGTCCTCCACCAGGCCCTGGATGCTGGTCCCCCTGGGCTGCCGCTGCCAGCCCACGTACGCGGTACCGTCGTACTCGAGCAGCAGGCGCCAGGTGGGCATCGGGCCGCGGCGCCCAGGACGCTAGAGGTGGAAGCGGAGGCCGATGGTGACCGAGGAGCCGTCGAAGAGGCTCACGCCGTCCCCCTTCCACACGCCGAGGATCTGCTTGCGGTACTCGACGGTGAGGTAGCTGTCCTCGATGCCGGTGCGGGCCTCGAGGCCCGAGGCGCGAGCGGGCTCGAGGACGTCGAGGAGGAAGTCGCCCCCCACGCTCCAGTGCCAGCCCGCCTCGCCGCCGGAGATGTCGTCGGCGCCGCCCACGTCGGGGTTGACGTACCAGTTCTCGCGCCAGAGCCAGTAGTCGAGCCCGATACTCCCCCGGGGCACCAGCGCCTGCTCCTTCAGGACGTCGAGCCGCCCCGTGATCGCTACCTGGAAGGGCCAGGCGGTGAGCATGGTGTGCTCGGAGGAGGGCGTGTGGGTGGCGTCCACGGAGACCGTGGTGGCGAGCTCCTGGTAGAATCCCGCGCCCAGGTCGAGGCCGACGAGCGAGCGCCACCGCGGCCCGCCCTGGATGAACAGCATCTGGTGGCCGCCCTCCCCGTAGACGGTCTGGACCGCCTCGGAGACGGGGTGGTAGGGGCCGTACCGGATCTCGAGGCTGGTGTGGCCCGCGTGCGCCGGCTTCGGCGCGAGGAGCACGATCGCCGCGAGCCCCGCCGCGGCGGCGGCCCGGCGGCGGGAGGTCGCGATCAGGAGCCCGGCGAGGGCGAGCCCCAGGGAGAGGGGGGTCCGCGTGCCGCACCAGCCGCCCGTCTCCCCCGCGAGGCTGGCCGCGCCGATGGTCTCCTGGGGGGTCGCACTCTGGACGTCGCTCATCTCGCCCTCCTGACCACCTCGGTCGTAGGCGCGGACCGCCACATAATACGTCTGCCCGTTGGTGAGCGGGGACAGCGTGCAGACGACCGCCTCGCCCGCCGTGGCGACCACCTTGGCCGGAGCCTCCACCTCGTCCGTGCCGTCGAAGTCCGGCCCGCCGGTGGGCCAGTCCTCCGCCTCGAACGGCGTGGTGGTGAGGTAGACGAGGTAATGGTCGAGGTCGGCGTCGGGAATGCCGTCGAAGGAGACCGTGACCTGGGCGTTGCCGAAACCCACGTCCTCGGGGCCCAGGTCCACGCGGCTCGGGGGGTTGTCCACGCTGACGCCCGTGAGGTCGTGGCCCGGGAGGCCTCCCACGGGGGTCACGAAGACCCAGAGATCGTTGCCGCCCTCCTCGAAGGAGGCGTCGACCTCGACGGATCCGACCACCGTGCCGCCGGTCTCCTCCACGTCGCCCGAGGCGAGCAGGACCCCGTCCCGGGCGAGCGTGCCACCCCTCCGGATCTCCCAGTCGCCTTCGCGATCCGAGGTGAAGGCGACCTGGACCGCGTCCCCGAGCACCGCCGCGGGCGGGCTCACGCCGGTCACCTCGACCCAGGGACGATCCGTGAAGACCTGGAGGAGGCCCGTCCCGCCGCCGCCGAAGGCATACCCGTCGCCGACCACGATCTCCGAGACGTCCTCCGCCTCGAACCGCGTGATCTCGGATCCCGGATTCCCGCTCGCGGTGTCGAAGTCGAACACCACGAGCCGGCCGCCGTCGGCGTCGTAGACCAGCATGGAGGGGTCGACGGAGACGTCGTCCACGCCGACGGCCGTGTTGGAGCCGAGGTCGTCCTCGGCGTCGAGCACGATGGACCAGTCGCTGGATCCGATCAGGTAGCGGAGCACCCCTCCGCTCGTGTCCGCGCAGTAGACCTCGGTGGACGACAGGGCGTACACGTCCACGATGTCGCGACCGCCGAGGTTCTCCTGGGATAACGACGCGCTCCCCGTGGCGAGGTCGATCTTGGAGAGGTTGTCGCCGCCGTGGATGACGAAGAGGAAGCCCTCGGTGATCGCGGTGTCCTGGAAGCCGCTCTGGGCCAGGGTGGACGGCCAGGACGACGCGCCGTCCACGGTGGACGTGGCCGGATCGAGGCGGTGGACGGCAGGGTTCCCCTCGGTGGGATCCACGACCGCATAGACGTAGGTGTCGTCGCACTCGACCGCGAGGACCGGATCGGTCCCGATGGGGAAGCCGGCGTCGGCGAAGCGGAGGCTCCCGTCGGCCTCCGTGACGAGGTGGGCGATGGATCCGTCGGAACAGCCAGCGAACCCCTCGAGGGTCCCGATCGGGGAGAGGCGCAGCGTGACGCCCGACGGACTGCCCGAGGGGCAGGGGGCGAAGGCCGTGGCGTCCCACGTCCAGGTGTCGAGGATCCAGACCTCGCCGGCGCCCTCCTCCACGAACCCGATCCAGGCTCCGTCGCTCGTGACGGCGAGGTCGGGGATGGCCGTGCCGGCCTCGAGGACGGCGGCCACCCGGTCCGGCACGGCGCCCGCGGGGACGGGGACGAGGAGGGTGGCGAGGAGCAGAACCGGGTGGCGCATGGGGGGGGCCCTCCGGGAGACGCTCCGTCACCTAGCAAGAATCGCGCCGAGGTGCGAATCCGGGTCGTCGCCGGATCTGGCCCTGGGGATCCGGACCGCCGGAGGGATGGACCGTGACATCGTGTCCTCCCCGCCCCCAGGAGCAGGACACCCTGTCATCCGATGCGGCCGTCCTCCAGGAGGGCCTTCATCACCGCCACGGCGTTGCCCGCCGCGCCCCACCGGACCGCGTCCGCTGCCGCCCAGAGGTGGAAGCCCTCCCCCGCCGGATCGTCGCGGAGGCGCCCGACGAGCACGCCCAGGTGGCCGTCGGCACCCCGGGGCCGGGGCAGGCCCTCGGACCCCCGGACGAGGAGCACGCCGGGCGCGGCGCCGAGCAGGTCCCCCGCCCGCCCGGCGTCGAGCGGCGGATCGGTCGCCACGTGCAGGGACAGGCACAGCCCGTTGAACCACGGTCCCACGACCTCGCCCACGGCGAGGTCCGCAGGTTCGAGGGCCAGGAGCGCGGCGACCCGGGTGGCGGTCGCCCGCTCCACGTCGGTCCAGCCCTCGGGCCCGGGCGTGCCCAGCATGGGGGCCACGTCGAAGGCCAGCCCCTCGGGGAACAGCCGGTGCACCGGCGTCCGGCTGTTGAAGAGCGACACGACCTGCTGCGACAGCTCCTCGACGCCCGCCCGGCCGCGGATCGACGCCGGATGCAGCACGAGGCCCCGGCAGCGGAGCGCCCGGACCGCCCTCTGCACCGGGTGCAGGAGGGTGGCGAGCGCGGTCACGGCCGCCGGCGGGCAGGCCACGGCGCGCAGGGCGTCGAACCGCGCGAGATCGGCCCGGTTCACGTGGGCGACCACGCAGGGGGCCTCCGGCGGCAACGCGCCCGAGAGATCGATGACGGGCACGCCGGCACCGAGGGCCTCGGGCAGGTGGGCGAGAGCCACCTCCCGGGGCACGGCGAAGAACACGAGGTCGCAGCGGGAGAGGGACTCGGCGTGGAGGTTCTGGACCGTCACGCTCCCGCCCGCGAAGGGCACCTGGTGGACGTCCGAATCCGCGGACGCCATGGGTACGACCTCGGCGACCGGCGAGTGCCGCCGGCCGAGGAGGCCGAGGATCTCGGTGCCCACGGCGCCGGTGGCGCCCGCGACACCCACGCGGATTCGACCCGTCACGCTCACCTCCTGGACGGTCCCGGCGCGAGCGGCTGCGTACGACGGGCAGCGCGCATGACGCCGGGCGCGTCAGCCGGTGCCCATCTCCTTGCGCCAGCGGGCGAGGATCTCGTGGATCCTATCTTTCCCGGCCAGTTTTTTCTTCTTCAAGAGCGCCATCTCCTGGCGCTCGGCATCGGACAGGAACCGGCGCCGGCCCATCTCGTCGAGCGTGGCCTCGTAGGCCCGATGGGCCTCCACGAGTTGCTTGAGCTCCTCGTCCTTGGGGAGCAGTTCCTCGATGAGCCTGCGATCGGCGTCGTCCATCCGGCCTCCCTGGCGGGGGTGGTTCACGGGCCCGGCAAGTCTAGCCTAGAAGGGCTCCCGGGGGTTGTCAAACCCCGGCACCCGGGGAACGGCATCCGGAGGCCGGAGGTATCGGATCTGCACCCGGTCGGGCGCCACCGTCCGGCCGACGGCCAGCGCCAGGGCCCCGAGGCGAGCCGCCGCGACGGCAGGATTGGCCCCGGCCGAGGCGTGGATCCGGCCGCCGGCCGCCAGGAGGCGCTCCCGCACCCCCGGAACCCCGTCGCCCGTGCACGCGGCCGGCAAGGCCTCGAGGCAGACGTCCAGCACCGCGTCGCACTCCTCGCCAAGCGGTTCGGGCCACGGGCCGCGCGCGTCGAAGAGGCCGGCGTAGAAGCGATCCTTCCGGGCATCGAGGAGCACCAGCACGCGGGGCTCGCCGGCGGCGAGGACCGCCCGGATGGCCAGTGAGGACAGCGGGACCACCGGGCAGCCCCAGGCCCGGGCCAGGCCCAGCGCCGTGGCCACACCGACCCGCACGCCCGTGAACGTGCCGGGACCCGCGGCGACGGCCACGGCGTCGGGGCGGCGCCCAGCCAGGACGTCCCGCACGGCGGGGACGAGGCTCCGCTCGGTGCCGCGCTCCAGGGGCATGCCCCAGATGCCGGCCGGCGCGCCGTCCCACGCGGCCACCCCGACGAGCGGGCCTGCGGTGTCGAGGCCCAGCACGAGGGGCATCAGCGTTCCACCACGCAGCGGCCGACGTCGAGCACGAAGACGAAGAGCATGAGCGCCACCAGGAGCATGACGCCCACCATCTGGGCCCGCTCCCGGAACGCCGGGGACACGGGCCGTCCCCGGACGGCCTCCACGCCGTAGAAGAGGAGGTGCCCGCCGTCGAGCACGGGGACCGGCAGGAGGTTGAAGATGCCGACCGAGATCGAGATCATGCCCAGAAGACGGGCGATGTCGAAGATGCCGGCGCGGGCGGCCGCGGTGGCCTGCCGCACGATCTCCACCGGGCCGCCGAGGCTGTCCTTGGGGGAGGCCTCCCCGGTCAGGAGCCGCCCGATCTGGCCGACGGTGAACGTCACCAGTCCCACGGTCTCCTCGCCCGCGCGCACCAGCGCCTGGTGGAAGGGATAATAGACGCGGATCGTCGGGTATGCGGTCCACGATCCCCCGCGGACCACGCCGAGGACGGGGCGATGGTAGTACCGGCCGAAGGCGTCGGTATCCTGGATCACGTCGGGCTGGACCCGGAAGGTACGGAAGACGCCCTCCTGGAAGACGGCGACGTCGGTGGCACGGGCCCGACCCTCCCCCTCCAGGGCTGTGGCGGCCACCGCCTCCAGCACCTCGCTCCAGGAGTCCGTGCGCCGGCCATCCACCGCGAGCAGCACGCTGCCGGCGCGGATGCCGGCCCGGTACGCTGGGCTGTCCTCGCCGACCTCCTCGACGCCGAGCGTGGCCGTGGCGAGACCCCAGCGGGCGGTGGGCGCTCCCTCGAGCAGCCCCGCGGCCTCCCCCGGGGGCCATCTGGGCTCCGCGACGAGCACCGGGGCCAGGCGCTGACCGCCCCGCCGCACCTCGAGCGTCACGCGGTCCCCTGCGCCGGCGAGCGCCGCGCCGAGGGTCCGCCAGTCGGAGACCGCGACGCCGTCCACCGACTCCACGCGGTCGCCCGGGGCCAGCCCGGCCCGGCCCGCCGGGCTGTCGGCCGAGAGGATGGTGACCTCCGTGGAGGGGACCTCCATCCGCATGCCCACGTCCTCGACGGTGCGGGCTGGCTGTCCGTCCGCGGGGAGTGCCACGGGCCGGACCGTCAGGTGGAGATCGCGTCGGGCCCTCACCACGCGCACGGGCACGGCGTCGGCGCCGGCCACCTCGCGCCACGCACCCTCGAGGTCGCTCCAGGTGGCCACGCGCCGGCCCGCCACCTCGACCACCTCGTCGCCCGGCTGCACCCCGGCGAGGGCGGCGGGGCTGCCGCCCAGGACGGTGCCCACGACGGAGGCGGACTGCGGCTCGCCGCCCATGAGGAGGATCACGAAGAGGAAGTAGGGCAGGACCACGTTGGCCGCCGGTCCGGCGGCGTAGATGGCCAGGCGCTGCCAGACCGGCCGGGACTGCAGGGAGGCCAGGTCCACGCGGTCGCCGTCGGGCAGGGTGACGGCCTCGCGGCCCTCCTCCTCGCTGAAGGGATCCGCGCCCCGCAGGCGGACGTAGCCCCCGAAGGGCACGAGCGAGAGCCGGTAATCGGTGCCGTGCCAGTGGAAGCCCAGGAGACGGCGGCCGAATCCGAAGGAGAAGACCTCCACGCCCACCCCGAAGGCCTTGGCCACCAGGAAGTGGCCCGCCTCGTGGACGAAGATGAGGATCCCGAGGAACAGGACGGCTGCGACGATCGTCAACCCAGCACCACCAGCAGGAAGTAGAGCGCGGGCGCCCCGAAGAGCACTGAGTCGATCCGGTCCAACGCCCCGCCGTGGCCCGGGAGGAAGGTGCCCGAATCCTTCACGCCCACGGCGCGCTTGAGCATGGACTCGGCGAGATCGCCCACGATGCCGGCGGTGCATACGACGGCACCGATCCCGGCCGCCTGCCAGGCGTTCCAGGGGGGGGCGAGGGCCCAGGTGAAGACGAGCGCGGCGGCGACGGAGGCAGCCAGGCCGCCCACGACCCCTTCCCACGTCTTCTTGGGGGAGAGGCGGGGCGCGAGGCGATGGCGCCCGAAGGTGCGACCGGCGAAGTAGGCGCCCGTGTCGCCCAGCCAGATGCAGGCCAGGAGCAGGAAGACGACGTTCCGGCCGTACTCGTCCGGGGAAAGCCGCCGGAGCAACGGCACCCAGGCCAGGAGCAGGGCCGGGTAGACGAGGCCGAGCACGAGGCGGCCGACCCGGTCGAACGCCCCCGCCAGGTCCCGCCGCATGGCCATCACCATGACGAAGACGGCGAGCACCCCGAGGGTGATCACCGGGCCGGTCTGGCGGACGTCCCCGCCGGGGTACACCGTGGCCCCGAAGACCGCGGCTCCGCCCAGGACCACGGTCCAGCGGGACTCCGGCTCGGACGCAGGGAACGCGATCCGGCCGTACTCGATGCACCCCACGAGGAGGAGGATCCAGCACACGACGTCCACCGCCGCCACCCCCCCGAACCAGAGGGCGGGCAGCACCACCGCGGCGCCGCCGACACCGGCCGCGATCCGGGTCCACATGGCCTAGCCCTCCGGCGACGGCGCGGTCACGCCGCCGAAACGGCGGCTGCGGCGTCCGAACTCCTCGATGGCGGCCAGCAGGTGGGCGCGACGGAAGTCGGGCCAGAGGGTGTCCACCACCACGATCTCGGTGTAGGCCACCTGCCAGAGGAGGAAGTTGGACAGCCGCATCTCGCCCGAGGTGCGGATGAGGAGGTCCGGATCCGGCTGCCCCGCGGTCTGGAGCCGGGCGGCGAAGGCGGCCTCGTCCACGTCGTCGGGTCGGATGCGGCCGCTGCCGACCTCCTCGGCGATGGCGCGGGCCGCCTCGACGATCTCCGAGCGACCCCCGTAGGAGAGGGCGAGGTTGAGGGTCATCGCGTGGGGCCGGGCGCCGGAGGACTTGCAGAGCTCGCCGAGCGCCCGCTGCACCACCTTGGGCAGACGCCAGGGCTGCCCGAGGACCCGGACCCGGATCCGCTTCTCGAGCAGCTCGCGGCGCTCCTCGAGCGCGTAGCGGTGGAGCAACCCCATGAGCGTCTCCACCTCGTCGCGCGGGCGGCGCCAGTTCTCGGTGGAGAATCCGTAGAGCGTGAGGACCTCGACGCCGATCTCCCGGCAGGTGGAGACCGCCTCGCGGACGCTGTCGGCGCCCGCCTTGTGCCCCTCCACGCGGGGCAGATCGCGGGCGCGGGCCCAGCGGCCGTTGCCGTCCATGATGATCGCGACGTGCCGGGGGACGGTGGTGCCCATCAGACGTCGAGGACCTCCTTCTCCTTCTGGGCGGCCATGGCGTCCACTCTCTTCACGTACTCGTCGGTGAGGTCCTGGACCCGCTTGAGCGCGCGATCGAGATCGTCCTGGGTGATCTCGCGATCGGCCTCCAGGTCGCGGAAGAGGTCGTTGTACTCGCGCCGCACGCCGCGCACCTTCACCCTGGCCTCCTCCTGCAGCCGCCGTACGACCTTGACGAGCTCCTGGCGACGCTCCCCGGTGAGGGCGGGGATGGGCACGCGGACGACGTTGCCGTCCCCTTGGGGGTTGAGGCCGAGCCCGGAGGCCGTGATGGCCCGCTCGATGTCCCCGAGGGTGGTCTTGTCCCAGGCGTTCACCACGAGGAGGCGGGGGTCGGGCGCGGTCACAGTGGCCAGCTGGTTGAGCGGCATGGTGGCGCCGTAGGACGACACCGCGACCTGGACGCCATCCAGGATCTGGGGTGAGGCGCGACCGGTGCGTACCGTGCCGAGGTCCTTCCGAAAGCCCTCGGCGCACTTCTCCATGTCGTCTTTCAGGCTCTCGAGGTACTCCTCCATTCATCCTCCAGTGGGCTCGTGGGTGCCCTGGCGGGGCTCGACCCGGGTGCCGACCGGCTCGCCGAGGACCACCCGCAGGAGGCCACCCGGACGGGTCACGTCGAACACCACGATGGGTAGCCCGTTCTCCATGCAGAGGGCGATGGCGGTGGCGTCCATCACCCCGAGGCCGCGCTGGAGGGTCTCCATGGCGCTGACCCGGTCGAACCGGACGGCGTCGGGGAATCGGGCCGGATCGCGGTCGAAGACGCCGTCCACCTTGGTGCCCTTGAGCAGCACCTCGGCATGGAGCTCGGCAGCGCGCAGGGCCGCCGCCGTGTCGGTCGAGACGTAGGGACTGCCGGTGCCGGCGGCGAGCACCAGGACGCGGCCCTTCTCGAGGTGCCGCGCGGCCCGGCGCCGGATGTACGGCTCAGCCACCTGGGGCATGGCCAATGCGGTCATGAGCCGGGTGGGGCAGCCGGTCCGCTCGAGGGCGTCCTGGAGGGCCAGGCCGTTGATCACGGTGGCGAGCATGCCCATGGTGTCGGCCTGGGCACGGTCCATGCCACGGGAGGCGCCGGCGACGCCGCGGAAGATGTTCCCGCCACCGATGACGAGGGCGATCTGCACGCCCAGGGCGTTCACCTCGGCCACCTCCGCCGCGATGCGGCCGATCACCCCGGGCTGGATGGCACTCTCCCCGCCGCCCGCGAGCATCTCGCCCGAGAGCTTCAGGACGACGCGCGTCCAGGCCGGTCCGCCGTCCGCCGCCGGGCCCGTCATGGCCACGTCCCGCGGAGGAGGTCCGCCCACCGGGTCAGGCCCGGGCCTGCTGGGCCTGGGCCTCCACCTCGGAGGCGAAGTCGTCCTGGCGCTTCTCGAGACCCTCGCCGACCGCCCAGCGGACGAACCGCCGCACCTTCACGTTCTCGCCGATGGATCCCACGACCTCGCCCACGAGGTCGCGGATCCTCTTGGACTCGTCGCGGAACCAGGTCTGCTCGAGGAGACACACCTCCTGGTACCACTTCTGGATGCGGCCTTCCACGATGCGGTCGGCCACCGCCTCGGCCTTGCCCTCCTCCAGGACGCGGGCCCGCTGCACGGCCCGCTCCTTGGCGATCGCGTCGGCGGGCACGTCCTCGACGGAGACCCACTCCGGGGAGTGGGCCGCCACCTGCATGGCCAGCTCGTGCACCAGGTGCTTGAAGGCCTCGGTCCGCGCCGCGAAGTCGGTCTCGCAGTTCACCTCCACGAGCACGCCGATGCGGCCGCCGCCGTGGATGTAGGACAGGACCAGCCCCTCGGCCGCGATGCGGCCCGCCTTCTTGGCACTGGCCGCGAGGCCCTTGGCCCGCAGCCAGTCCACGGCCTTGTCCATGTCGCCGTCGCACTCGGCGAGCGCCTTCTTGCAGTCGAGGATGCCAGCGCCCGTGCGCTCGCGCAGGGTCTTGATGTCGTCCAGGGTCGCCATGGTGACTCCGATCTCGGGTAGGGTTCCTACTCCTCGCCTGCCTCGTCCGGCTCCTCGGCGGCGGGCTCCTCGTGCACGGCCTTGCGGCGCACGATCTCGACGCTCTCGTCCACCCGTGGGGTGACCACGGGCGCATCGGTGCGACTCACGTGCGCGCCCTCGACGCAGGCCTCCGCGATGGCCGTGGTGAAGAGCTGGATGGACTTGATGGCGTCGTCGTTGCCAGGGATCACGTACGTGATGCCGTCGGGATCGCAGTTGGTGTCGCAGAGGCCCACGACCGGGATCTTGAGCTTGACGGCCTCGCGCACCGCGATGGCCTCCCGCTTGGGGTCGATGATGAACAGGGCTCCGGGGAGGTCCTTCATCTCCTTGATGCCGCCGAGCGAGCGCTCCATCTTCTCGATCTCGCGGACGGCGGAGAGCGCGTCCTTCTTGGAGATGAGCTCGAACCGCCCCTCGTCGCGGGCGCGCTCGAGCGTGGTGAGGCGCTCGATGGACCGCCGGACGGTCTGGAAGTTGGTGAGGGTGCCGCCCAGCCAGCGGTAGTTCACCCAGTACATGCCCGCGCGGTGGGCTTCGCTGGCCACGATCTCCTGGGCGGCGCGCTTGGTGCCGACGAACAGGACCGACCTGCCCCGGGCCACGTTGCTCGTGGTGAACCGGGCGGCCTCCACGAGGGCGCGGGCGGTCTTCTGCAGATCGATGATGTGGACGCGGTTCTTCTGCCCGTAGATGTAGGGCCGCATCTTCGGGTTCCACCGGCGCGTCTGGTGGCCGAAGTGCACGCCCGCCTCGAGCAGTTCGCGGAGCGAGACGGTCATGTGGATCTCCGGGGCGGCCCCGAGGGGCGGCCCGTGGGCGTCGAGCCCGGTTGGGTTGAACCTCCGCCGGCGTGCGCTCCGACCCCCGAGGGGGCACCGGGGAGCGTCACGGGGGTCCGGCGTGTGAAGTCCCGGACCGGGGGGTCCGAGCCCCCCGCGTGTAGCATGGCGGCCCGGTGACGGCAACGCGCCCGGGCCCGGAGGTGCCCGGCTCGCTAGCCCTCCCCCTCCCCGCAGCACTTCTTGTACTTCTTGCCGGAGCCGCACGGGCAGGGATCGTTGCGCCGCACGCCGTGGGCCTTGGCGAAGGCGCGTGTCTCGAGCCCGGGCGCCGGTCGCTGGACCTCGGGTGCGGCATCGTCGTTGTCGGGCACCGGCGCCTGTCCGAGCGCCGCGAGGCGGCGGGCCATCTCCTCGGGCTCCACGGCGGGGGCGTCGAGACCGGCCAGGGCGCCGACCGGCGGCGCTTCCCGGGTCTGGGGGAGGACCTGGCGCGCCGCGCGACGCACCTGGGCGCGCGACGACATCTCGAAGGCGACGTCGAGATCCGGGCTGGGCTGGAACTGCAGGAGCGAGCGGACGAGGGCCTCGTCGCGGAGGGCCGCCATGGTGTGGAACATGCTGAATCCCTCCTTCTTGTACTCGAGGAGGGGGTTGCGCTGGCCGTAGCCGCGCAGCCCGATGCCGTCGCGCAAGCGGTCCATCGCGAGCAGGTGATCCTTCCAGAGCTGGTCCGCGTGCTGGAGGAGGAAGAACCGCTCGGCCCGGCGCATCCGCTCCTCGCCCACCGCCACCTCGCGGGCCTGGTAGGTGGCCTGGACGACCTCGTTCAGGTGGGCCCGGATGTCCGACACGGCACGGTCCCGGATCGCGTCGTCGGGCTCCTCCCACCGGTAGCCGAGGTTCTGCGCCAGACGCTCCTTCATCCCGGTGACGTCCCAGTCCTCGGGGTGGACGCCCTCCGCCATGCACTCGTCCATGACGTCGTCCACGAGGTTGCGGAGCGAATCCTGGATCATCTCCCGCACGTTCTCGCCCATGAGGGCCTGGCGCCTGAGCTCGTAGACCGCCTTGCGCTGGGCGTTGAGCACGTCGTCGTACTCGAGGAGGTTCTTGCGGATGTTGAAGTGGTAGCCCTCGACCTTCTTCTGGGCGTTCTCGATGGACTTGGTGATCCACCGGTGCTCGATGGGCTCGTCGTCCTTGAGACCCATCCGCTCCATCCACACCACGATCTTGTCGCTCCCGAAGATCCGCAGGAGGTCGTCCTCGAGGGAGAGGTAGAAGCGGCTGGACCCGGGATCGCCCTGGCGACCCGAGCGACCGCGGAGCTGGTTGTCGATGCGCCGGGATTCGTGGCGCTCGGTGCCGATGATGTGGAGCCCGCCCGCCGCAACCACCTCCTCGCGCTCGGTCCGGCAGATCGTGCGGAACCGCTGGAGCGCCGCGGCATGACCCTCGGGATTCTGGGTCGGATCGGCCTCGTCCCGAGCGAGACCTGCGGGGTCGCCGCCGAGCTTGATGTCGGTGCCGCGGCCGGCCATGTTCGTGGAGATCGTGACCGCGGACCGACGTCCGGCCTGAGCGATGATCATGGCCTCGCGAGCGTGGTTCTTTGCGTTCAGGACCTCGTGCGGGATCTCCTGCTTGTGGAGCATCTGGGAGAGGATCTCGGACTTCTCCACCGACACCGTGCCCACGAGGGCGGGCTGCCCGCGCCTGCGGCAGTCCTCGATGTCCTCGATGACCCGCCGGAACTTCTCCATCTGGGTCTTGTAGACGACGTCGTCGTGGTCGGTGCGGTTGACGGCCACGTTGGTGGGGATGGCCGATACCTCGAGCTTGTAGATCTTGTAGAACTCCTCGGCCTCGGTCTCGGCCGTGCCCGTCATGCCGGCCAGCTTCTCGTACATGCGGAAGAAGTTCTGGAACGTGATGGTGGCGTACGTCTGGCTCTCGGCCTCGATCTGCACGCGCTCCTTGGCCTCGATGGCCTGGTGCAGCCCGTCCGACCACCGCCGGCCCACCATGAGGCGGCCGGTGTGCTCGTCCACGATCACCACCTGCCCCTCGCGCACCACGTAGTCGCGGTCGCGCTTGAAGAGCATGTGGGCCTTGAGCGCCTGGTCGACCTTGTGGAGGACCTCCATGTTGTGGGGATCGTAGAGGTTGTCGATGCCCAGGCGGCGCTCGATCTTGTCCACGCCCTGGTCCGTGAGCGTGACGCCCTTGTGCTTTTCGTCGACGGTGTAGTCGAGCTCGTTCTGGAGCAGGGGGACCACGCCGTCGATGAGCAGGTAGAGGTCCACCGGATCCCGCGTCGGGCCGGAGATGATGAGCGGGGTGCGGGCCTCGTCGATGAGGATGGAGTCGACCTCGTCCACGATGCCGTAGTGGAAGCCCCGCTGGACCATGTCCTCGAGGCGGTACTTCATGTTGTCGCGCAGGTAGTCGAAGCCGAACTCGTTGTTGGTGCCGTAGGTGACGTCGCAGGCGTAGGCGGCGCGCTTCACCTCGTCGTCCCGCTCGGAGGACAGGATGCGGCCCACCGAGAGGCCGAGGAGGTTGTAGATCCGACCCATCCACTCGGCGTCGCGGGAGGCGAGGTAGTCGTTGACGGTGACGATGTGGACGCCCCGGCCCGTGAGGGCGTTGAGCGTGACCGGCAGGGTGGCCACCAGCGTCTTGCCCTCGCCCGTCTTCATCTCGGCGATGCGGCCCCGGTGGAGGACGATCCCGCCCATGAGCTGGACGTCGAACGGGCGCTCCCCGAGCGCCCGCACGGCCGCCTCCCGCACCACGGCGAAGGTGTCGGGCAGGAGGTCGTCGAGGGCCGCGCCATTGGCCACGCGCTCCCGTAACGCCGCGATGCTCGACCTCAATTCCTCGTCGCTCATCGGCTTGAAGGTGGCCTCGAGCTCGTTGATGCGGTTGACGATGGGCTGCATCCGCTTGAGTTCACGGTCGTTGCGCGTACCGACGACGCGGCGGACGAGGCTTGTGGCGCGTTCGAGCATGGGAGACCTCCGGGCGACGGGGGAGGTGGCCCGCCAAGTAAGGCGGGGACCGGGCAGGGGCCACCAAAGGCGGGTCGGGACCTTCGGAGGGACCGGAGCGGCGCCGAAGGTGCGCACCGGCCCGGGCCGGGTCAAGGCGATGTGCC
Organism: Deltaproteobacteria bacterium; assembly: GCA_041309225.1. GTDB lineage: Bacteria > Myxococcota_A > UBA796 > UBA796 > JAFGLY01 > JAFGLY01. The sequence goes on along the minus strand of JBFYZZ010000296.1, from coordinate 30,058 downwards.
GCTCGTCCCCGAGCCCTCCCGGACCTGCTGGTAGGAGCGGATGAGGGTGTCCCGCTCCGGCTCGGGGTGGAGCCGGCGCCACCGCGCGGCCGCGGTGCGCCAGGCGTCGCCGTCCGGCACGGTGGGAGGTGCCCTCTCCACCGGCGGACGGGTCCACCACACGACCACCACGCCGTAGTCGTCGGGGGGACCCAGGACGCGCGCGAGCCGCTTCCGGAAGTTGCGGGCGCGACCGTCGGTCAGCACCCCGTGCGGCTCGGCGTCGAGGGCCACCGCCCCGATGCCCGACCGGGCGAGCGCGGCCACGAGATCCACCTCGGGATCCTCGGGCATCTTCCGGTCCTCGTAGGCCTGCAGCCACTGGAGGAACGGCTGCCGCACGGTCCACTCCTTCCACGCGAGCGGCGGTACGGCGCCGGGGGGCAGGAGCATGGGGTTGGCGCTCGGACGCCCGTGGTAGCGGCGATGGAGGCCCACGACCGAGGCATCGAGGCCCCAGCGCGAGAGCGGGAGCTCGAGCACGGCGCCGTCGGCCCGGCCGAGTACCCGCCAGTGCTCCAGGAGGTGGAGATCCTGAGTGGCGAGAGGCAGGTTGCCCGAGAGCAGGATCCCCTCCACGAGCAGGAGCCCGGCCGGGATCCAGGGCCGCGGCGTCCGGGCGGCCAGTCCAGCGCAGCCCAGCGCCACGAGGCAGCCCCACCGCTCGGGCCAGTCGAGCCTGGCGAACCAGGGCCCCAGCGCCGCGAGCCACGCGAAGGGCAGCGGCACCGTGCGGCCCGCGACGAGCACGGGCGACTCGCCGGCCTTCAGGACCGGGCCGAGCACGAACAGCGCGCCTGCGACCGCCATGGCCACCAGGCCCCACCGCTGCCAGGACGGGAACCGCCGCGCCCCCAGGACCGCGGCCACGAGCAGCACCACGCCCACCCGGTTGGAGCGGTCGATGGGCGTGGCTCGGAACGGGAAGAGCGGATCGCTGCCGTGGAGCGCCGCCATCCGGTCCGCCGTGGGCACGGCCTCGAGCTCGGCGATGGCGACGTGGGCGGCCGCCGTCTGGGCCGGGGCGGCCACCGGGAGGTCGGCCCAGTGCACGAGCCAGGGCAGGAGCGCGGGGATCACGAGGACGGCCGCCAGCAGCACCCCGGGCAGGAGGGCGAGGATCCGTGCACGCCGGAGCGCCACGAGCCCGAGCGATCCCACCGCCAGGAAGAGCCCCGTGTACCAGTAGCCGAGGCTGGCGAGGCCGAACCAGAGTCCCGCCCGGAGCGCCGCCCGCCGGCCGCCCCCCTCGAGCACATCCAGGAGCGCGGCCAGGTAGAGGGGCGCGAAGGGCGCGAGGGCCTGGGGCGCGTGGTGGAGGTTGGCCTCCCTCAGCACGCACTCGGCCGTGGCCCAGGCTACGCCCACCAGGGCTCCGGCACCGTGGGTGCCTCCCAGCCGGCGGCCGAGGTGGTGGCCCGCGAGCCCGTTCAGCGTGAGCGCGAGGAGCCACCAGAGGTTGTCGGCCAGGGGGAACGGGAGGAGCAGGACCAGCGGCGCGGCCAGCAGGTGATCCAGGAGGTTGGGGGTGAGCGACAGCGGCTGGAACCCCGCCGGCCAGTAGGCGGCCATGGAGGTGAGGCCGGCGGGGTGGCGGAGCAGCTCGGTGATCGCGCCGCGGAGGTGGACCGTGTCGAACCCGTCCACGTTGGGGTAGCCCAGGAGGCTCGTGGCGGGACGGAGGACGAGCGGCCAGGAGACCACCACCGCGAGCAGCAGGTAGGCAACCGTCAGGAGTGCGCCTCCGAGGCACTTCTTCGCCACATCGTCTCCGTGGAGGGCAAAACCCGGATAAGGGATTGCCCTCCAGGTAGCCCGTCGCGGGTCCCTCCACCCGCACCGGATCCCCGCGGCTGGAGCCCCACGATGCGCCTCACCTCCTGCGCCATCACCGATGTCGGCGTCAAGCGCACGAACAACGAGGACGCCTACCTCATCAACGACGACCTCAACCTCTTCGTGGTCTGCGACGGCATGGGCGGGCACGTGGGCGGCGAGATGGCCAGCTGCATCGCCGTCAACACGGTCGAGGAGGTGCTCACGGCCGTGGAGACCCGGCAGCCCCGATCCTCGCTCGAAGACGCCACCGAGGCCACCCGCGAGAAGCTCCGGTACGCCATCCGGCTCGCGGGGAAGCGGATCTACGAGAAGGCCAGCGCCGAGCCGGAGTACAAGGGCATGGGCACCACGGTCCTGGTGCTCCTGGTCGAGCAGGGCAACGCATTCGTGGCCCACGTGGGGGACTCGCGCGCGTACCTCGTCCGGGCCGACACGATCGAGCAGTTGACCGAGGACCACTCGCTCGTCAACGAGAAGGTCCGGGCGGGCGTCCTCACCGCCGAGGAGGCGAAGCACCACAAGCTCCGCAACATCATCACGCGCTCGCTCGGCTACCAGGAGGAGGTGGACGTGGACATCCAGGTCCGGCCCGTCCGGCGGGACGACCTCTTCCTCCTCTGCACAGACGGGCTTTCCAACCTCGTGGATCCGGCCGAGATGGGCGAGACGGTCCGCACCCTCCCCCCCCAGGCCGCCGTGCGGCGGCTCGTGGACCTCGCCTGCACGCGCGGCGGGGAGGACAACATCACCACGCTCGTCACCCGCATCGAGGACGTGCCGTGACCCCACCGGACGATCCGGGCCCGCAGGGCGGCTGGACCGTCCTCCTCGTCCCGGACCGCGGGCGGCACCGCGTGCGGGAGATCACGATCTCCCACCTCCACCTCAACCGAGTGCGCTCCGCTGCCGTGCTGCTGGCCGTGCTCTTCGTGGTGGGGATGGGCGTGCTCGGCATGGTCTGGACCCGGATCTGGGGCTACGGCGGGCTCGCCGAGGAGAACGTCGCCCTCCGCAGTCACCTGGCCTCCATCGAGCACGACGTGGAGGATCTCCAGGACGCCATCCGGCGGATCCGTCTGTACGACACCCAGATCCGCCACCTCGCGGCCGCCTCCGACCTCCCCGGGACCGGCGCCCTCGACGAGGACGAGGCCCGGGAGTGGCGAGCGCTCTGGGGCGAGGACCTGCCCGCCCGCCCGCAGGGCGACGAGCGCCCGATCCGGCCGGGCGAGGACGGCGAGCCGATGGAGGAGATCCCCACCGAGTTCGGCGACGAGGACGTCGTCCCCGGCGACATCCGACCGGCGGAGCTGTGGGCGATGGCGGTCGAGGCGCGAGCGCGGCAGCTGGTCCACCTCGTCCACCGGATGGAGCCCCGCATGAGCGCCATGGTGCAGGATCTCGAGGACTGGCGCTCGTATCGATCAGCCTTCCCCCGGATCTGGCCCGTGCACGCCGTCCTCTCGTCGGGCTTCGGCTACCGCCGCTCCCCGTTCAGCCGGCGCTGGAAGTTCCACACCGGCATCGACCTGGCCGGTGATCGGGGCACCCCCATCTACGCCGTCGCCCCGGGCGTGGTGACCTTCGCCGGGTACCACTACGGCTACGGGCGCATGGTGGAGGTCGACCACGGGCACGGCATCCACACGCGGTACGCCCACAACACGGCTCACTACGTCATGGAGGGCCAGACGGTGGAGGTGGGCCAGCTCGTGGCGGCCCTCGGCTCCAGCGGCCGGACCACCGGACCCCACCTGCACTTCGAGCTGCTGGTGGACGGGGAGCAGGTCGATCCGCTGGAGTACCTGCCCTAGGAGGTGTGCGTGGAGGTGCTGCAGGCGGCCGTCCGGGAGATGGAAGCGGGTCGCGCAGCGGTCCTCGTCACGGTGCTGGCCTCGGAGGGGTCCGCTCCCCGCGGCGCCGGAGCCCGGATGCTGGTCCGGGCCGACGGGAGCACCGTGGGCACGATCGGCGGCGGATCGGTGGAGCACCGGGTCCGGGCCCAGGCCCTCGACGTTCTGGGCACCGGGGTACCCCGGCGGCTCGCGGTGGACCTCGCCGGGGACATGGGCATGGCCTGCGGGGGCCGCATGGAGCTCTTCCTGGACCCGCTGGCGGGTCGTCCCCGCATGCTCGTATTCGGCGCCGGCCACGTCGCTCGCGCCACGGCGCCGCTCCTCGTCGCCCTCGGCTTCCGGGTCACGATCGTGGACGAGCGCCCCGATCAGGCCACGGCGGAGCGCTTCCCGGGCTGCGAACTCGTGGTGGCGACGCCCGGCGAGGCCATCGAGGCCTTGTGCTTCGACCGGGACACCTGGATCCTGGTGGCGACCCACGGCCACGCCCACGACACGCTCGTGGTGGAGCGGACCGTGGGTCGGCCCTGGGCATGGCTCGGGTGCATCGGGAGCCGGGCCAAGGTGGCGGTTCTCCACGCGGATCTCCTTGCCGCGGGCGCGGATCCGGCCCGCGTCGAGCGGATCTCGGCCCCGGTCGGGCTCGACATCGGCGCCGAGACGCCCGAGGAGATCGCGGTGGCCATCGCCGCCGAGGTGGTGAGGCGGCGCCGCGGGTGCACGCGTACGCCCCTGCCCCTGTCCGCGCCCCCTCGGCCGGTGCGGGAAGGCTGACGGCCGTCAGCGGCGGGCGCGCAGGCGTACGCGGGGTCGGCCCAGGTCCCGGAGGGTCTCAACGAGTGCCTCCAACCGGAGCGGCTTCTCGAGGAACGAATCGAATCCCTCGGCGTCGATCCGGCGCTCGATCTCGGGATCCCGGTACCCGGTGCAGGCGACGACCGGGATGCCCCGGGTCTCCTCGGAGCGGCGCAGCCGACGAAGGACGTCGAAACCGTCCATGTCCGGCATCATGAGGTCCATGAGGATGACGTCCGGCCCGAGCCGCGCCACGGCCAGCCCGGCCGCGAAGCCGCTGTTGGCCGTCTCCACCTGGAACCCGCCCTTCAGGAGGAGGAACTCGCGGATCATCTCGCAGAAGTCCACCTGGTCGTCCACGACCAGGACCCTCAGGCGGCCGTCGGAATGATCGTCGAGCGCGGGTGGGAGGGGGAGGCCGCGGGTCCGGGCGAAGGCCACGAGGTCGTCACGCGCGATCCGGCGGTGCCCGCCCGGGGTCCGGTGCGCGGCGAGGAGGCCGTCGTTGGTCCAGTTGACGACCGCAGGTGCGCTCACGCCGAGGAGCTGCGCGACCTGGAACGTGGTGTAGTACCTTGGATTTTCCTGTGCTTTCCTGCGTGCCATGCGGCGCCGTCTCCCCCTCGATCCTCCAGGGGTGCGTCCCGGAGGGGCACCCCTGCCGTCGACCGTGCGTGCGTCGTCCCTTTCCGTGGTGCTAATCCATGATCCGGAAGCGGAAGAAGGTCTCTCCGATGATGATCTCCTCGCCACCGAGGAGCCGGTGCTCGGTGACGAGCTCGCCTCCGACCAGGGTGCCGTTGGAGGACTTGTTGTCCTCGATGTAGAAGTTGGCACCCCGCCGGAACAGCTTGCAGTGGTAGCGGGAGACCTTGGAGTCGTTCTTGATCTGGATGTCGTTGTCGCGACCGCGCCCGATGGTGAGAGTGTCGCCGGTGAACGGGTAGATCTGCTCCTCGGGTGTGCCCTCCTGGTACAGGAGCAGGGCGTGCCGGCTGTCCGCGGCGGCGGGGGTTTCGGGGGAGATGTCGATGGCCTCGGGCGCCTCGCCGGATCCGCCGCCTTCCCCGAGGAGCGCGAGATCCACGTCGGCGCCGTCGTCGGCCTCGGGCTCCACGGCGCCGAACTCGACGACGTCGGCTTCCACGCGCGGAGCCGCGGGCTCGGCGAACACGGGGGAGACGTCCTCCACCATGGCGCCCCGGGTGACGTGCTGGCCGATCGCCTCGTCGTCCACCACCTCCACCTGGGCGCCGTCGTCCTCGATCTGGACGGGCGCGGGGGGCGGTTCGTCGAGCCCGGTGGCCTGCCTGGCCTCGCGCGCGAGCTCGACCCAGCGATCGAGGGAGCGGCCGAAGGCCTCGCGCTCCTTCCTCAGGGCCTCGAGCTGGGTCGCGGACTGCCGGAAATCGCCCTCAATCGCCGATGCGGCCTCGTCGAACTCGGCGTCGTCCATCTCGCCGATGACCTGCCGGAGCTTGAGCTCCTGCATGCGCTCGTCGACCTCCGAGCGGGCCTTCTCGAGATCGGAGGCACGCGCCTCCACGTCGGCGACGACCTCCTGGATCCGGGGGACCAGGGGGAGGATCCGATCGGCGACCTCGGAGGCATGGATCTCGTGGTCGAGGATGACCTTCTCCACCACCGCCGGGTTGAACCCCGTGGAGTGAGCGCGGGCCTTGTCGATGTAATGCCGGTGCTGGGCGTACTTTTCGACGAGAAAATCGAACTCCTTGAGGACGGCTTCGGTCTCCATGGCGCGCGCTGGGCTCCTGGCGAGTGGAATTCGAACTCCCGGCCGCTCGTCCGGACCGGGGCACGGTCGGGGATAGATAAGGGAATCCGTGTCTACCTGTCAAGACCGGCCGGTGGCTGCGGGTCCCCCTGGGGGGGCGCCTCCGCTCCGGGCTGGGCCTCTTGGACCCGGCGCAGGGCCCGCCGGCGGGCGGCCTCGCGGGCGCTCGCTCCTCCCGACCAGCCCCGGAGGAGCACGTCCAGCACCACCACCGGTGCGAGCGCACCCCACTGCCGCTGCAGGGCGAACACCGCGCCCGAGCCCACGAGAATGGCGTCGAACGCGGCGTAGCCGAGGAACGTGCGGGTGTCGCCGAGCAGCAGGTGGCCCGTTCCCGCCCAGGCGAAGGACGCCGCGAGGGGCAGGGCGGGGGGAGGCACCGCGAGCGGGGGCAGGGCCTCGGCCGCCCGGCGAGCCCCATCGAGGAAGGCCTCGCGGCTCCAGGTCCGGCCCTCGACCTCGACCGCCGAGACCAGGGCGAGGGGGATCGGCGCGACGCCGCGCGACCCCGAGAGGCGCACGGCCCGGCCCTCGAACCCGGCGAAGGTGCCGTCGAGGCGCTGCCCGTCGAGCAGCACGAGGACGACGGCCGACCCGATCCTCAGATCCGGGCTCCCGACCTCCGCGACTGGGGGAGGTGCGACCGCCGGCGGGTCGGCCGCCGCATGACCCAGCGCGACGAGGAGCGCGAGGTGGCCGGGCGTCACCGGTACTCGCCTTGATCGTGGTGGGGATCGAGGTTGTCGAACCGAAAGTACTCGCCCTGGAAGAGGAGCCTCGCCGTGTCGGTGGGGCCATTCCGGTGCTTGGCCACGTTCACCTCCGCAACGCCCTTCTGGCGGGTGTCGGGGTGGTAGTACTCGTCCCGGTAGATGAACAGGATGACGTCGGCGTCCTGCTCAATGGCACCCGACTCCCGGAGGTCGGAGAGGTTGGGGCGCTTGTCCTCCCGGGACTCCACCCCACGGTTGAGCTGGGAGAGGGCCACGATCGGCACCAGGAGCTCCTTCGCGAGGGCCTTCAAGCCCCGGCTGATGCCCGAGATGGCCTGCTCCCGGCTCTCCCGATAACCGCCCGCCCCCTGCATGAGCTGGAGGTAGTCGACCACCACGAGGCCGAGGTCCTTGCGGTCGGCGCGGAGTCGACGTGCGCGGGACCGCAGCTGCAACACCGTGAGCGCGGGCGTGTCGTCGATGAAGATGGGCATCTGGTGCAGGCGCTCCCCCGCGTCCGACAGGCGGGGCCACTCGTCGTGCCGGTTGAGGCGGCCCGAGCGCATCTTCTTGCTGTCCACGCGACCCTCGGCGCAGAGGAGCCGGCTCGCGAGCTGCCCCGCGGGCATCTCCAACGAGAAGACCGCAGACGCGACACCGCCCTCGGCCGCGGCGTTGCGGGCGAAGTTGAGGGCGAGCGCCGTCTTGCCCATGCCGGGCCGAGAGGCCAGGACCACGAGGTCGCCCGGGTGGAAGCCCTGCAGGATGCGGTTGAGATCGGTGAACCCGGTGGTGACGCCCACCACCTCCCCACCGTGCTCCTGGATCTGGTTGATGCGGTGGTACTCGTGGTCGATGAGCACGGAGAGCGGCGTCCACTCCGGCTGCCGGCGCGCCTGGGACACCGAGAAGACGGCCCGCTCGGCGCCGTCGAGCAGCTCGGAGAGGTCGGGGATCTCGCCCACCTGCTCGGCGATGCCGCGTGCGGCCTCGAGCAGCCGGCGCCGGGTGGCCTTTTCGCGGACGATCTGCGCGTAGTGCTCGATGCTCTCGACGGTGGGGACCTTCTCGGGCAGGGAGGACACGTACGCGATGCCGCCGAAGGCGTCCTCGTCCTCCGTGGAGGCGATGCGCTCGCAGACGACGAGCACCTCCGGGGGGGTGCCGCGATCCTGCAGCTCGAGCATCAGCGTGAAGAGGCGCTGGTGTGACTCCCGGTAGAAGTCGTCGGCCTGGAGGATCTCGGCGACGGCCGGGATGCGGTTCGGCTCCAGCAGGAGCGCGCCCAGGACGGCGCGCTCGGCGTCCATGGAATGGGGCAGCTGGTTCGCGTCCACGGGACCTCCTCCGGACCGCCCGTGGGCGGCCCGCCGGCACCGGGCGCCCGTCCGGCCGGGGACGCCCTCGCCTACTCGCGGATGACGTAGACCTTGAGCTTCGCCTCGACCTCCGCGTGCACGCGCACCGGGACGCTGAAGACGCCGATCGTCTTGATCGGCTCGTCCAGCACGATGGCGCGGCGGTCCACCTCGATCCCCTCGGCGGCGAGCGCCTCGGCGATGTCGCGGTTGGTCACCGATCCGAAGAGCTTGTCCTCCTCGCCAGCCTTCCGGCGCAGCGAGATGGCCATCCCGTTCAGGCGGTCGGCCTGGCTCCTGGCATCCTTCAGCGCCTGCTTGCGCTTCTGCTCGGCCAGGCGCTTCAGGTGGGCCAGGTGGCGCACGTTGCCCTCGTCCGCCAGGACGGCGATGCCCCGGGGGATGAGGAAGTTGAACCCGTAGCCGTTGGAGACCTTGACCACGTCCCCGATGCGACCGAGTCCCTCGAAGTCCCTCTGGAGGACGACCTTCATGGGGGCCTCCCTACTCCCCCGCCACGTACGGCAGCAGGGCGATGTGGCGGGCGCGCTTGATGGCGACGGCCATCTCGCGCTGGTGGCGCGCGCAGTTCCCCGAGATCCGGCGCGGGACGATCTTGCCCCGCTCGGTCACGAAGTACTTGAGGAGCCGGGGGTCCTTGTAGTCGATCGGGGTGCTCTTGTCCGCGCAGAAGCGGCAGACCTTCTTGCGGGAGGGTCGGCGGGTGCGGTTCATGCTAGTCCTCCTCGGGCTCGTCGTCGAGTCCGGTGGCGGGCCCGCGGATCGGGCGGCCGGCGGGTGCGTCGTCCATTTCGTCCTCGCGATCGCCGTCGCGTTCGTCGCGGAGTGTGGTCTCGCCGTCGTCGGCCGGCTTCCGGGACTTGTCGCGTCCGGCGAGCTTGAGGGCCTCCACGTCCACGTCCTCGCCCAGGCGCACGGTCAGGAACCGCATGACGCCCGACTCGATCCGCAGCACGCGCTCGAGTTCGCCGATGCAGGAGGCCGGAGAGGCGAAGTCCATGTACAGGTACCGTCCGCGGGGCTGCTTCCGGATGGGGTACGCCAGCTTGCGCAGGCCCCAGTCCTCCTTGAGCAGCATCGTGCCTTCGTAGGCGCCGACGATGCCGAGGAGGCGTTCGCCGAGGCGGTTCATGTCGTCGTCCGTGGTCTCCGGGTGGACGATGACGGTGGTTTCGTACTCATGGTGAATCATGGTTCGGGCTTCCTCCACATGGGCGGTGGGGAGGAGTCCTCGGGCACCTCTGCCGGAGGGCTCCCCGCGGAGGGGGGGCGAGCAGGCTCGCCGGGGGGACGATCGGTCGACTCGGTCCCACCGCCGGATGGGGGCCGGGGGCGGGTGTTGAAGCGGTTCATCGCCGTGGCGACGCCGTCCTGGAGCACGGTCTCCACGGCGTCGGCGGCGCGGCCCACCACCTCGTCGAGGCGGGCGCGCTCCTCGGGGCCGAAGTCGGACAGGACCCAGTCGGCTGGATCCCACCGGGGCGGCGGACGGGAGATGCCCATCCGCACGCGGGCGAAGCCCGGGCCGAGGTGGGCGTGGATGTCGCGCAGGCCGTTGTGGCCTCCGTGGCCCCCACCCTGGCGCACCCGGACCGTGCCGAAGGCCAGATCGAGGTCGTCGTGCACCACGAGGAGGTGATCGTCGGCCACCTTGTACCAGCCCTTCAGCGACGCCACCGGTTGGCCCGAGGCGTTCATGAACGACTGGGGGAGCGCCAGCACCGCGCGCTGTGCGCCGATCCGTCCGTCGCCGGTATGGGCGCCCAGGTGGGCGCGATCGATGGCGACGTCCCATCGGCGCGCCACCTCGCGGACCACGAGGAAGCCGGCGTTGTGCCGGTTGTCCTCGTAGTTTCTACCTGAATTTCCGAGTCCCACGACGAGCCACACCGCCAGGGTCCTTGTTCCGTTCCCGCCGGGACGTCCGGCGGAGGCCTACTCAGCCTCGGGCGCCACGGAGGGCGCGGCACCAGGTGCGGGGGTACCCGCCTGCTCCTCGGCGCCGCGGCCGCTGACACCGACCACGTTGAAGTTGGAGTCGTAGAGGAGCGTGGTGCCGGGCGGGGGCTGGAGGGAGCCGATCCGCACGAACTGGCCCACGTCGAGGTCGGAGACGTCCACCGGGATCGTGACCGGGATGTCGCCGGGGAGGCACCGGACCTCGAGCCAGGGACGCACGATCTTGAGGAGGCCGCCCTTGCGCGTGCCGACGGCGCGGCCGGTGGGATCCAGGCGCACCTTCACCACCACCGGCTCGTCGGCCCGGACCTCGTAGAAGTCCAGGTGGAGGAGCCGCCGGGACAGGGGATGGCGCTGGACCTCCTTGACCAGGCAGATCCGCTCGCTGCCGCCCAGCACCATCCGGAAGAGCGTGTTGCGGTTCGCGCTGCGGCGCATGGCCAGCTCGATCTCGGCCGGATCGAGGGTGAGCTCGAGGGGCGGCTCGCCCTGCCGGTAGACGATGGCCGGGATCCGGCCACCCGCACGGACCTTGCGCGCGGCGCCCTTGCCGGAGCCGGTGCGGGGCTCGACACCCAGGTTGATGGCCTCCATCCTTCCTCCAGACACAAGACGAGGGCATGCAGAGTCCGGAGGGGGCAGCCCCGTCGGAGGAGGACGGCGATGCGCCGCCCCTCCGACCGCGTCCCGGACTCGGGGCCCCGAAGGGCCGACGCGGCGAGGGGAGCCGCCGGGAGCCGCCCGGCAGGACCGGACGGGAAGGCCGGCGGACCTACCCGAAGGCCCGAAGGCTAACGGGGAGGATCCTCGGGTGTCAAGGCGCCCCGAGCCGTCAGCGGCGGCCGCTGGTGCCGAAGAGCCGGCTCACCGAGTCCTGGAAGTGGATGGCCTGGATGGCGCCGCCGAAGGTCTCGGCCACGCTCACCACCTCGAACCGGCCACACGCCAGCGCCTCCTGCCGGAGGGGGACGGTGTCGGTGACCAGGATCCGCTCGATGGGGCTGTCCACGAGGTTGGCGATGGCCTTGCCCGAGAGGACGGCATGGGTGGCCACGGCCAGGATCCGAGCCGCGCCGGCGCGCGAGAGGGCCAGTGCCGCATTCCTCAGGGTGCCGGCGGTGTCGATCATGTCGTCCACGATGACCGCCTGCTTGTCGGCCACGTCACCGACCACGTTCATCACCTCCACCACGTTGGGCGCGGGGCGGCGCTTGTCGATGATGGCGAACTCGGCATCGAGGATCTTGGCGAAGGAGCGGGCCCGCTCGGCGCCGCCCGCGTCCGGGGAGACCAGCACGCCCTTCGGCCCGCCGATCAGGGAGCGGCGCAGGCTCTCCACGAGCCTTGGCCTGGCGTAGAGGTTGTCCACCGGGATGTCGAAGAAGCCCTGAATCTGGCCCGCGTGGAGGTCCATCGTGAGGACCCGGTGGACCCCGACCGCCGTGAGGAGGTCCGCCACCATGCGCGCGGTGATGGGGGCGCGGGGGGCCACCTTCCGATCCTGCCTGGCATATCCGTAGTACGGGATGACCGCCGTGATCCGGCCGGCGCTGGCGCGCTTGCAGGCGTCCACCATCACGAGCAGTTCCATGAGGTGGTCGTTCACGGGCGTGCAGGTGGGCTGGACGAGGAAGACGTCCCGGCCGCGGATGTTCTCGTCGATCTCGACGTTGATCTCGCCGTCCGAGAACCGGCTGACCTTGGCGCGACCGAGCTCCACGCCGAGGTGCTCGCAGATCCGACTGGCGAAGTCGGGATTGCCGTTGCCGGACAGGATCTTCAGCTCGCCGTACATCGGGGTCTCCGGGGTTCGTCGTGGCTGGGGCGGCAGGATTCGAACCTGCGATGCCGGTTCCAAAGACCGGTGACTTACCGCTTGTCTACGCCCCAGGGGCTCCTGGCGGGCGCCCATGTAAGGGAAGGCCGGGCCGCGGGCAACGGACCCCGAAGGAGGGAAACGTGTCGCGGAGGGCGGTCCGCTGTAATATGGCCCTGCCCCCCTCGGTGGACCGACGTCGTCCGCCCACCGGCACCCCCTTCCCCAGGAGCCCTCGTGGAGAACAACCTCGCCGTTCTCGTCGACTTCGAGAACATCGCCACCGGCACGGACAAGGAGGGTCTCGGGCGGTTCGACATCACCGCCGTCTTCCGCCGCCTCAAGGACAAGGGCCGCATCGTGGTGGCCCGGGCGTACGGGGACTGGGGCCGGTTCTCCCGCTTCAAGACCACCCTCCTCGAGGAGGGGATCACGATGGTGGAGCTCACCAGTCACGGGATGCAGGACAAGAACCGTGCCGACATCGCCCTCTGCGTGGACGCCATGGAGCTGGCCTTCACCCGCGACCACGTGGACACGTTCGTCGTGCTCTCGGGCGACAGCGACTTCACCCCGCTCATCCTCCGGCTGAAGGAATTCAACAAGCGGGTCATCGGCGTGGGCACCCGCGGCTCCACGAGCAAGCTGCTGGTGGGCGCCTGCGACGAGTTCATCTTCTACAACACGCTGCTCAAGGAGCCCACGGCCCGCAAGGTGGCTGCGAAGCCGGCCCGCGAGGACGACCAGGGCGTGGAGCAGGCCCTCACCCGCGACGAGGCCTTCGCGCTGCTCGAGGAGGCCATCGCTGGCCTCCAGAAGGACGATCCCGAGCCCGCCCTGGCCTCGGTCGTCAAGGCGGCGATGCACCGCAAGGACCCGTCCTTCAACGAGACCGAGCTCGGATTCCGGGGGTTCGGGCGATTCCTCGAGGCGGCCCACGCCGCCGGCGTGGCGGCCATCCGGCGCGACGAGCGATCGGGCGGCTACCTCGTGGAGCCGGCCGGGGAGGCGATCCGCGCGCTGCCCGCCGCCCCGGCGACTCGCCACCCACCCATGGAGGAGGAGGACGGGCTGTCGCCCGCGGCCCAGGCGCTGCGCACCCTCCTGGCCGGTGAGGGGCTCAATCCCCTCACGCGCGCCGCCCGGCGCGACCTGGTGGAACAGGTGGTGGAGCTCGTGGCCGACCGCAAGGGACGGCGCCGGCGCCTCAACCTCCAGGTGCTCCGCTCCGAGCTGGTCAAGCGTGCCCGCCAGGACGGCCACGCGCTCTCCGCCGACGCCATCCGGGCGAGCCTGAGGGCGCTGCGGGAGGCGGGGGTCTTCAAGCACGCCGACGGCAAGGCCATCCGGACCGACACTGCGGCGTTCACCCTCCAGCCCACCGAACCCGACGCCCTGCTGGACGCCATGGACCAGGCCTACGTCCGGGCGGTGATCGCCATGAACCTCGAGCACCTCGACACCGTCGCCCTGGCGGAGCTCCTCAAGGGGGACCCGCAGCAACGGCTGGCCATCGAAGAGGCCCTGGCCTGGGTGGCCCTCGAGCACGAGGCCCCGGAGGAGCCCGACGCCGCGCCCGCGGCCGAGGGGGGCGAGGAGTAGCCGAACCTCCGGCCGCCGGGTCAGGCGCTGGGGAGCCGAGCCGTGGTGGGCAGGAGGACGTAGCCCTGGTCGAGGTCGCCCAGGAAGGCGCAGGTGTCCGGGCCGCGCAGATCGAGGTAGGCGGCGATCCAGGCGCAGAGGAGCGCTTCGAGCTTCTCCTCCATCTCCCCGAGCCGGGTGCCGGTCATGCCCCCGAGGTCGCGCTCGAACATCGCGTGGAGGATGGTGCTGGTCTCGAGGGCGGGGGCCGACCGCGTGAGGTGGAGCTCGATCATCTCGCGATACCGCTCCACGGCGTCCTTGCGGGCGCCCAGGGGACCGTGCTTGACGCGGATGGGGCGGTCCTGCTCGAAGAGGAGGATCTGGGCGGGCTGCGTGTAGGTCTCGATGATGCGGTCGCCCTCGGCCTGGGGGTCGGGATCGAACCCCATCCGCATCATGGCACGCCCCATCGTGCGGGGGTGGCCCGCGGATACGATGTTGGCCTGGTAGTCGTCGACCTGGTAGCGCGCGAAGTGGTCGTGGAGGAGGCGGTCGCAGGGACGCTGGCCCCCGCTGTTCTCGACGATCAGGGGTGCGTTCACCGCCAGGATGGCCTGGCCCTTGCCCCGATTGCGGGCGACCCAGGAGAGGACGTCCTCGTGGGATCGGAGGTGGGTCGTGGAGACGAGCCGGACTGCCCCGGTCTCGGTGGGCTCCAGGACGGCGCCGCCCGAGCTGTTGCGCGGGGCCCAGGCGAGGTCGAGGCCGAGGTACCGGGTGGATCGCACGCCAACTCCCTGTCGGTGCGAGAACAGGGTGGGTAACCTGCCGGGCGGCCCGGCGCTCCCCCTGGGTCCGCCCCCAGCCGTCCGGGCTTCAGTCGCCCAGGGCCCACCGAACCTCGGGCAGGGCCCGCACGTGGCTCCCGAGCACGGGTCCCGCGCCGTCCACGATGCGACGAGCCAGGACGGCGGCCTCGGCGCGCACCTCGGAGCCGCCGAACCCGTGGAGGATGCGCAGACCCAGGGGGACGTCGCCCGCGCTCCGCGCCTCGTCGGCGGCTGCCCGGAGCGTGCCCACGTCACCCACCACGTGCGCCCCGGCCTGCAGGAGCGTGGCCAGGCGGCGCCGGCTGCCGGTGCGCTGGAGCCCCTCGAGGGCGGCAGCGAGGGGCTCCGCCGTCGCCGTGAGGACCGCGCCAACCCCGCGGCACCAGGCGACCACCGCCGCGAACCCCATCTTGCGCGCGATCTCGCCCGCCTCGTCGAAGGCCGCGAGGGCCGCCTGGACGTCCTCGGCGGCCATGCGGACCTCGCCGTTCACGAGGTGCCAGGTGAGCCGGCTCAACACGTCGGCTTGGGGCTCGCGGGCTGCGCGGTGCCGCTTGAGCAGGTGCGTCGCGCCCGCGAGATCCCCGGCCGCGAGGTGGATCGAGGCCCGCACGACCCCCGCCCGGGCCTCGAGGTAGGGCCGATCGAGCCGGCCGGTGGCCAGGCGCTCGGCCTCGTCCAACAGGTCGAGCCCCTCGCCGAAGGCACCCTCGCGGCACCGGATCTCGGCCAGCTCCACGAGCGACGTGCAGACGACCGGGTTGGCGGGGTGCCTCTGGAACCAGCCGCCGTCCCCACGGAGCCACCGGGCGGCCTCCCCGTACCGGCCACGCTCGGCGTGACAGGCGGCGAGCCCGGCCCGGGCCAGGGCGGCGGCCTCACCGTCGGCGGCGAGCCGGCCCAGGCGCTCGGCCTCCGCCAGGAGGTCCAGGGCGGTGTCCTCGTCGCCGCGCCAGTCGGCACAACGGCCCCGGATCCAGGCCACCCGCGCCCGGACCTGGAGGTCCTCCGGCCCGGCGTGGTTGGACGCCTCCGCCGCCAGGGCCTCGGCCTCGAAGGAGGCCCCGCTCTCGAGGTGGGCGGTGGCGATGCCCACGACCGCGTCGGCGAGCACCGTGCGAAGGCTGGCCTCCCGCGCCATGAACCGGGCCGCGTTGAAGGCCGTGCGGGCCTCCTCCCACCGGCCGGCCGCCAGGTGCCACCGGCCCCGCAGGACGCCCGCACGGGCGGGCACGGTGGAGTCGGTGAAGCCGCTGGCCAGGAGCTGCTCCAGGATCTCCGCCACGCGCCGCTTCTCGCCCTCGGCGAGGGCGCTCGCGCCGATCTCGAGCAGCTCCTCGGCCACGTCGTCCTGGGGCGAGGACAGCACGTCGTAGAGGCGCAACGCCCGGTCCCGCCAGTCCGACGGTTCGAAGCGCTGCAGGGCGAACGCCAGGGCCCGGTGGACCCCGCGGCGTCCGGCCGGGCCGATCTCCTTGCGCAGGAGCGAGGCGAGGATGGGGCGGCGCACCTCCACCCACTCCTCCCCGTCCTCGCGGGTGAGGGTCACCAGGCCCAGCGCCACGAGGCGATGGATATCGATGCCGGAGCGATCCACACCCGCTGCGTCGATGGCGAGGGCCACGGGCAACGCCTCGCCGGCGACGGCCAGGAGCTCCACCACCCGGCGGGATTCGTCGGGCTGCTCCCGGAACACGCGGCGGATGGCGCCGGCCAGGTTCCGGTTCGGACCCTGGCCAGCCGAGGGATCCAGGATCCATCGGGGTTCGCCGTCGTCGTTGAAGCCCTCGGTGCGCAGCGCGCCCTCGGCGTGCATGTCCCGGATGACCAGCACCACGAGCGCAGGCAGGCCGCCGGTCTCCCGGAGGAGGAGGCTGGTGAGCTCGGCCGGCGGCGTGGACGTCCCCAGCATGCCGCCCGCCAGCGCGCCGATCTCGTCGGGCCGGAGGGCGCGCAGCGCCAGCGTACGGCCGGGGAAGCCCGTCGGGGGCGTGATGGAGGTGGTCACGACGCGGAGCCCGGGCACCGCCTCCACGATCCGGGCCACCGCGGCGAGGTCCTCGGGGGGAGCGTAGTCCACGTCCTCGAGGAGCAGGAGGAAGGTGCCCTCGGCCACGAGCTGGTCGAGGACGCCCGCGATTCCGGCCTCGGAGGCCTCCACCGCCTCCCGCAGCAGGAACGAGAGACCCCGCACGATCTGCGGTACGAGCCGGTTCTGGAGACCCAGCAGGCGGCACCGGACCGCCAGTACCTCGCACCCTGCCTCGTGGGCCAGCTCGTGCGCGAGGTGGGCGATGCGGCCGAGGCCGTGCCCGGTCTCGCCGATGACGTGGAGCACCCCGCCCCCGTCGAGGATCGCCTGGATCGCGCCCAGGGCTCCCGCACGGCCGACGAGGGGAGGCGGCCGCAGGTCGCCCGGTGAGGCCAGGCGTCCCGTGAGGAGGGCCAGCGCCACCCCGGCCGAGGGAGGTCGCGCCGACGGATCCCGCGCCATGAGACGGTGGACGAGGTCGAGCAGGGCACCCGGCGCGTCCTTGACGATCTCCGCGAGGGGCCGGACCTGTCCCGTCCGGTGCGCGTGGAGGTACCCGGTCATGCCCCGGGCCTGGAACGGCCGGCGGCCGGCCAGGGCCTCGTAGAGGGTGACCCCGAAGCTGTAGAGGTCGCTGCGGGCGTCGCATCCCGCGCCAGCGATCTGCTCCGGCGCCATGTAGGCGTAGGTGCCCAGCACGTCGCCGAGGGTGGTCGTGAAGGGATCGTCCGGGTCCACGGCGAGACCGAGGTCGATGACGAGCGCGCGGCCCACCCAGCAGAGGAAGATGTTGCTGCTCTTCACGTCCCGGTGGATGACCCCGCGCGCGTGCAGGAATCCAAGGGTCTCCAGGACCTGCCGGGCCACGTCCTCGACGGTGGCGGGATCGAGCGGCCCCTCGGTGGCGAGGTGCTCGGCCAGCGTGCGGCCGGGCGCGTACTCCAGCGCCAGGCAGGGCTTCGGCCCCTCGATCACGGCGTGGCAGTGTGGCAGCCCGAGGCAGGCGAACTTCTGCAGGAGGTACCCCTCCCGGAGGAACCGGCGGACGTGTGCATCCGAGCGCTGGGGCCCGCGGAGGACCTTGAGCGCGACCTCCCGGCCGTCGGGATCGCGGGCGTGGTACACGTCGGCCAGCCCGCCGGCGCCGAGGGGTTCGAGGAGGGTGTAGTCGTCGAAGGTCCAGGTCACGTCGGACCCGACCTATCGCCCGGCTCCCCCGGCCACCACGGCCCGCATGGGCGACGGCGGCGGGTACCGCCCGCGGCGGGGGACGGCCTCCTCACCAGATGCCGAGGGTCCCCGGCACCTCCAGGTCGATCCCGACGCGTCCGGATCCGGCGCCCGGACGTGGATCGACGCTCCACCCGAAGGCCACGCCACCGACGGCGAGCCGTAGCGAGAGCGCCGGCCGGAGGACCGCGGGCGGCGCGTCCAGGGCCACCCGGCCGTCCACCACGCCACCCCGGAGCGTCCGGTCCAGGGCTGCTCCGGCGCCCAGGTCGAGGGTCGTGGAGGCCCGGCCCGTCCCGAACCGCAGCCGCGCGGCCAGCGTGCCCTCGGCGGGAGCCCAGTCCGCCTCTCCCCACGTGAGGGCCGACCACCGGGCCTCCAGGGGGACGTGGAGCGCGCAGGAGGCCACGATCCGGTCCCGGGCGTCCGCGCGCAGCACCACGCCCACCGTGGGCACCTCGAACCCGGCCAACCCCTGGCGCAGCGCCACGTCCATGCCCCAGGAACCACCGAGTCGACGCCGCGTGGGGTGCTCCAGGAGGTCGGGGAGCGCATCGGCCCGGCTCGCGAACCCGAGGCCATCGGCGTCCAGCCGGCGGCTCGTGATCCCGACCACGCGGCCGGCCGCGTCCACCAGCGGGCCGCCCGAGTTGCCCGGGTTCAGCGGGGCGTCCACCTGGATGCTCCGGGGTCCCACGGCGCCCACCACGCCCCGCGTCACGCTCCAGCGGAGGAGGCCCTGAAGGAAGGGCATCCGATCCGCCGCCGTTGCGAGGGGATGGCCCAGGGCCCAGACGGCCTCCCCGGGAACGGGCGGTCCGGCCCGCAGGGGCAGGGGGGGGGCTGCGCCTCCCATGGCGGGGACGTCCAGGAGGGCCAGGTCCCGCTCCGCCCGCCAGGCCGTGGCGCGGCCCCAGCCCTCGGTGCCGGTCCGGGTCCGGACGCGCACCCGCCGGCCCGAGGCGACGCAGTGGTAGGCCGTGGCCACGGTGCCCCGCTCGTCCACCACCACCCCGGCGCACCAGGTCGAGCCGGTGGAGAGGAGCACGACGCTGTCGGACCAGCGGTCCACCGTGTCGGCCGCCGGCTCCACGGCGGCTGGCGCCTCCGGAGCCGGAGGCGGGAGCGCCGCACCGGGAGCGGCCAGGGCGAGGGCGCCGAGGAGAAGCGGGAGGAGCACGTCGCCGTCCTATGCCGGACCGGGCCGGCCGGCCGGAGTGCGGCCCGGGTTAGGAGAGGGCTGCATCCCCATCCCCGGCGTGTCCCCCATGCGACTCGCTCCTCGCCTCCTCGCGCTCCTGGCGCTCTCCGGGTGCGACCCCGCGGCGCCGGTCGATACCGGAGAGGGCGACACCGACGCGGACACCGACACCGACTCGGACACCGACGCCGACACCGACTCGGACACCGACGCCGACACCGACGAGGACTGGACGCGCGGCCCGGACCTTCCCGACTGCACGCCCCAGGCGGGCCAGGGCGATCTCGTCGCGCTGTCCGGCGTGGTCCTCGGCCCCGGCGGTCCGGAGGCGGGCCTCGTCGTCTACCGGCGCTCGACGGGCGCGATCGCGTGCGTGGGGCCGACCTGCGACACCACCGCTGCCGACGTCGTGTGCACGGACGGCGTCATCTCTCCGGGCCTCGTGGACCCCCACAACCACCTGCAGTACAACGTCCTCGGTCCCTGGCGGCACGAGGGCCTCTACCGCAACCGCTACGACTGGCAGTCCGACGGCGACTACTGGGACTACCGCGAGGCCTACGACGCGATCGCCGATACCTGGACGTGCGACGTCACGAAGTGGGCGGAGCTCCGGGAACTGGTCTCGGGTACGACCTCCGCGATCGGATCCTACGGCGGCGAGTGCATCCACGTGCTGGTCCGCAACCTCGACGAGGACGAGGCCGCCCACGGGATCCCCGGCTACCGGGCCTACTACTCCGCCGCCAACGTCGAGGGGCGATTCGACGTGGACGACGGCCGGGACTTCCGCACGGCGCTCGCCGACGGCACCTACGGCGCCATCGTCGCGCACATCGGCGAGGGCGTGGACGGCAGCACCCGCCCGGAGATGGAATGGGCCTTCGACATCGGGATGTCCGGGCCCGGCTTCGCGTGGATCCATGCCACCGACGCCTCCACCGCCCAGCTGGCTCGGATGGCGGCCGACGGCACCTCGCTCGTGTGGTCGCCCAGGTCCAACCTGGACCTCTACGCAGACACGACCCCTGTGGACGTGGCCTGGGCGCTCGGCGTGCCGGTCTCGCTGTCCCCGGACTGGACGTGGTCCGGGTCGGAGCACCCCGTGGCGGAGCTCGTCTGCGCGCGCGACTGGCTCCGGGCCCGCGACGCCGCGGTGGACGACGTCACGCTCTGGTCCTGGGCCACCTCCGAGGCGGCGCGCGCGGTGGGTCTCGACGGCGTGCTCGGCGTACTCGCCCCGACCGCCCTGGCCGACATCGCGGTGTACCGGTGGAGCACCGAGCCGTACCGTGCCGTAATCCGGGCCGCTCCGGCCGACGTGCGCCTCGTGGTGCGGGGGGGCGAGGCCCTGTACGGCGTGCCCGCACTGGCGGCGCCGCTCGTGACCCACCCCGAGTGGTGCGAGACGGTCTCCGCCTGCGGCGAGGATCGCACCCTGTGCGTCCGGGCGGCCGCGTCCGGGGACGATGCCCGCACGTGGGCCGAGATCGGGGCCGACCTCGAGGCCGCGCTCGGCGCGGTGACCATGCCCGAGGCGCTCGACTACGCCAACGATCTCTTCCCGCTCTGGGTGTGCGAGCCCACGCGGCCGTCGTGCGACCCCTCCGAGCCGGCCTCGGGGGACGCCGACGGCGACGGCGTGGCCGACGCCCACGACGACTGCCCCCGGGCATGGGATCCCTCCCAGCTCGACCACGACGGCGACGGCCTCGGCGACCCCTGCGATCCGTGCGCGCTCTCCGCCGAGACGGACGCGTGCGGCGACGACCCGGCCGACATCGATGGAGACGGCGTCCCGAACGAGACCGACACCTGTCCCTGGCTGGGCGACACCGGCCAGGCCGACGCGGACGGAGACCGCCGGGGCGACGCCTGCGATCCCTGTCCCGACGTCTACAACCCGGGCGACGGCAGCTGCCCATACACGGTCCGCGCCCTCCAGGACCCCACCGATCCGGACCACCCTACCGAGGGCACGTCGGTCCTGGTGTCGGATCTCGTGGTCACCGCCGTCCGTTCCGGGATCGGCTACTTCGCCCAGGAGATCGGCCGGGTCGAGTGGGCCGGCGTCTTCGTGTACGACGCGGGCCGCGCCGCGGTGGCCCGCGGGGATCGGGTGGACGTGGACGGGGTGTACGAGGAGTACAACGGCCTGGCGGAGGTCGCCTCGGCCACTACCACGGTCACCGGTACGGCTGCCCTGCCCCGACCCCTGCTGGTCTCGCCCTGCGACGTCGCGACCGGCGGCGGGAGTGCGGATCGCCTCCAGTCCATGCTCGTCCAGGTCGAGGAGGTCGTCGTGACCGACGCCAACCCCGACGCGCCCGACGACTTCGGCGAGTTCGAGGTCGCCGGCTGCCTGAGGGTGGACGACCTGCTCTGGCCCGATCTCGAGACCACGGGCGCGCACCGCACGCCGGGCACGCGCTACCTCACGCTGGCCGGGGTGCTCGGCTACGCCTACGCCAACGCCAAGATCCTCCCCCGCGACGCCTCCGACCTCGAACTGGACGAGTGAGGGCCCGCCGTGATCCGCCTGCTCCCCGCCTTGTGGCTCGGCTGCGCCGACACGCCCCCGCCCGTCGCCGAGGTCGCGTCCACCCCCCCTCCCGCCGAGGCGCCGGGCCCGGCCCCGGCTCCCCCTCCCACGGCTTTGGCGGACGCACCCGCGCGGGTCGCGGCCCGCCACGTGCTCGTGGCCTGGGAGGGCGCCGCCCGGGCGCCGCTCGGCACCCACCGCACGCGCGACGAGGCCCTGGAGCGGGCAGCGGAGGTGCGGCGCCGGGCGCTCGCGGGCGAGGACTTCGCGGCCCTGGCCAGGGCCTTCTCGGACGATCCCTCCGGCCCCCGGGGGGGATTCCTGGGCGGAGCCACGCGCGGAACGTGGGTGCCACCCTTCGAGGCGACCGCCTTCGCCCTCCCGGTCGGCGGCACGAGCGAGGTCGTGGAGACTCCCTTCGGGTTCCACGTGATCCGGCGCGAGCCCCTGGAGGAGGTCCACCTCGCCCAGATCCTGGTGCAGTGGTCGGGCCTGAAGCGCACGCAGGCCACGCGCAACCGCCACGAGGCCCGCGCCCTCGCCGAGGAGGCCGAACGCCGCCTCGCCGGCGGCGAGCCGTTCGAGTCGGTGGCCCAGGCGCTGTCGGACGGCCCCATGAAGGACCGGGGCGGCGACCTGGGCTGGTCCACGCGGGGCCAGTTCCTGCCCGCGTTCGAGGACGCGGCGTTCCGCCTCGCCCCGGGGGAGGTGTCCGCGATCGTGGAGACGACCGCCGGGTTCCACCTGATCCGGCGGATCGAGTAGGACGCGGCCCCATAGTGGGCGCTACAGGAGGCCCTCCACGAGCGCGCGGATGGTGGTGTCCTCGACCGGGAGGACCTCGTCCTCGGCGATCCGCATTCTGCGGTCAATGACCATCACCCGGGGGAAGCCGTCGGTTCCGGTGATGGGAACCGACCAGCCCTCCTCGTCGGACAGGATCGGGGCCGTGATGCCGTAATACTCAGCCCACTCGCCGAGCTCCGCCACGTCGGGTGGCTCATTGTGCTGGTCCTGCGCCAGGATGGTGACGTACACGAGGCCCCGCTCGCGGTAGGCCTGCCACATCGGCTCCACGTCCCAGGCCAGGTCCTGGCAGGGGCCGCACCACATGGTGGAGATGTCCACCACGACGACACGTCCGTAGAACTGCCAGAGGGCCACGGCGTACCCCAGCTGGTCGACCATGCGGAAGTCGGGGGGGACCTGGCCGTCGCCCGTGCCCTCGGCCTCGAGACCGGTCGGCGGCGTGTGCCTGGGCCACTTGTTCTTGGGCGCCACCCATGCCGTGTCCTCCGGCCCGGTGTCCTCCGGGGAGGTGAGGTGGGGCACGCAGGCAGCGAGCAGCGCGGGCAGGAGGACGATCATCGGGGCTCCATCGGGCGCAGTGTAGCCCTGCCGGGGGGCGTCCGCCCGACGCCGTCCCGAATAGATGGCCGGTCCATGGACCGCCCTCCCCTCTCAGCCGCCGACCTCGAGGCGTACCACCACGCGTGCGCCCGGCCCGCGTCCGGCTGGTCCGTGGGCATGGAGGTCGAGCGCTTCGCCCTTCGGCCCGACGGTCGGCCCCTGCCGTGGCGAGGGGGGATCCGGGACCTGATGGAACGCTTCGCCGACCGGGCCGGCTGGACGGTGCTGCCCGAGGACGGCGAGCCCGTCGCCCTGCAGGGGCCCGGGGGGGCGCGGCTCTCCCTGGAGCCCGGCGGGCAGGTCGAGCTGGGGGGTTCGCCCGGCCTGGACCTCACCGCGATCACGGCCCAGGATCGTGCCGTTCGGGACCTGCTGGCCGAGGTGGCCGGCCCGGAGGTGCGCTGGGCGGCCTGCGGGTACCTGCCCCTCGCCCCGCCGTCCACCGCCCCCTGGGTGCCCCGATCCCGGTACCGGGTGTTGCGGGCCTTCCTGCGTCGCCGGGGTGGCCTGGCCTGGCACATGATGCGGGGCACGTGCGCCGTGCAGCTCCACCTGGATCACGGCGACGAGGCCGACTGCGGGCGCAAGGTGGCGCTCGCCGTGGGGCTCGCTCCGATCCTGCTCGCGCTGACCGCGAACTCGCCGCTCCGGCGCGGCCGGCCCGCGGGGGTCCTCTCGTGGCGCTCGGTGGTCTGGCGCGGGACCGATCCCGCGCGCACCGGCTTCCCCCCCCCGCTCCTCGGGCCCTGGTCCCACCGCGCGTGGGTGGAGTGGCTGCTCGACGTGCCGATGGTCTTCCTCCGCGAGGGGGGCCGTCACGTCCCCGCGGAGGGCATTCCGTTCCGGCGCTTCCTCGAGGAGGGCCGGGGTGACCGCGCGGCCAACTTCGACGACTGGATCCTCCACGAGACCTCAGTCTTCCCGGAGGTGCGCATCCGGCGGACCATCGAGCTCCGGTCGGCCGACTCGGTCGGCCCCGACCTCGCCGCCGCGCTCGCCGCGCTCGCCGCGGGGCTCGCGTACGACGACGGCGCGCTCGACGCCGCCCTGGCCCTCCTCGCCGACCTGCGCGCCCGTGCGCCCGTGGCCGGGCTGCTGGCCGCAGCGGCCCGGGACGGTCCGAGGGCCGAGGCGGGTCGGCCGCTGGGCGCCTGGGCCGGCGACCTGATCGCGCTGGCTCGGCGGGGGCTCGACCGCCGGCAGCCCGGGGCCTCCCGCCTGCTCGACCCGGCGGAGGCGCGGGCGGGCGAGCGCCGCTGCCCGGCCGACGACCTCCTGGCGGCCTGGCGTCGCGATCCCGACCGGATCCTGGACGCCGTGGAGCGGTAGGGAGTCGCCCCCCGGCGCCGCGCGCCCGCGCCGCCTACCGGCCCTCGTACGCCCACGCCGTGTCGTAGATGGTGGGGAACCACGCGAGTCGGTAGGCACTGCCCCAGTTGTCGCAGGTCAAACGCCAGCGCTCCCGGCCGTCGGGATACCCCACCTCCGAGACGAACAGGCCCTGCTGGCCGGTGAGGAGGAGGAAGGCGTCGCCGCCGGGCAGCATGTCCGCGTCGCCCCCGGCGCTCGAGAACCAGCGGGCCTCCCGGGGGGCGTCGGCGCCGCCGTAGGTGAACCGGATCGTGGCGAGACGCCTCGCCTCGTCGATCTCGTACTCGACCACCCGGCTGTACCCCACGTCCTCCCCACCGGCGCCGGCCCGGCCGTTGTCGTGCACGAGGAAGCGGGTCCGGGATCCCGACCTGGACAGGATCTCGGGGCTGTGGGGGTTGGCCATCCAGAGCGCGTCGGGCAGATCGACCGGATCAGCAGCGTCGAGATCGTCCACGAGCCGGAAGTCCCCGCCCGCCCCGAGGCTCCAGGCGACGGTGTCGGTGTCGACGTCCACGCGCAGGATCTGGCCCTCGAGGTTCCGCTCGATCCAGAAGTACTGCCGGCCGTGCTCGTCCACGCCGTGGAGGATCGCATTGGCGTAGTAGCAGTTCTCGATGTTGCCGCAGTCGAGGGTGGCGTCGATGGGGGCACCGTCGCCGACCGGCCCGACGAGGCTCCAGTCCCAGAGCACGTCCCGGGTGGCCGGATCGAGGACCACGATGCCGCTCCCCACGTACGACCGTCCGTTCGGGAGGACGTCGAACGCGATGGCGAGGAACGCGATCGCGCCGGTCCAGGGCCCCTCGGCGATCTGGATGACGTCGTGCCCGTCGATCAGCGCGTAGGAGAAGCGGGTGCGCCCGAAATCGAGGCTGCTCACGGTGGACAGCAGCCGTCCGGCGCCGTCCAGGACGAGCACCTCGTTCGTGCTGGAGCCGGAGAGCAGGAGGGAGCCGTCCATGAGGGGCCGCAGCAGCTTGGGATCCGGCGATTCGACGTGGGACACCGCCCAGATGGGCTGCCCCGTGCGGTTGAAGCAGACGAACCCGCGGGTGGTGTCCAGGCCGCCAGGGAGGCAGATGGCCTCCTCCTCGCTCCAGTCCGGATCCTCGACGAGGGACTCGGCCGAGCACCCCGTCAGGGTGTCGGGCAGCGGTGGGATCGCGACCTCCAGGGGGCCGAGCGCCCAGGTGGTGCCGGCCTCGACGACGTCCACCCGCACCCGGACGGTGCTGTCGGCGACGAGCCCCAGCACGTCGAACGCCTGGAGGCCGACGCCGACCCGCTTCGGCGCCAGCTCGTATTCCCCGATCCCCTCCCCGTCGTAGGAGATCCTGACCTCGGCCGGGCGCGCGCACTCGACGCTCACCTGCACGCCGAGGGGGTTGGCCTCCATGATTTCGGCCGTGGCGGTGCAGGGAGCGTCCTCCCGACCCGTGTCACCGCCCGGTGCGCAGGCGGAGGCGAGGAGCAGGGCCGCCGCGGCGCCCTTACGGGTGGGGGACCGCCGGGGAGGGTTCGATGCACAATGCATCCGAGCAGTATGACACCCGGCCCGCCGGACCGCCACGGGGGCGGCGGGCTCCGAATCAGGCCCGGCCGTGCATCCGATCCAGCGCCCGGCGGGCGGCCTCGCGCTCGGCCTCCCGGCGGCTCCGCCCGCGTCCCTCGCCCCAGATCTCGCCGGCCACCCGGACCACCACGCGGAACTCCCGGCGGTGGTCGGGCCCCTCCGCCTCGACGACCTCGTAGGCGGGCTCCCGCAGGCCCCGGGCCTGGACGTCCTCCATGAGGCGGGTCTTGGGGTGCTCCTCGGCCCGCGACCGGCCGGAGGCGAGGAGGCCGGCCACGAGGGGCTCGAGGACCGCCCTCACCGCCTCGAGGCCCCCGTCCAGGTAGACGGCGCCGACGACGGCCTCGAAGGCGTCCTCCAGGACGCGGTCCCGCTCGCGGCCGCCGTCTCGCTCCTCGCTCGAGCCCATGCGCAGGCAGGGGCCGAGGCCCCAGTGCCGACCGGCGACCGCCTCGGCGCCGCCCGCGACCAGCGTGCGGCGCCACCGCGAGAGGTCGCCCTCGCGCGCGGCGGGCAGGGCCGCGTAGAGGCGGTCGGTCACGACGAACTGGAGGACGGCGTCGCCCAGGAACTCGAGACGCTGGTTGTGGGGCTGCTCGGGGTGGGCCGAGGTCCAGGACGGGTGCGTGAGGGCCTCGTCGAGCAGCTCGGGATCTCGAAAGGCGTACCCCAGGTGGGCCTGGAGTGCGGCGAGGCGGCTTGCGCGGTCGTCGTTCACGGGGACTCCACGGCGGGAGGAGGGGCGACCGTGGCCAACGGCGCCACGCGCGCGAGGGTGGCGGGCCCGATGCCGGGGACCCGGTCGAGGTCGGAGACGGCGCGGAACGGACCGTGCCGGGCCCGGTCCTCGACGATGGCCGCGGCCCGGGCCGGGCCGATGCCGGGCAGCGTGTCGAGCTGGACCGCCGAGGCGGTGTTGAGGTCGATCGGGGCGTCCGATCGCGGGGGGGTGGCCCGGACGGCGCTCCCGGCGAGGTCCACGACCGTCCCGGGCGCGAGGAGGGCCACGAGCAGGGGCCGGGCGCGGGCCACGGTGGCCGGTCCCACGCCGGGCACCCGTTCCAGGGCGTCCGGCGAGGGGAAGGGCCCGTGCACCTCACGGTCCGCCACCACCGCGGCCGCGGTCGAGGGCCCGAGCCCCGGCACCGTGGCGAGCACCTCCGCGTCCGCGGCGTTCACGTCCACCGGGCGGCCCAGGAGCATCGCCTCCCGGGGCGACTCGAGGTGGAGCGCACCGTCGTCGAGCAGCTCGACGCGATCCCCGTCGGCGACCGCGAGGTCGAGAAACGGATCGTCGCCGAACGGGACCGTGGGGCCGGCCACGGCGAGCACCTCCCGGGCCACGGTGCCCGGGGCGACCGCCTCCAGGCCCGGTCGCTCCACCGCACCTCCCACCTCCACGAGGAGATCGGATTCGGGCAGCAGGCGCGCGTGCCAGGCAGCCCGGACGGCGAGCGCCGTCGCAACGAGGACCAGGAGGGCGGCCAGGCCACGGATGCGGCGCGCGCGATCGGCGTCCGCCCGGACGGACCGGGGGGGGTCAGCCACGGAGGATCGCCGCCAGGGAGGCATGCCGGGGACCGGTGGCCCGCACCTCCACATCGCGCGCGCCCTGGCGGCCCGGGACCGGGTGGATCTCCACCCGGAGGTGATCGGGGGGCAGCAACTCGGGGACGCGATCCGCCCACTCCACGACGCACACCCCGGTGCCCTGCACGAGCTCGACGAGGCCGGCGGCCTCCGCCTCGGCGAGGCCCACCACGCGGTAGAGGTCCACGTGGGCGAACGGGAGGCGGCCGTCCTCGTGAAGCATGCACAGCACGAAGGTCGGGCTGGTGACCGGTCCGGCGACGCCCAGGCCCGCCCCGATCCCGCCCGCGAGGAGGGTCTTCCCGGCCCCGAGCTCACCCACCAGTGCGACGACCGTGCCCGGGCCGGCGCACCGGCCCAGGCGCTCCCCCAGGCTCCGCGTCGCGGCGGCGGAGACCAGGCGTCGCCGGGGCACGGGCACCTCGCCGGTCGAGCCGCCTAGGGCGCGCCGGTCTCGACGATGTTCGCGATGGCCGTGAAGACGGCCGTGTAGTCTATCTCGTCGTAGATGGCGACGGTCATCGCCTGGTCGAGGAGCAGGATCGAGGGGTAGCCAAAGACGTCGAGGTGGGTGGCCATGACCTGCTCGGTGTCGGCCAGGACCGGGATCGCCGGGTTGGGGTAGTCTCCGTACCAGACCGAGACGGTGCTGTCGGTCGCCGGGCCGCCCATGCGGTTCGCGTCGAGGATGGTGACCCAGTAGACGGTGCCGTCGGCCACCGCCTGCGGCACGACCTCCCACTCGGGGAACTTGGTGACGTACTTGTCCCACACGGAGGCCTGGCCGTCGAGCCACTTGGCCACCTCGACACACCAGTAGCACCACGCGCCGGAGAGGTCGACCACGACGTACCTGCCGTGCGCGGCGAAGTCGTAGAGGTCCACCACCTCCCCGAACTGGTCGATGCCGGTGAAGCGGTAGATGACCTCACCCTCGTCGAGCGACTCGGTCCAGTCCTGGCCGACGATCGCGTCCTTCTGCGCGTTGTAGGGCCAGCCGCCGATGTAGACGCCGCTCGCCGGATCGAGCGGGTCCTTCCCGAGGGTGATCTCGTCGAAATCGGTGTAGCCGTCGCCGTCGGTGTCCGCGAGGGTGCCGTCGGTGCCGAGGTCCACCTCCTCGCCGTCGGTGAGGCCGTCGCCGTCGGTGTCCGGCAGGTCGGGGTCGGTGCCATGGGCCTGCTCGTCGGCATCGGTGACGCCGTCGCCGTCGGAGTCGACGGGGGCGGTGTCCTCGTCGCCACCGGTGCAGGCCGCCAGGGAGACGAGGAGCAGGGGGATCGCCAGGGAACGCATGGAAGTCTCCGGGGAGGGAGGGAGGAGCCCCCACAATGTGCCCCGGCGCGAGGCGGACCACCACCCCCGGGGAGGCGCCCCGGATGGACGCCGCGGGAACGCCGCCTGCCGGGGACCGGCCGACGGGGTAGACTCTCCGCGTGTCCGGACCGGAGGAGAACCCGTTGGATGTGGCCGCGAGGGCGACCCTCGCCGGCGGGCGCTATCGCCTCATCGAGGTGATCGGCGCGGGGGGCATGGCCACGGTGTACCGGGCCTTCGACACGCGTCTCCGGGTTCCCCGCGCCATCAAGCTCCTCCTGCCCACGCTCGCCGACCGGGACCGGTTGAGGGCGCGCTTCGAGGCCGAGGCGCGCACGATGGCGAACATCGAGCACCGCAACATCCTGCGCGTCTACGACGTGGGGAACGAGGGCCCCCAGGTCTTCATCGTGATGGAGCTGGTGGACGGTGGCAGCCTCGTGGACCGGCTCGAGGCCCACGGGCCGCTGCCCGTCCTCCAGGCCGTCGACGTCTGCCTCGACGTGCTCTCGGGCCTCGCCGCGGCGCACGGCCGGGGGGTCGTCCACCGCGACGTCAAGCCCCACAACGTGCTCGTCACCAGCGAGGGCGAGGTCCGCGTGAGCGACTTCGGGATCGCCCGGCTGCTCCACGGACCCGACTCGCTCACCCGCACCGGCGCGGTCATGGGCACCTGGGGCTTCATGGCGCCCGAGCAGCGCACCGACTCCAAGGCCGTGGACGCCCGGGCCGACCTGTACGCCGTCGGGGCCACGCTGTACTCCTGCGTCACGAACGAGACGCCCATGGACCTCTTCGCGGCCGAGCTCGACGCCCGGATCCTGGCGAAGGTGCCGGTGGCCGTGGCCGAGGTGGTCCGGCGCGCCACCCGCTACGCCCGGGAGGAGCGCTTCCCGGACGCCCCGTCGATGGCGCAGGCTTTGAGGGCGATCCGTCCCCTGCTGGCCCCCGTCCCGCCCGACGCGCCTCCCCTCGTCACCTCGCCCCGCTGGACGCGGACCACGAGCCCCGAGCGCTCCTTCCCGAACCTGCCCACCCCACCCGCGCCCGCCGCCGCACCCGCGGCCCTGCCCCCGCCCCCCGAGGCCTCCGCGCTCGCGGAGCCGTCCCTGCCCCCATCGCCGGACGCGGTCCGCATCCCCACGATGGTCCCCCGTGCCCTGATCCCGGTGGCCGCTGGCCTC
>JBFYZZ010000295.1:0-2662 GCA_041309225.1 Deltaproteobacteria bacterium | reverse complement strand
AAGGCCGCGGGGCCCGCCGCGGCCATCCGACCCAGGGGCTCCACGGCGCTCGAGCCCGCCCGGCGGGCCCGTTCGGCCTGCACGAGGTCGGCTGCGAACGCCCGGCCGTCGCCCGGGAGGGGCAGGGTCCCCTGGCGGCGGGGACGCTCGGCCGAAAGGGCGGTCTCCACCGCCTCGAGGTCGATGAGGCCGTGCAGCCAGGCGTAGACCGGCAGCCACGACCGGGGATCGCCGAGGCCGTCCGCGGCGATCGCCGCCGCGAGGTCGGTGACCACGGGCAGGAGGGGACCGCCGTGGAACCCGCAACGGACGGCGGCCGGGAGGCCGTCGAAGCGGACCTGGAGGGCCCAGGCCCGGGGATCGTCGGGGTGGAAGCGGAGGTGGCGGTCGAGCGAGGCCCGGGCGCGCTCGACCTCCCCTCCGCGGAGGAGGAAGGCGGCGGCCGGCTCACCGTCGAGCACGCCGGGGATGCCGTGGCTGTCGAGCGCACGTCCGAGCAGGCGGTTCCAGGCCGTGAGGAGGAGGGGAAGCTCGGGGGGCCGGGCGGCCAGGAGCGCGGGGAGGTCGGGGTGGCCAGGCACGGCGAGGGCCTGGCACCAGGCCTCCAGGAGCGGCCGCCACGACGCAGGTGCGAGCGAGGTCGCGGTGGCGAGGTCGAGGTCCGCGAGCGCCTCGGAGAACCGGGTCGAGGCGAGGTCGCCGCCGTCGAAGAGGGGGATCTGCTCGGGCATCGCGCGGATCTCTAGCACGGTCGGGTCCACGGGGCGGTCCCGACCTACTCGGCGCCGTGGACGACCTGGGCCTCGTAGACGTCGTAGGTGGCCCCGGGGACGGCGGACGGGGACAGGCCCGCCTTCATCGCGAGGTGGGACAGCATGGTCTCGCGATCCCAGCCCTGCTCGGGCGCCACCTGGGGGAGGAAGGTGGCCCGGTGGAACCCTGAGGAGAGGACCACGCCGTGCCGTCCGACGATCACGTCCCGCGGGCCGGACACCCGCCGGCTCGGCCCCAGCAGCGAGATCTCGACGTCGAGGGTGGGCCACTCGGCCCGGGTCACCGGCGGGAACCGGGGATCGTGGATGGCGGCGTCCACCGCCCGCTCCACGACGGCCCGCCAGGCAGGGCGCTCAGGAGTGATCTCGCCGATGCAGCCACGGAGATCGCCATGTTTCGTGAGGGTGACGAAAGCCCCGAGCGTGCGACCCGCATCGGCCGGCAGGGTGGCGGGGTCCACCGCGAGCGGCTTCCCCTCCTCGAACCAGGACCGGAGGCTCTGCCGGGCCAGGTCGAGGAGCAACCGGCCGGTCTCGTCGGAGACGAGGCGCGCGATCCCGGTCTGCGGCCCACGGCCGCTCCAGGGGGAGCCGTCGATGCGTCCCGCCACGTAGGACACCGTGTTCCCCCAGTCGCCGGTCATGGCACCGCTCGTGTCGTAGGCGATCTCGGTGCCCTCCGAGCGGGATCCGACCAACGCGGCCAGCAGCACCAGGCCGTTGCGGCCGCAGATGGTGGCGTCGGTCTCCTCCAGGTAGGCGTGGAGGGCGTCGGGATCCGGCCGGGCGAGGTGGGCCCAGGCGCCGTGATCGAGGGCGTGGAGCCTGGCGGCGAGATCCTTCGGGTGGCCGAACGGTGCGTACCCGAACCGGTCGCCGTAGTGGGTGAAGTCCGTCGAGACGACCACCAGGTCGCCGGGACCGAGCTCCGCCCGGATGGCCTCGGCGGCGGCGCGGGCGGCGCCGGGGGAGAGGTCGCCCGCGAGGATCGGGACCAGCTCGAAGGCACCGAGCGCGCGTTGGAGGAACGGGAGCTCGATCTCCAGGGCGTGCTCGCCCCGATCGCCCCCCCTGAGGAGGGAGAAACCGGGAGCCTTCGCGAGCCGCTCCACCACGGCGGTGTCGAGGGGGAGGTCGCCGAGCGGCGTCCGGAAGGCATCCACCGGGTAGAGGCCGAGCCCGGAGAGCGGGAGGCGGTGGGTCGGCGCGACCACCCAGACGCGGCGGAAGGGCGCGTCCTCGACCTGGGCGAAGGCCTTGCCGGCCACCGCGCCGGAGTAGCGGTAGCCGGCGTGGGGGGCCACGAGCGCGAGCGGGACCCCCTTGCGGACCGGCGATCCACCCGCGAGGTAGGCGTCGATCTCCGAGGCGAGTTCACGGGGATCGTCGGTGTACCAGGAGCCGGCGACGGCCGGGGTCCGGACGTTGAGATCGGTGGGCACGGCGACCTCCTGGATCGGAGGGGGAGGGGCGTCCGGCGTGACGGGCAGCGGCTCGCCCGAGCAGGGGCCGGCGGCGAGGAGGAACGGGAGGGCGACCAGGGGCGGGGCGAGGAGGCGTCGCGGGCGACCCGGCATGGTCGTGCCCTCCAGGAAGGTGGGGTCCACGGGCTCCATCCTACCCCCGAACGCGCCCCGTGGAGCCGGGGGCGCCCCCGCGGCGTGTTAGGGGACGGCGCCCCTTCCGGTGGACCCATGCTTCTCAGGTACTTCCTCGACACCTTCGCCGGCCGCAGCGCACCCTTCATGTGGATCATCACGGCGGTGCTCGCCTTCGGCCTCGCCGTGTTCGCCGAGCGGGCCTGGATTCTCCTCCTGGCGTGGCGGTACGACCGCGCCGCGGTGCGGGAGGCGGTCCGGCGCGGCGACGGCGCGGCGGCGGCGGCGGTC
>JBFYZZ010000294.1:0-3998 GCA_041309225.1 Deltaproteobacteria bacterium | reverse complement strand
CCGATTGAGACAGCGCTGTCTCAACGCCGGGGGGGTTGACCATCCCCGTGTCTCACAGGAGGGGGGGTTGGATCCGGCGGCCCCCGGTCACCAGTTCCGCGAGACGGTCCGCTGGCAGTGCCGGCAGCTCCGGGCGGTCGCCCAGATCAGCAGGCCGGGGACGCTACTCCTCCTCCGCCGGGCAGGCCACCGCGTGGTGGATCACGTAGATGTCGCCCAGCGGGTACTCGTCGCTCAGCGTCTCGTACCGGCCCGGGGCCACGGTGTAGCGGCCGTCGTCCGTCGTGGGGAGGGGCTCGGCGCCCGCGTAGGTGTGGGTCTCGTCGAAGGTCCAGCCCTCGGCCGGGACGAACGTGGAGGTCACCGTGCCCTCGTCGTACACCACGTCGACCGTGCCCACGAGGGTGGCGCTCTCGACGTCGCAGTGGGCGGCGCCCGCGTAGAGGTCCCAGGTGTAGGTGCCGTACGCGATGGGGCCGTTGGTCCAGCCCCAGCGGTGCACGTCGTACTCCTCGAAGCAGGTCGAGTCGGTCATGGCCGTGCCGTCGAACGAGAAGGCCGTCTCGCAGCCCTCGTACGCCTCGGCGCAGGCGCAGGTCAGGCCGAACCCGAAGGACCAGCCCCACCGGGTCGCGTCGGGGAGGTCGGTGCCCTCGCCCATGGCGGTCTCGCCCTCGTCCCACTCGGTGCAGTGGCCGTGATCGTCGGCCTCCAGGCAGTCGCGCTGCCCGTCGCCGTCGCCGTCCTCGAACACCGCGGCGTGCGCCACGGCCAGGAAGTCGGCGTCCTCCTGCCAGCACGCGAACGCGAGATCCTCCAGCGCCACCTCGAAGGTGTGGTGCTGGGTGGGCATCTCGAGGAGATCGTCGCCCGTCTTGTAGGGGAAGTGCCCGAACACCGGGTTGCCGCTCCGGTTGTGGGGCATGTCCGCGAGGTCGGTGCCGATCCAGAGGTGGGCCTCGTCGAGGTACCAGATCCCGGTGAGGTCGTAGGTGACCGCCAGGTGGTCGCCCTCGACCTGGACCGTGACCGTCCCCGCGTCGAGGTGCTGGCCGGCGTAGAGGGTGGTGGTGAACACGCCGCCCTCGACGTCCACCACCGCGGCGCAGTCGTCGTCGCCGGCGAGGGTGGGAAGCGGAGCCATCATGGCATCGGCGCAGGTGTGGATGCCGAGGAGGGAACCGAAGGCGACGAGCATGCGCATCATGGGGAGGTCCTCGCGGAGGAAGGGGGGAGCCGGACGGTACCCGACCCGGGCCGCGCCCGATAGCATTTCCCGAGGTCGGACGGTACCTTGAAAGACCGTGAAAGCGATTCTTTACGGATAGTTTTCAGAGGGCCGACAGGGTCGCGGACGGCGGGGGTACGAGGATCGCGTGCTGGACGGCCTCCCCCGCCAACCCCCCCCTCCGTGAGACACCACCCCCCCCCAACCCCCCTCCCTGTGAGACAGCGCTGTCTCAACCAGCGGGGGGTTGGCACCCCGGGTGTCTCACCGCGGGGGGGGTTGGGTCCGGGGGAGGCTGCCCCCGCCCAGGGGGTCCCCTACTCCACCCGCACCGCCGCGAAGCCGTACCAGGGCGCCCAGACCACCAGCTCCTCCCGGCCGTCGCCGTCGAGGTCGCCGGGCAGGGCGATGGGCGGGCGCTGGAGGTCGAGCCGGACGCGCACGGCGCCGTCGGTGTCGAGCCCCACCACGTCCCCGCCCCCGGTGAGCGCCACCACGCGTCGCGTCCCGCCGGGGCCGAACGCGCCCGCCCAGGCGTCCTTCCCCCAGCGGCTCCCCACCAGCAGGTCCGGCGCGCGGTCCCCGTCGAGGTCGGTGAGCGCCACGCTCCGGGCGGGGTCCGGGCCGGCCGGCACCGGCGCGACGTCGCCGGCGGCGCCGATCGAGACCACCCCGCCATCGGGCAGGACCGCAAAGACCCGCTCGACGGCCGGATCCGCGGTCAGCTCGCCGATCCGTCCCTCCAACACCGCCCGGCCCACCTCGTGGCCCCGGCCGTCGAGGAGCGCGA
This sequence comes from Deltaproteobacteria bacterium, assembly GCA_041309225.1. GTDB lineage: Bacteria > Myxococcota_A > UBA796 > UBA796 > JAFGLY01 > JAFGLY01. The sequence goes on along the minus strand of JBFYZZ010000294.1, from coordinate 1,980 downwards.
TCCGCGCCCGGTGCTCGGCCACCTCGGCCGGCCCGCCGGGAGGACCGGGCAGACGCACGCTCCTGGACCGCAGCACCACCACCCGCGGACGTCCGTCGGGCCCGGCGGCGATCCCCAGGTCGGTGACCGGGTCGGGTTCGCGCGAGGTCCAGAGCGTGGTCCCGTCCGCACGACCGGCCCGCACGACCGCGCCCCCCGCCCGGGCGGCGATCACCTCCTCCGTGCCGTCGCCGTCGAGGTCCGCGAGGTGCACGCGGTCGGCGTCGAAGGGGAGCGGCACGCCCCCGGCCGGATCCACCACCACCGCTCCCGCTCCGTCGAGGCGGACGGGCGCCAGCACGGCCTGGCCGGCGAGGGTGGCCCACATGCCGCCGCCGGCATCCACCGCCAGCGCGAGCGGGCGGGGCTCCACCGGGCCCGAGCCCAGGAGCGCGACCGCCTGCGGCCCCTCGAGCACCCGTCCCAGCGAGCGCGTGGCCCCCCGCTGGCCCCGGGCGATCGCCTCGATCTCGCGGGCCACCTCGTCGAAGCGCTCGTCCGAGTAGCCGGTGTGGTCGAGGAGCACCCGGTGGTCGGCGTCGAGCACGAACAGCCGGGGCACCGGCTTGACGCCCCAGGCCGCGAGCGTGGCGCGCCGGGCCAGCCCCACCGGCCCGGTGAGGCCGAACGTCTCGACCGCCGGCGGGACGAGCTTCGGATCCTTGTCCACGGAGATGGCCCACAGCTCCAGGCCCGTGTCCGCGAGCGACGCGACCAACGCCTGGAGACGGGGCAGCTCCTGCCGGCAGGGCCCGCACCACGACGCCCAGAACGACACCACGAGCGGACCCGGGTGCGCGGCCAGGTCGAGCCGGCCGCCGTCCACCCGGTCGACGCTCAAGGGTGGAGCGGGCAGCGCCTCCACCATGCCGAACGCGGGTGGATCGAGCCGGGGGGTCCAGGGCAGGGTCGTGCCGGTGGCCTCCAGGCGCCGGACGGCGTCGGCGGGCAGGCTGGGTGGGGGGCCGCCGTCGGTGCCGGCCGCTTCCTGGGCCAGCTCCAGCGCCGCGCGGTCGGAGAGGCGGACCCCGAACGCGGCGTGGAACCCGCCCGGTCCCACGAGATCGGTCCCCTGGATCGCGAGCGCCGCGACCGCCGCCGGATCGCCGGTGAGGACGGCGCGGGCCAGCCGGGTCGCGTCCTCGCGGAGGGCGGCGCCGGCCTCGGGCGGGAGGGCGGTGAGCAGGTCGAGCGCGAGGGCGGCGCTCCCCGCGTGTGCCGCGAGCACCCGGGCCGCGTCCAACCGCACGCCGGGCGCGCAGAACGCGAGCAGGTCGCGGAACGCGGGGTCGGATCCGAGCGCCGTCCAGAGCGCCGTGCGCTGGGCGGGGTCGAACGCCTCCACGTCGGCCCGGCGGAGGAAGCGGAGGAGGGCCGGGTCGGCCACGGCGTGGTCGGCGGCGGCCCAGGTCCGGACGGCGGATCCGGGCTCGATCGGGCGGCCCGCCCGCACCGCGCCCAACAGCGCCGTCCCCACGCGATCGGTCGCGGGCGGGGGCGCGGCGGACACCTTCGTCTCCTCGGGGGCGAGGGGGCCGCGCGTCACCCGCACCGTCTCGGGCTTCCCCCCGCCCGGGAAGCGCTGGATCACCAGTCGGGCCCGGCTCCCGGGCTCGCCGCGCAAGAGCGCCGTGGCCTCCTGGCTCGCCAGGCCCGCGAGCGGCTCGCCGTCCACCGAGAGGATCAGGTCGCCCTCGCTCAACCCCGCCGCCTCGGCTCCGCCCCCGAGCAGCACCGTGTCCACCCGCACGCCGTCGGGGCCCGTGTCCACCCGGATCCCGAGATAGCCGTCCGCCGATCCGGCCAGCGCGAGCGGGAGGAGGAGCGGGAGGAGGAGCACGGGGTGGGACCGGGGGGAATGGAGGTCGTAACGCAGGGAAGGGGGAGAGGGGGTGGCAGCCGGCGCCCAACCCCCCACCGGTGGAGACACGACCCCCCCCA
>JBFYZZ010000293.1:0-47276 GCA_041309225.1 Deltaproteobacteria bacterium | reverse complement strand
TACGTCCCCCGCGATCCGGGGGTTCGCCGTCTCTCGGTGGGCGCCGACGGGGACGTGGTCGTGGTCGCGCGATCCCGCGGCGCGCCCTTCGGGGGCGAGACCCTCGACCCGCTCCCCCCGGATCGCGGGGGACGTAGACCACGCTGGCCTCTCCGATCCAGCCCCGGCCGGGGAGCATGGCCTCGTAGCGGGAGGGCACCGCGGGGACCACGGTCCGGGATCGCCAGGTCACCCCCCCGTCCCCGGCCAGCGCCTCGACGTCCAGCGACCGGGGCGCGAGGTCGGAGGGCCCGGAGAGAACAGGGCGAACCACGATCTTCACGGGCGCGCCGTACTCCACCCACTCCACCGGGAACACGACCCGGCGCTCCCGGCTGGCGTGCCAGCCCCCGAGGACCCGCCACACCGGGCCGAGGAGGGTGGTGTCGCCACCGCGGCCGGTGGGCTCCAGGTCCTCGAGGAGCGCGCCCACCGACCAGCCCGCGAGGGCCTGTGGATCCGGGCGGTCGATGCTCGCGAGGATCGGCCCCAGGTCGCGGCCGGTGGGGTTGTGCAGGTGCAGGGACACCGGGCCCTCCAGCGCGAGCGTGTACCGGACCGCGCGGGACTCGCCCGGGATGCCGAGCGGCACGCCCGGGGAGAGCGCGGCGCGATCCGGATCGGGCCGGTCGCCCCACACGACGTGGTGACGGAGGAAGGCCACGTCGTCCCCGCCCGAGATCCGGACGGACACCGGGCCCACCAGGTCGAGCGCGACGGAGCGACCGGCCGGGAGGTCGAACCCGGCCGCCCGCTGGTGGAGCGCCGAGAGCGTGAGGTCCGAGCCCACGATCCAGCGCGCCATCCGCCCGGCTCCCGTGCGGCCCGTCGGGTGGAGGAAGCGCCACGAGGTCGCCGCGACCCCCCGGCGCTCCCCGAGGTCGAGCATGGACCAGTCGGGGAGGCCGATGCGCCGGGTCCAGCCCGTCCGGAGCCGCCGGGTGGCGGTGAGTCCCCCGAGCGCCACGCCCAGCCCCTCGTTCGCCACGGACCCGAATGGCCGGACCAGCAGCCCCCCGTCGCCACCCGACACGCGCAGGGAGCCGCCGTCGGGCAGCACGGCGCGGCCGGGGGCGAGCGTGGTGCGGCAGTCGGTCACCAGCCGGTCGTCGTGGAGCAGGTGGGTGGCCGGGACCGGGCGCTCTCCGCCCGGATCCGGAAACCAGGACACCCGGGTGCGCTCGACGAAGATCCGGTCCAGGACCGTCTGGCCGGCATCGTCGATCCAGCGGACGCGGACCGGGTAGTCGAGCCACTGGACCGGGTTCCCGTCGAAGCCCGCGGGGGCGAAGGTGTGGGTGTGGAGCCGGACCGTCTCCACGTCCGCGGGCAGGATCAGGTCCATCGCACCGCCGGCCGGGACCTCGTAGAGGATGGAGGGCTTGCGCCCCACGTCGTCCTGGCCCCGGGCCGTCGCGAGCCGCACGGCGCGCGCCGTGGCCAGCGCGACCGCTGCGAAGGCGATCAGGCCCGCCGCGCTCCAGGCCCACCTCACCACGCACCCCCGCCGGTCCGCGGCCAGCATCCGTCGAGCGGGAATCGGACCTCGGCGCTCCGGTTCCCCGCCACCGTCGCGCAGAGCGTCGTCTCGTCCCAGGCGAGCACCGCCAGGCGCATGCCCTGGTCCAGAACCCGGACCCGGCCGCCGGAGAGCGTCCGGACCGCGTTGAGGCTCGCCTCGTCGAGGGCCTCCACGTGGTGGCGCAGGGCCTTCCACAGGTCCGGGGGGCCGGGCACGGGGTGGTCGCGGTCCAGCCCCTCGAGCAGGGAGGCCAGCGCCCCGCGCCCGTCCACGGAGACGCCGTGGGCCTCGTACCAGCCCGCGCGCCGGGCGTGGCCGGGGGTCCCGCCCACCTCGGCGAGGACGTCCGGGGCGAGCCAGCCCACCACGGCCCTCGGGCGGCCGAGCGCCGCGAGGTACCGGGTCGGGAACCCGCCGTAGGAGCTCAGGGCGGCGGTCTCGGCCCGGCCGTCCTCGAGGCCGAGCCCGGGCCACGGCCAGAGCGCGGCCGAGAGGTCGGCGAGCAGGGTGTCCCGCTCGGGCGCGGGTAGCAGCTCCTGCCCGGGTGAGAGAACCAGGCCCTCCGGGCGATCCCGGGGGGAGGATGAGGCGGGCTGGGCGCGCAGCAGGAGGAGGCGGGGATCCGGTGCGACCCGGAGTGCCTCCCGGAGGGCGAGGGGTTCGAGCGGGAGGTCCTCGAGGTCGCGATCCCAGGCGTCGCCCGCCCCCAGGCCGTGGCCGTGCCCCGCGAGCCAGAGCGCTCGGGCGTCGAGCCGTTTGAAGGCGTACCGCGCCACGCCCCGGATGCCGGGCTCGCCCGCCTCGTACGGAGCGGCCACGGTCCAGGGCCCGGCTCCGGGGCGCAGCACCCACGTCCCGAAACCCCGCGGAGCGGAGGGAGTCTCGTCGAGGACCACGCAGGCACGACCCTGCTCGTCGAGGGCGCCCGAGACGGCCACCCCCAGGACCCCGCCCAGCCAGGTCGTCGAGGGGGTGGGCGTGGACCGCCGCAGGGTGAGCCCCAGGACGACCTCGGCCGCCACGAGCTGGACGTCGGGCTGGGACCGGGTGGAGAGCCGCACGGGCCGCGACGTGGTGGCGTCGAGGAGGGCCTCGAGGCGGCCGGGCGGGGGTACCGCCGGCAGCAGGCCGTCGACCTCCTCCACCGCCACCACCAGGAGCGCGTCCCTGCGGGTCATACGGGACCAGAGCCCCTCCAGGGCACCGTGGTCGTCGGCGGTCTCGACGAGGACCGCCCCCAGGGGCCCGAGCCGACCCTCGAGGGCCGCGGCGGCCCCGGGGGACCGCGGATCGAGGCGGGAGCGCCCGGCCGGCACGGTGGCCACGGCCACCACGGGGCGCTCCCCGATCGCCGCCCGGATCCGCCTCCACTGCCCCAGGAGGCGGCCGTCCATGCTCGAGGTGAGGGGGTTGGTCCGCGCCTCGTCGATGCCCCCCACCCAGACCCCCGCCACGCCGAGGCGGTGGGCCAGCCAGGCGGCGACCCAGAGGGAGTCCGGATCCCCCACCGGCCGGGGCACGTGGAGCACGGGCCCCGACCCGCCGCACCACCAGAGGGCCGGGCGCCCGTCGGTGGGCGTGGCGTCGTGCCGGTCGGGTCGGACCGCGGCGCAGAGGGTCCCGTCCTCCCGCACGGCCACCTCCCCGCGCAGATGCTCGCCCGGATCGGAGGCGAGCATGAGGTCGAGGTCGCCCGGCCCCCGCTCCACCATCTCCGCGAACCGACCGATGTACGAAGAGAGGCTCCGCTCGGCCTCCCCGGATTCGGGCCAGGACTCACGGACCGAGGCGCGGGCGAGCAGCACCGAACGCTCGAGCGGCACGACCTCCGGGGCCGGCGGGACCGACGGAGCCACGACCTGGCGCTGGGGCAGGAGCACGCCGAGGACGAGCGAGACGCCGAGCGCCAGCACGAGGCCCTGGCCGGTGGTGAACAGGAGGGCGAGGAGGGTGCGCCCGGTGTGCCCCTTGACCAGGCAGCGCACGGCCACCAGGGAGGTGAGGAGGTAGCCGAAGCCGAACGAGTCCGAGATCTCGGCCTGGGGTGCGAGGTGGAGCGCGACGGTGGCCACGAGCCACTTCAGTCCGTAGGAGAGCACGTACATGCTCACGATCCGCCTCGGCCCCCCCAGATCCAGATCCCTCAGTCCCGGGAGCCCGAAGATCCAGCGCCAGGCGTGGACCAGCACCACGATCTCCACGATCGTGGTCACGAGCTTGAGCGGCGTGAACGCGATGATGGCGAGCAGCGCCGGGATGAGGATTCCCCCGAAGTCCCAGCCGTACCGGACGTTGTTGCGGGCCGCCACGAAGGCCACCACCACCAGGACCACATAGGCCTTGGGGACGGCCAGGAAATCCATCGCGACGTCCTCGAAGGTCACCTCGAAGCCGCCGAAGTGGAAGTTCGTGAACGGGATGAGCACCCCGGTGAGCACGGCGTAGACCACCGACGTGGCCAGGCCCACCTGGACGAGGCCCCGCCCCAGGCCCACCTTCCAGAACGCGTTGGAGAGGAGCGGCACCAGCACCACGCCGATGCCGAAGAAGCGCGCACCCTCCCAGAGGGGGTCATGGAACCACGGCTGGAGCATGGACTCGAAGCCGGGGGCGGCCAGGCCCTCCACCAGGAGGCGGACGGGCACGCTCACGACGATGAACAAGAGGAAGCGCTCCCGCCCGAAGACGGGGCTCCAAAGGTGCATCCTGGGGATCGCACGCCCGATCGCCCACACCAGGCCGTAGGTGAGCACCGCCTCCACCACGGTGGCGCCCAGCGACATGGGCGCGACGATCGCGAGGGAGGCGAGGTAGCCGGGGACCACGAAACCCGCGAAGACGAACCCGAACGACTCGCAGAGCAGCCACACGACCACCAGTCCGATGAGGACCGCGGTGTGGATCGAGCCGTCGAGCATCCGCTCGGGGAAGATCGGGATCACGAGGGCGGCCTGGACTCTGGACGCGGCAGGGTGAAGGCCACCTCCACGCCGCGGCCGGGGGTTCCGTGCAGCACGAGGTCGGGAAGGGCGGCCCGCGCACGGGCGAAGACCTGCAGCTCGCGGGGCAGGACGTCCGCGGGCCGATCCTCCCGGGCGTGGGCCATGATCGAGGGATCGAGGCCGGCTCCCGGCCAGGCGAGGCGCACCTCGGAGCCGCGGTCCCGCTCGACGACGCGGACGGTCACGGTGCTCCCCGGGGCGGCGGTGCGGCACGCCTCGCCGAGCAGGGCCGTCACGGCGTCGCGCGTAGGGACGGGGACGGCCAGGACGGGCAGGGCGGCGGCCGGCACGTCGAGATCGAGGGCGATCCGCCGAGCCGCTGCGAGCGCCGCGACGTCGCGCGTGACCTCGCGCAGGAGGTGGGCGAGGTCGAGCGGCACCGCCGCGTCGTCGGCCGCGCGGCCGCCGAGCCGGTGCATCTGCGCGTCTCGGACGCGATCGCTCGTGGCGTGGGCGAGCGAGGCGCGGATCGCCTGCAGCTCCACGAGGGGGGTCTCGTCCTGGAGGTGCATGACGTACCCGAGCACCTCGCCGTCCGAGCCGCCCTCCTCGTGGATCGGCTCGACGGTCACCCGCCAGGTGCGGTCGTCGTCGGTGGTCCAGGGCAACCGGAGCGAGCGACCGCGCACGAACAGGTCGTTCATGGCCTCCGGGAACCCGTGGGGACCCATGAGGTGGAACAGGATGCCGCGCAGGGTGGGCTGGTGCGCGAGCCCCGCCCGCTCGAGGCGCCCGTTCATCGCCCGGTTCGCGAACTGCACGCTCCCGGCCACGTCGGCGGTGAGCAGGGGGAGGTCGAGGGCGTGGAGCGTCTGGACCTGCCGGCGGCGCTCCTCGGAGGCATCGGCGAAGAGCTGCTGCACGCGGTCGGTCCGGGCGTCGAGGCGGTCCGGGAGGAGGTCGCGCACGCGGGAGGGTCGGGGGGCGTCGTCGAGGGTGAGACGCCGGCCCATCCACCGGGCGAGGCGAGCCAGGACCGCCGGATCCGTCGTCTCCGCGCCGGCGGTCCAGACCGGGATCCAGTACGCCGCGAGCCAGCGGTCCTGCCACAGCGGCAGGATCCGGCCGGCGAGGCTGTCCCGGAGCAGGCCGCCCGCGGGGGCTCCGTCGGCCCGCCCGCTCGCCTCCCGGAAGGGGCTGGATCCCAGGTAGAGGCGCTCGGCGTCGAGGTCGTCGGGGGTGACGCCGTAGCCGCCGGCCCACTCGAGCCGGGTCGTGCCGGGCACGCGGCGCACGAGCGCCATGCGGGAGGTGGAGGTGCGGTTCCGCGTGACCGCCCCCAGCTTCTCCAGCAGCTCCCTGGGGGTGGACACGGTCGACTCGCGCCAGGCGTAGCGGAAGCCATCCTGGGCGAGGAGGGTGCCGAAGCGACGGAGCAGGTCGAGCGAGACCCCCTGGCCGGCGGCGGCGACGAGGAGCGGAGGGACGCCCGCGGCGAGGATCGTGGCGGCCACCGGGGGCGCGATCCAGGCCGCGGCTGCGGCGCCGAGCGTGGCGAACGCGACGAACAGGGGGATGGCGATCCAGGTCGTGCGCGGTCCCCGGGCCAGGACCACGAGGCCGAGCGCCAGGATCCCCGCCAGGCCGACCAGGAGGGCCTGGGCCGCCTCCCCGGGGCGGGGGATCGGGCCGAGCACCGTGGCGGAGGCCACCGCCTGGCCCACCGCCTCCGCCCGCGGCATCGGCAATGCCGAAGCGCCGATCAGGACGGTGTCGGAGGCGAAGGGCGCGGTGGCACCGAGGAGGATCGGCCGGCCGGCGGATCGGGCCACCGGTCCTCCCCCCACCTCGGCCACGGAGAGCGTCGGGAGCGAGCCGGCGGGCCCCACGGGGCGGAGCGGCATCCAGGCACCCTCGCCGGGGGGGCACCTCGCCCAGGCGCAGAACGCGGAGGGTCCGAAGAGGTCCCCCGCCCGGGCCGGAGCGAGGTCGCGCACGACCCGGTCGGGCGCCGGAGGGAGGTGGAGCTGCCGATCCCAGGCGACGAACGGTGCGCGATCCGCGGGCGGATCGAGCGAGGTGAGGGTCCCCCCCGGCCCCGCCTCGACCAGGCGCGGCACGCGGAAGGCCGCGCGGGAGGCGACGGGCGGCTCGCCGGCCGACAGGAGGCGCGTCCAGGGATCGACGACGAAGACCTCGTGGATGCCGGCATCTGCGAGGACGTCGCCGATGGCGGCCCAGCGGGCGGGTGGCCATGGCAGGGGGCCGAACCGCTCCACCGAGGCGGCATCGACCGCGAGCAGGAGGGGGGCCTCCTCCAGCGCCGGGGCCGGGCGGAGCGCGAGGGCGAGGTCCAGCGCGCGGCGATCCGCCTCACGGAACGCCCCGATGGCCTGGAGCAGGGCGAGGCCGGCCACCACGGCGAGACAGGCCCCGAACACCCACCGTGGGACCGTCGGGTTCCGGGGGGCCGGTTGCTCGTCGCCGCGTGCCGGAGCCATTGGACGACCTCGCGGGTGGGACGGGGAACGCTCGCCACCCCCCGTCTATCACGCGCCCTCGGCCTCCGACCCTCGGGGACGTCCCCCCCGCCCGCCCCGATCCGGGACCTCGTGCGGCGGACCGGTCCCTCCCCCGGATCGGGCACCGCCCGCGAGTGCCCTCAGGGTCGGATCGTCGAGCCCATCGAGGGCTGAGGTCACGAACTCGCTTGGATCGAAGTCCGGATCGGCGGCGTACCGGGCAGCCTGGAGTGCCATGTCGAGGCGGTCGCAGGCGCGGACGAAGACGGCCTCCCGCGAGGCACCGGCCTCGTACTCCTCCCAGAGGGCCGCCACCCGCCCGGCGGACGGCAGGCCGGCGAGCAGGCCCGCGAGCGCCTCACGCTCCCGCCGGACCTTCTCGTCGGGGGGCAGTTCGCCGGGCACGCGGTCGCCCGCCCGTACCTCGGGCAGGTCGTGCACCACCGCCATGGCCAGGGCCCGGTCCCGATCCAGGCCGGGCGGGCACAGCGCCAGGACCAGCCAGGACACGCCCCAGGCGTGGGCGGCCACCGACTCCGGCCGGACCATACCCGCGCACACCCAGCCCGCCCGTGGCAGGGCCTTCAGGTCCAGAGCCTCGAGGAGGACCCGCCGCACGGACGGAAGGAGGTCGCGGTCGTCCATGCCCGCAGGATAGTGCCCGCTCCTCCCCGGCGCACGCTCCATGACCACCAAACCCGTCGCGATCGTCCTCGACCTCGACGGCACCCTCGTCGACTCCCTCGACGACCTCACGGTGGCCATGGGTGCGCTCCTGGCCGACCGCGGCCGGCGTCCCCTCGCGGCGACGGAGATCCGCAAGATGGTCGGAGACGGGTTGAAGACTCTCCTCCAACGGTCCTTCACGGCGACGGGCGATCCCCTCTCGGAGGCCGACCTCGACGCCCTCGTCCCCACCTTCCGGGCCCGCTACGACGCCCACTCCACGGACCACACGCGCCCCTACCCCGGGGTCGTCGAGACGCTGGGCGTGCTCCGGGCCGCCGGCCACGCCCTGGGCATCGCCACCAACAAACCCCAGGCCTCCACCGACCGGCTGCTCGCCGCGCTCGGCCTCACGCCGTACTTCGGGGCCGTGGCCGGCGGCGACCTCCATCCCTTCCGCAAGCCCGATCCCCGCCATCCCCTCGCGGTCGTGGAGGCGCTGGGCGGCCGGCCGGACCGGGCGCTCGTCGTCGGCGACGATCCCGTGGACCTCGCGGCCGGCCACGCCGCGGGCCTGCCCGTGGCCCTGGCCACCTGGGGATACGCCCGGCTCCCGTACGACGCGCTCGAGGCCGAGGCCCACCTCGAGCGGTTCGCCGAGCTGCCCGCCGTGGTGGACCGGCTCTTCCCGTGACCGCCACCTCCGTCCGGATCCTCCCCGACGCCCGCTGGTCCTGCCGGCGGTGCGGTGCCTGCTGCCACCTCTACGCCCTCGGCCCGGTCGATCCGACGTGGGTGGAAGGGGCCGCGGCCGCGGCGGCCCTCCTGCCCGAGGGGACGCCGTGGGTGCAGTCGCGGCCCGGCCCGGACGGCCGGGAGCGGCTCTTCCTGGCCCGCGGGGAATCGGGCGGGTGCGTGTTCCTGGATCCGGCCGATGGGTGCCGCATCCACACGCGCCTCGGACCCGAGGCGAAACCGGCCTTCTGCAGGGTCTTCCCCTTCGATCTCGTCCGCGACCCGGCGGGGGCGGCGCTGGTGGTCCGGCCCGGCTGTGCGGGTCACCACCGATCCGCCTTCGACGGCGAGCGCATCGACGCGGACCTGCCCGGGATCCTGGCGCTGCCGCACCCCGACCGGGCGTTCGCGCCGCCGCTGGTGGAGGTGCTGCCCGGTGCGGGCATCACGGCGGAGGCGTGGTGCCGCGCGGAGCCCGGCCTCCTGCGCCTGGCCGCCGGTGCCGGAGGGGAGCCGGAGGCCGCCGTGGTCGCAATCCGCGACGCACTGGTCCGTGCGACCGGGAGGGTGCAGCCGCCACCGGATGCCCGGATCGCCGCGGCGGCGCTGGCTTCGGTGGCCGAGGCACTGGCCGTGGCCGCCATGCAGATCCGGGACGCCTCGACGGGCCCCCTGCCCGACCTCCCGGCCAGGGCCGTGGCCGGCCTGGCCGCGCTGGCCCGGCCTCCGGCCCCCCTCGCGCCCGACGCGGAGGCCTGGCTCTCGGTGGTGCTCCGCACCCTGCTCCTGGGCAAGGGGTTCGAGCCCATGGGCCTCCCGGCGGCGCTCGGCCTGCACCTCCTCGACGTGGCGATGGTGCGGCGGGCGACCGGTCCGGGTGCCGACGGCACGGTGGACGCGGCCGCGGCCTCTGCGCTGCTCGTGCCCTGGTGGCTGTTCACCGCCAACCGGGCCATCCGGGCCGTGCTCGCCGGCCGGCGGGCCGCACTCGCCGCGATCTGGACGAACACCGTGGCCTGACGCCGAGCGTCAGGTCGAATCGGAGAGGGCGCCCGGCACACCCGCCAGGGCGGCGTAGAGCGCGAGATACGCCCGGGCGGAGCGCTCCCAGGAGACGTCCACCTGCATCCCGGCGAGGCGCAGCGCCTCCCATCGCCCCCGGTTGGCGTGGAGCAGGGTGGCCTCGCGCACCGCGTCCAGCAGCGCCTCGGGCTCGAAGGGGGCGAACGTGAAGCCGGTGCCGCGGCGCCGGAGGGGATCGTGGTGGATCACCGTGTCGGCGAGTCCGCCGGTGGCCCGCACCACCGGGACCGTGCCGTACCGGAGCGCGTACAGCTGGGTGAGGCCGCAGGGTTCGTAGCGGGAGGGGACCAGGAAGGCGTCGGCCCCCGCGACGATCTGGTGGGCGAGGGCCTCGTCGAAGCCGATGTGGACCGCCAGCCGGTCCGGATGGCGGCGGGCAGCCTCGACGAGCGCGGCTTCGTAGGCCGGCTCGCCGGTGCCCAGGACGACCAGCCCCAGGTCCATGGCCACGAGGGCCGGAAGTGCCTGGAGCAGGAGGTCCAGGCCCTTCTGCTCCACGAGACGGGTGGTCATGCCCAGGAGCGGACCCCGCTCGAGAAGGGCCGCGTCGAGGCCCGTCCGGGCGATCAAGGCTCGCCGGCACTCGACCTTCCCCCGCATGTCGCCCGGGTGGTAGCGAGCCGGGAGCGTGGGATCGGTGGACGGATCCCACACCTCGGTGTCCACTCCGTTCAGGATGCCAGACAGGCGGCCGGCCCGGTGGCGCAGGACGCCCTCCATGCCCATGCCCTGCTCGGCCTCCTGGATCTCTCGGGCGTAGGTGGGGCTCACCGTGGTGATCGCGTCGGCGCTCACGACGCCGGCCTTGAGCAGGGAGAGCGAGCCGTAGTGCTCCACGCCGCCCGGGTGGAACGCGGAGGCGGGCAGACCGGTGGCGGGCAGGCGGTCCGGTGGGAAGAGCCCCTGGTACCCGAGGTTGTGGATCGTGAACACCCGTCGCGCGCCCTCCAGGCCGGGTGCGCCGGCCAGCGGTCCCTCGAGGAGCGCGAGCGCGAGGCCCGCCTGCCAGTCGTGGGCGTGGACGACGTGGGGCGAGAATCCCACAACCCGGCACGCGGAGAGGGCTGCGTGGCAGAAGAAGGAGAAGCGCTCGAGGTTGTCGGCGTAGGCACCCCCGCCCTCGCCGTAGAGGCCCGGCCGATCGAAGAGATCCTCCCGCTCCACGAGGTACACGGGCACCCCCCCGGGGCCCCAGGTCTCGACCAGGCCCGCACCGGCAGGTTCGCCGTGGAGCGGCCCCTCGAGCATCGCCGAGTGGCGCCAGGTCTGGAAGCCGCCCTCCCGGACGGCCCGGTAGCAGGGCAGCGCCACGCGCACGTCCGCCCCGAGGCGACGGAGCGCCCCCGCCAGGGCGCCCACGACGTCGCCCAACCCACCCGACTTGGCGAAGGGCACGGCCTCGGAGGCGACGAACAGGATCCGGGCGGCCGTCGGCATGCGGGTCTCCCTGGCCCTCCTATCCCGGGCCCGTCTCCCCCCCGAGGCTGGACCGGACCCGGCATGCGGGGTACGGAACACCTTCGGCCTGGAGATTCCCGTATGCCCCAGCACGACGCCGTGGCCGTCATCCTCGGAGGGGGGCGCGGCACGCGCCTCTTTCCGCTGACCCGGCTGCGCACCAAGCCGGCCGTTCCGCTCGCCGGTCACTACCGCCTCATCGACATCCCGGTCTCCAACTGCATCAACTCCGGGATCAAGAAGATCTTCGTCCTCACGCAGTACATGTCCGCCTCGCTCTCGCGGCACGTGGGGGCCACCTACAAGTTCGACATCTTCACCGACGGGTTCGTGGAGCTGCTGCCGGCCGAGCAGACCCTCACCAGCGAGCGCTGGTACCAGGGCACCGCCGACGCGGTGCGCCAGCAGATGCACCGCATCCGCTCCCGGGGGCCCCGCGAGGTGCTCATCCTGGCCGGCGACCACCTCTACCGCATGGACTACGCCGCCTTCATCCGGAACCACCGGGAGCGGAAGGCCGACGTCTCCATCGCGGTGCTGCCGATCCCCGAGGCCGACACCTCCCGCTTCGGCGTCCTGCGCACCGACGCCGCCGGCCGGATCGTGGAGTTCAAGGAGAAGCCCGGTACACCCGAAGCCCTCGCGGGCCTCGAGAGCGATCCGGGCAGCCCCCGGCCCTACCTGGGCTCCATGGGCATCTACTGCTTCCGGATCGACGTGCTGGAGGACCTCCTCGAGCAAATCCCCCAGGACGACTTCGGCCGCCACGTGATCCCCGCAGCCATGAAGACCCGGGATGTCACGGCCTGGCGCTTCGACGGCTACTGGGAGGACATCGGGACCATCGAGGCCTTCTACCAGGCCAACCTCGCGCTCACCCGACCCGACCGCCCGTTCGACTTCTACGATCCGCGCAATCCCATCTACCGCCTGCCCCAGTTCCTCCCGGCGTCCCAGGTGGACGGCTCCGTCGTCCGCCGGGCCGTGATCTCCGACGGCTGCCAGCTCTTCGACGCGGAGTTCGACGAATGCATCCTCGGCAACCGGACGATCGTCCGCCCGAGCTGCCGCCTGCGCCGGGTCGTGGCCATGGGTGCGGACTTCTACGAGGATGTCTCGGAGAAGGCCGAGAACGCCAGGCTCGACCGCCCCCACGTGGGCATCGGACCCGACGCCTGGATCGAGCGGGCCATCGTGGACAAGAACGCCCGCATCGGCAAGGGCGTCCGCATCCGCTCCCACGAGGGCGAACCCGACCGCGACGGCGACGACTGGTACATCCGGGACGGCATCGTGGTGGTGTCCAAGAACGCCACCATCCCCGACGGCACCGTGATCTGACCCCCGGGTTGACGTTCTGCCCGGAGGATCCTACAACGTGAGCATGCACCGCGTCCTGCCCGTGCTCCCGCTGCTCGCGGTCGCCTGCCTGACCGAACCGGGCGTCGCGCCCCCGGATCCGGAGGACGTGTCCGCGGTCTCGCGGGCGTTCCAGGCCGCGCGGCCCGAGGGGCCCCTCTCCCTGGCGCTCGACCTCGAGCTGCTCCTGCCCGACGACGCCACCTGCCCGATCCTCGCCGTCGACGAGTCCGACGGGCGCGAGGTCTGGAGCGGCGGCTGCGCCACCGCCGACGGGCTCCTGGTCGAGGGCAGCCTGGAGCGCTCCGAGGGCGACGACGGCGCCTGGATGGCGGGCAACCGGTTCCGGGTGAGCGATCCGCGGGAGGGCGAGGTCCTCCTCGCGATCGACGGTGCCGTGGAGGTGGCCTGGTACGGCGATCTCGTCGTCCTCGACGCCTCCCTCGCCACCTGCGGCGGCCCTGGGCTCTCCTGCGCCCCCGACGGGCCGGCCACGGTGGACCTGGCGCTCACGCTCTACCCGTGGAGCACCTATCCCGAGGCCTACGAGGTCACCGTGAACGGCCTCGTGGACGTGGGCGACGACGAACCCACGGCGGTCTACGGCACCTGGCGCTCCGAGGACGTGTGCGTGGCCGAGCCGGTCGAGGGCACCCTGGCCCTCGAGGCCGGGCGTCCCTTCGGCCTCGCCTTCGACGGGGCCGCGCACTGCGACGAGTGCGCCCTGCTGGCCGTGGACGGCCTGCCCACCGCCCACGCCTGCTCCGCCTGGCTGCCCTGAGCGGCATGCGCGTCCTCCTGGTCAACCCCCCCATCGACGCGGTGCTCAGGCACGGGCACGTGAGCCCCGTCACCGCCTACCTCTTCTACAACTCCGCGCCGCTGGGGATCCTCTACATCGCCGCGGTCCTGGAGGAGACGGGGGTCGAGGTGGGCGCCATCGATGCCGCCGCCGAGCGCCTCGACGTGTCCCGCACCGTCCGGCGGATCCTCGACTTCGAGCCCGACGTGCTGGGCGTCACCTCCACCACGGTGGGCTTCGAGAGCGCGACCTGGCTCGCCGAGGCGGTCAAGGCCGCGCGCCCGGACCTGCCGATCGTGCTCGGCGGGCCCCACGTCACGCTGCTGCCCGAGCGCGCCTTGGAGCGCCCCTGCTTCGACGTGGGCGTCCTCGACGAGGGCGAGGTCACGATGCTCGAGCTCGTGCGCCACTTCGCCGGTGACGGCCCCGCGCTCGACGACATCCTCGGCATCGTGCGACGCGGAGAGGGCGGCCTCGCCTTCACGCCGCCGCGCCCCCTGGTGAAGGACCTCGACACCTTCCCGTTCCCCGCCCGGCACCTGCTCCCGCCCAACCTGTACCGGCCGATTCCCATCGACGAGCACGGGCTGCCCAAGTACGCCATGATCACCAGCCGGGGGTGCCCCCACCGGTGCGTCTTCTGCCAGAAGTCCGGGTCGTCCTACCGGAGCCACACCCCCGGCCGCATCGTGGACGAGCTCGAGCACCTCATCCGCGACTACGGCGTCAAGGACGTCGCCTTCGTGGACAGCCTCTTCTGCCTGTCCCACGCGCGCGTGCGCGCCATCTGCGACGAGATCGTCCGCCGGGGCGTGAAGGTCTCCTGGACCTGCTCCTCGCGCGTGGAGGTGGTGGACCGGCCCCTGCTCCAGGCCATGAAGGACGCGGGCTGCTGGCGCACCCGTTTCGGCATCGAGAGCGGATCCGACCGCGTCCTCGACTTCATCTCCAAGGGCATCACCAAGGAGACCATCCGCAACGCCATCACCTGGGCCGACGAGGTGGGCCTCCGACCCAAGGCCTTCTTCATCCTCGGGCACCTCCCGGACACGAAGGAGTCCATCGAGGAGACGATCGCCTTCGCCTGCTCCCTCCCACTGCACGACGTCACCGTGCAGATCAACACGCTCCTCCCCGAGACCCCCCAGATGGAGATCTTCGAGCGGGAGGGCGAGCGGTGGGGCCGGCTCGTGGCCGAGACCACCGACGCCTCCTCGTTCTGGGAGCCCACCTTCGTGCCCTGGGGCCTGGAGCCGGAGGACCTCGTCCGGTACCACCGCAAGTTCTACCGCGACTTCTACTTTCGGCCCGTGACCATCCGCCGGCACCTGGCCTCGCTGCGCACCCCCCGCGACGTCATGAAGTACGTCCAGGCGGGGAGCCTGTTCGCCTTCCTGTTCGTGGCCCGGGAACGGCCGTCCTGGCTCGCGTTCCACCCGAGCGAGGCGGAGGCCTGCTCCCCCCCGCCGCCGGCCTGACGGGACCACGCGCCGCGGGGCGATCCCGCTACTGGTAGAGCTTGAAGTCGCCCATGACGCCGCCGAAGTGGTAGCCCCAGTAGTACGAGGCGTACGGCGCGTTCGCGGCGACCGTCCCGAGCTTCTTGGCGGCCTTGTCGAGCGCGAAGGTGATGCCGAAGGTGGCGATCGGGAACCGGAAGAAGGACTCGGCCTCCTCCCAGAGGACGTCCTTGGCCTCGACGTTCGTCTCGAGGAAGAACGCGACGCGGTCGGAGGGCGCGTAGGTGACGTTGGTCCCCAGCAGCCAGTGGACGTGGAGCCCCGAGTGGAGCTGGAGGTCCGGCCCACCGACGAGCTGGATGTCGAGCGCGCTGCCCTTCACGGAGAAGCGCTGCCCGAGCCCGAGCTGGGGCCGGAGCGTGGGGAAGAAGGGCTCGGTGTTGCCCCGGACGTCGAGGATGCCGGTGAGGATGGTGTTGGTCCGTGCGGACTTGACGAGCGCGTATCGGGAGCCGAGCTCGATGCTCCAGCCGGTGTAGCGGCGGCGGACGCCGCCGTGGACGGACCAGTTGCGCTGGAGCTGACGCTCGTAGTCGGCCACGAGGTTCACCCACTCGGGGTAGCCCCATTCGAACGCCGCACGGAGGCGGGTCCGGGGATCGATCGGCTCGAGGTGCAGGGGGGCGGCCATCCGGATCTCGCGGCGGCCGGCGTCCACGTCGCCGAAGCCCTCGCTGCTGGGGACGCGCTCGTCGTACTGGGCCTCGGAGATGTCGTCGATACGGGTCAGGATCCGGTCCTTGAAGAGCGAGTTCGGGTACTTCCGGAGGTAGTCCTCCCACTGGATGATCTCCTCGTCGGGCCCGAGATCCTCCATCTCCTCCACGAAGTCGCGGTAGATCTTCGCGGTGTCCTGACCGGGCCCGCCGATGGGGACGGACTCCTCCTCCTCGTCCTCGAAGGTGAACTCCTTCTCCTCCCTGTCCCCGCCGTAGTCCTCGTCGTCGGCCTCCTCGTCGTCGGGCTGGAGGGAGTCGCTCTCCTCGATTCGACGGACCGGTGCGACCGGCTCCCCTTCGTCCTGGAACACGTCGAGGCTGGCGTCGTCGCCGCCGTACTCCCCGGCGGCCTTCCTCTTCTTCCGGGCCTCCTCCGACTCCTCGTCGTCGTCGGCCTGGGCCAGCGCGACGGGGTCCTCCTCGACGGGCGCGGCGACGGCGTCGCGAGAGGCAGGCAGGATTCCTGCGAGGAGCAGGATGGCGAGGGGGACGGACATGGGACCTCCGGGCCGCCGGGTCGGGGCGACTGCGGATATAGGCTGTCGCGATGGCTCCCGCAACACCGGCCGCCCGCCCCCCGGACGCCGCTCCGGACCCGTGGGCCGCCCTCGAGACGGGGGGGGCGCTCGACGATCTGCCGGCCGGCCTGCGGGAAGCCGCGGATCGGGTCGTGGCGCACCTCGCGGTGCTCCGGGGCGGCGGGCCCTTCCTCTCCTCGGTGGACGCCCGCCTGCTCGTCGGGTGGCTCGAGGAGGGGGTGGGCGCGGCCCTGATCGGCACCGCCCTCGAGCGCGTCGCCGAGCGGCGGCGTGCCCGGCGCGTGAAGACCCACCTGGCCCTGCGCTCGTGTCGGGCCGAGGTGAAGCGGCTCCGGTCGGGGGCCGCCGGGCTGGCCGGCACGGTCGCGGCGCCCACGACCGCACCACCCCCGGCGGAGGGCGACCTCGCGGCCCTCGCCGAGGCGACGCTCGCCGCCCTCGACGGCCTCGCCGGCCCGCGCGAGGTGAGGGCCGAGCTCGCCATCGAGGTCGTCCGCCGCTTCCATGCGGAAGCCTGGGAGATGGCCGCCTCCGAGCACGAGGCCCTCCGGACCGCCGCCGCCACGGAGCTCGCGTCCTTCCGGGCGGACATGGATCCCGCGGAGTGGGAGCTCACGGTCGAGGAGGTGGCCCGGGACCTCCTCCGGCAGCGGTTTCCGCGCCTGTCGGCCTCGGCGGTCTGGGATAGGCTGCAGGCGCCATGAACGCCCATCCTCCCGGCCAGCCCGACTGTCCCGTCTGCCGGGGCCACGGCCACGTGGTCCGCCCCGGGCCCGAGACCGCCGTGGCCTCCGTGTGCGAGTGCATCCCCCCCTGCCCGCTCTGCGGCGGTACGGGCTTCCGCGTGGTGGAGGGCGGGCAGGGCCTCGTCGCCGGACGCTGCCGCTGCCGCCTGCTGCCCGACCGGGTGGCGATGTTCAACCGCGCGGGCATCCCGGCCCGTCACGCCTCCTCCACGTTCGACACCTTCAACGTGAAGCGCAACCCGGGCGCCCGGGGCGCCCTCACCGCGAGCCGCGCCTGGCTCAAGCGATGGCGAGACGGCGAGGAGAACCCGGGTCTCATCCTCACGGGCCCGGTGGGCCGCGGCAAGACCCACCTCCTTTCGGCCCTCCTCGGCAGCCTCGTCTTCGACCACGGGGTGGAGGTCCGCTTCGTGGAGTTCACACACCTGCTCTCCACGTTGAAGGCTGGGTTCGACGAGGGCATCGGGGAGGCGGTCACGCTCCAGCCGCTCGTGCGCGTGCCGGTCCTGGCGATCGACGAGCTCGGCAAGGGCCGGGCCACCGACTGGGAGCTGGCGATCGTCGACTCGCTCGTGTCCCGCAGGTACAACGCCCTGGCCACGGTGCTCGCCACCACCAACTTCCGCGCCGTGGGACCCACCGGCCTCTCGGACGCCAACCTCGCCGATCCCGACAAGGTGCCCTCCCTCGGCGATCGGGTCGGCGAGCGCGTCTTCTCGCGGCTCCGGGAGATGTGCCAGTTCGTCCCCGTGGGGGGCGACGACTACCGTTGCCTGGCCACGCTGTAGGGCGGGTCGACCGCCCGGGAGTCTCCTTGCCCCAGACCCTCGTCCCCGGCTTCCTCGACCTGCCCCCCGAGCTGTCCTCCTGGGAAGACGCCCGCTTCGCCGTCCTGCCCGTGCCCTGGGACGCCACCTGCTCCTGGGGGACGGGCACCCGCCTGGGCCCCGCGCGCCTGATCGAGGCCAGCGCCCAGGTGGAGTGGTACGACGAGGAGCTCGGCCGGAGCCCCTGCGACGCCGGCATCGTCACGCTCCGGCCCGTGGAGCCCGTGGTGTCCGGGCCCGAGGCCACGCTCGCCGCGGTGGAGGCCGCCGCCCGGCCCGTGGTGGCGGCGGGCAAGGTGCTCGTGGGCCTCGGCGGCGAGCACACCGTGACGTGGGGGTTGGTCCAGGCGATTCGCGCCTTCCACGAGCCGATCACCGTGGTCCAGGTGGACGCGCACCTCGACCTGAGGGACACCTGGCAGGGCAGCCGGTGGAGCCATGCCTGCGTGATGCGCCGGCTCGTCGAGAGCGGCGTCCCCGTGGTCCACGTGGGGATCCGCTCCGGCAGCGAGGAGGAGTGGGCTCTCGTCGATCGCCTCGGGCTGCCCGTGCTCCGGGCGCGCGAGATCGCGGGGCGCCCGGCGGAGACCTGGATCCCCAGGGTCCTCGACGCCGTCCGCACCGACGCGATCTACCTCACCGTGGACCTCGACGGCTTCGATCCCTCGGTGGTGCCGGGCACGGGCACCCCGGAGCCGGGCGGGCTCGGCTTCTGGGAGGGCCTCGCGCTGCTGCGGGCGGTCGCCACCGCCCGGCGGATCGTGGGCTTCGACGTGGTCGAACTCGAGCCCGTCCCGGGCAGCCGGGTGTCCGAGTTCGCCGCCGCCCGGATCGCCTACAAGATCATGGGGTACGCGGGACGGGCCGCGGCCTAGCGGCCCGTGCAGTGCACGGAGAGCGTGAAGTTGTGCTCGGCGTCGTCCTTGCCGTCCACGACGACGAGGTAGCGCGTCTCGGCGTGGCTGCTGCCCCACAGGTCTTCCAGGGCGCCACCGCCGGCGGAGGTGTCGGCGTCGCAGGCGCCCACGAGGGAGTTCGACCTCGGGCAGCGGTCGGCGTCCTCCCACCGCACCACGACCAGGTCGAGGTCCGCGCAGGGACTGTCGAGGACCAGGGTGGCCACGGTGTCCGGCGGGAGGGGAAAGGCGTACACGCGTTCCGATCCCCCGTAGGAGGCAGAGGGGATGAAGCAGAAGGCCGCTTCGTAGAGGCCCTCGTCCAGGATGTCGCTGCCGCCCACGGTGGTGGCGGTGATCGAGGATCCGCACTCGAGGGAGCCGGCCAGGCAGTCGGGTCCCGGGACCGGATCGGGGTCGAGGGGATCGCAGTCGTCGGTGTCCGTGTCGGAGTCGGTGTCGGCATCGGCGTCCCCGTCCGTGTCGTCCGGACCGGTGTCCGGGGTGCCGAGCACGCACCCTGTGGCCGCGAGGAACGCCAGGATCGGGGGGAAGGATGCGAGGGGCGGGGGCCGGTGGGGCTCGGGCGCGATGGTGGAGGACGGCGGGAAGGGCCAGGGAATCGCACGCATGAACGCCTCTTGCCGTGTGTCTACCCCCACCGGGTCCCCGGGGTCAAGGCCGCCGGTCCCCTACCCACCGTCGGGGAGCAGGGCCTCGTCTACGGGCTCCTCGGGGGGTTCGGCCTTCTGCGCGGGCGCGAGGGGCGCCTCGGGCCGGATCGGGAGGAACCCCGGGGCATCGTCCTCCAACCGGCCCTCTCGGGTCGTGGGCTTCCTGGGGACGGCGGGGG
This sequence comes from Deltaproteobacteria bacterium, assembly GCA_041309225.1. Classification (GTDB taxonomy): domain Bacteria; phylum Myxococcota_A; class UBA796; order UBA796; family JAFGLY01; genus JAFGLY01. Next base: position 28,048 of record JBFYZZ010000293.1, on the reverse strand, counting down.
GCTTCCTCCCCGGTACCTTCTTGGGCTTGGGGTGATCGACGCCGTCGAGATCGAGGCGGTGGTCGCGGGCCTCCTCCGCACGGCGGCGGGCCCACGACAGGCGCGGGTCCGCGGCCACGGCCGCCGTGTAGGTCTGCCAGGCGCTCTGCCACTCCCTGGCCGCGCGGAAGCGGTCCCCCTCGGCCATGAGGCGGCGGCCCAGGGGGCGGCCCACGGCCCGCAGCTCCGGCGACACCGGGTCCCAGCGCAGGCCCAGGGCCACCAGGCGTGACTGCTCGTAGAGGTCCGACGCATGGGCGGCCAGATCGGCGTAGCAGCGGGCGACGGCCGGAAAGACGGTGTCGCGCGAGCGCGCGTCGAACGCGGTGTTGCGCGGGAGGTGCAGGGTGGCCCGCTGCCGGGCTGCGACCGCGTCCCCGCACCGGCCCGCCCGGGCCGCCTCGAGCGCGGCCTGCAGGTCGGCCTCGGCGGCCTCCGTGGCGACCTCGCGCGGCACGATCTGGACGAGGCCGTCGAGCAGGACCTCACCGGCCCCGAGCAGGGGGGTCGGGATGGGTGCGGGCGGATCGACCTCCGGCGTGGGGGCGTCCGGCGGCTGCGAGGCGATCACCTCCCCGGACGCCTCGTCCAGCAGCAGGAGGCCCACACGGTAGGTGCCCGGCCCGAGGGACTCGGGCAGATCCACGTCGTGGCGGGTGATCGCGACCTCGGTCGGGGTCCACTCCGTGGGCAGGAGCCAGTCGTACCCCGGCGAAACCTCGCGCACGGTGGCGAGGCGGCCGTCGGGCTTGACCAGGAAGACGAGGATCCGGAAGCCGGCCTCGCGCTCCACGGCGGTCCACCAGGAGCGGAGGTGGAAGGTGGCTCCCCTGGGCACCTCGGGGGACGGGATCTCCCAGCCCGCCAGCGTGATGCCGCCCTCGAAGCGGGTCTCCCGTCCCGGCGGACCCTCGTAGGCGGGGACGGTGAAGTGCCGGCGCGCCACGTGGTTGCCCATGTGGTACGCCCTGCCGCCCGTGGGGTAGCCGGGGATCTCGAAATACCCGTCCTTGTACTCCTGGAAGTTCAGGATCTTGTGGCGGCGTGCCCAGTTCCCGTGGGCGTGGAGGAAGTCGGGCTCGAGCTCGGAGAAGACGTACTCCCGCACGAACTCCCTCGGGAACGTCTGGTGGTGGCCCATGGGGACGTCCACCAGGCCCGCCACGTCCCCGATTCGCCAGCCCGAGTACCAGAGGTGGGCGCCCATGTCCACGTCGAGCAGCGTGATGCGGTCGATGTGCAGGCGCTTCTGGACCATCTGCATGTACTGGACACGGCGGTAGACGTCCCGGACGCTGGTCTCCGGGTGTGCCACGAAGTCGGCGGTCCCCCAGGCGTTGGGCAGCACCAGGGCGACCACCAGGAGCACCGCGAGGACGGTGCGGATGCGGGGGAGACGCCGGACCGGTCGGCGCTGGAGGACCGCGAACCGGTCGAGGATGGCGGTGAGCCCGAGCCCGAGGAGGATGGCCTGCGGGACGGCCCAGAGGCTGGCCCAGCGGAAGCCGTCCATCCAGTCGCCCCCCGAGTAGATCGTGAAGAACACCGCCGCCGTGAAGAGGGCCCACGTCATCCAGAGCGCGCGCCACCCCTCCCGGCGGAGCGCGAGGAGCGGGAGCAGGGCCGCGCCCGCGTAGAGGCCCGACACCCGCACCGTGGTCCACTTGCGCCGGACCACGGCCCACGCGTCCCAGCCGTCGAGGAAGGGGGCCCGGCCGTCCCAGAGCACCAGGAGGGCGATCGCCACCACCAGCGCCACGGCCACCCGGCCCCGCCAGCGGCGCGCGCCGAGCATGCCCAGCACGAAGAGCGGGCTCGCCCAGCCCACCCAGTAGGTCCGCAGGTAGTTCCGGACGTAGCCCCAGCCCTTCACCTCCCAGTGCCAGGGCTTGAAGCGGTTCCCCTCGCCCAGCTTGGCGTAGTACGTCTCGGGCCACGGCCAGGCGAAGTACTGGTAGCGCCAGACGTGGTACGCGGCGAACGGCACCATGAAGGCCGCGAGCCAGCGCAGGACGTTTCGGAGTCCCCGGGGCTCGCCGAGCGCGTAGACGCATCGCAACCCGAAGCCCAGCCCGGCGTAGATGGGCGCCTCGGGGCGGGTGATGGAGAAGAGGAACCAGAGCAGGGCCGACCACGGCCGGCCCGGCCTCCGACCCCCGGCCTCCGATCCCCCCTCGCCCTCCTGGAGGGTACGCAGGGCGGCGGCCGCCAAAAGGAAGTTGAAGAGCGAGTTCTCGAGGCCGGAGGCGTTCCAGAGCACGAACTGGGTGGAGCCGGCCAGGAGGAAGGCCGGTGCCGCGTTGAGGAGGTCGTCACGACCGCCGCGGGCCCGCCGCGTGATGGCGAAGACGAGCGGAAGGGTAGCGGCGCCGAGGAGGGCTCCCAGGGCCTTGGAAGAGGTCCAGACGTGGATCCTGAGGAGGTGGAAGAGCGCGAGGAGGAAGGTCCAGAGCGGGTTGGAGTACCCCTCCACGCGCTCCCCCCCGACGAAGGGGACCAGCCCGTGGCCCTCAGCGAGGTGGCGGGCGTAGGCGAAGGTGATGCCCGCGTCCTCGATGTAGAAGGGCTGGACGATGGTGAAGACGAGATAGTGTGCGAGATACGCGACGATGGCGAGCGCGAGCGCGTTGGTGGTGCGGCGGCCGTGGGGGGGCAGCTCGAACCACCAGGTCAGGAGGCGATGCCAGAGGCGTCTCACGGACAGGGCGCTCGCGTGGGGAGAGGGCCGGGGATCGTCAGATGGTGCGACGGCCGGGGTCGTTGCCACCCGCGGCGGACGCTGCGGCGTCGGCGGCGGCCTTGCGGGCGGCAGCCTGCTTCTTCATCTCCTCGAGTTGGGCGCGGGCACCGGCATCCGCGGCCTTGGCCTTGATCTTCTCGAGCTTTGCGTCGAGCGACTCACCCTTGATCTCGGTGCCCACGTCCGCCTCGGCCTGGAGTTTGTGGATGTGCTCCCGCACCGTGTCGAGGGCCTTGATGTCGGCGTCGGTGGAGAGGCCGTCGAGGGTCTCCTGGATCTGGATGCGGGCCTCGGCCGTCTGCTTCCGGGCGAGCATCTCCACCTTCTCCCGCTTGAGCTTCTCGATCTCGCCGGTGAAGGCGACCAGCCCCTTCTTGGCCTCCTCGGCCTGGGTGGCCAGCTTCTCGAGCTCGACCTTGAGGTCCGCGATCTGTTTCGTGAGCTCGTCCTTCTTCTGGATGAGCACCAGGGCGGCCTCGTCCTCGCCCTCCTCGATCGCGATGGGGAGCTGGGCGAGCACGTCCTTGAGCTCCTTCTCCTTGGTCTCGAGGTCCGCCGCGATCTTGTTCCGGAGGTACACGATGCCGCTCACGGCTTTCTTGAGCTCGGCGTACTTCTTGATCCGCTCCTCGATCGCGGACTCGTAGACCGCCTCGGGGTTGCGGCGCTCGATGTCGGCGGCGGTGGTGCTGAAGATGCCCTTGATGACGTTCCAGATACGGTCGAAGAAGCCCATGGATGCCTCCGGGAGCGGCGCGCGCGGGCGGGCGGACGCGCGGAACCCTACCGCCGCCGCCCCCTCCCGGCAACCGGCGCGGATCGGGGACGGCCGGGCACCCAGCCCCGCGCCCGGCCGGGTCCCGTGCTATGAAGGCGGATCCGGTACCCCGGAGGATGGGCGCCAGCGCCCTTCCCCGGCGCCGGGCGTTCCTTCGCCGCCGATCCCTGGAGGCTCCATGCGCACGGTCTACATCCTCGCCGCCGCCCGCACGCCCATCGGCGAATTCAACGGTGCCCTCTCGGGCATCCCCGCCGACGTGCTCGGCAGCGTGGTCATCCGGGAGGTCGCCCGCCGCGCCGGCCTCGGGCTGGAGGTCGTGGACGAGGTGATCATGGGCAACGTGCTGCCCCACGGCCTCGGGCAGAACCCGGCCCGCCAGTCGGCCATCAAGGCGGGCGTTCCCTACGCGGCCGGCGCCTTCACGGTCAACAAGGTGTGCGGGTCGGGCCTCAAGGCCGTCATGCTCGGCGCCCAGGCCATCGCCTGCGGGGACGCCGATGTGATCGTGGCTGGGGGCATGGAGAACATGGACCTGGCCCCCTACCTGCTCCCGCGGCTGCGCCCCGGGGCCCGCATGGGCGATGCGAAGGCCGTGGACGGCATGGTGCGCGACGGTCTCTGGGACGTCGGGAATGACGTCCACATGGGCATGACGGCCGAGTGGGTGGCGGAGAAGTACGAGGTGACCCGCGAGGAGATGGACCGCCTCGCCGCCGGATCCTACGAGAAGACGCTCGCGGCGAAGGCGGCCGGCCGCTTCCAGGCGGAGATCGTGGCGGTCCCGATACCCCAGAAGAAGGGCGAGCCGCTGCCCTTCGCGGAGGACGAGACGCCGCGTCCGACGCCGCTCGAGGCACTCCGCGCCCTGCGCCCGGCGTTTCGGAAGGACGGCCGTGTCACGGCGGGGAACGCCTCCAAGATCTCGGACGGCGCGGCCGCGACGCTGCTCGCGTCCGACGATTTCGTTCGCGCCCACGGGCTCGCCCCGCTCGCCCGCGTGGGCGCCCAGGGCGCCGCCGGCCTCGATCCGAAGGACGTGCTCGTGGCGCCCATCCTCTCCATCCCCAAGGTCCTCGCCAAGGCAGGCCTGGTCGAGCAGGACATCGACCTCCACGAGATCAACGAGGCCTTCGCCGCCTCCAGCGTGGCCATCCTGCATACGCTGGGCATCGCCGAGGACAAGGTCAACGTCCACGGCGGCGCCATCGCGCTGGGCCACCCCATCGGCGCGTCGGGCTGCCGGGTGCTGGTCACCCTGCTCCACGCCCTGAAGGCGCGGGGTCTTCAGCGCGGCATGGCCTCGCTCTGCCTGGGCGGTGGCGAGGCGGTCAGCCTCGTCGTGGAGCGTACCTGATCCCCTCCTCCCCACCACGGAGATCCCCATGGACATCGTGATTGCCAGCATCGTGCGCACCGCCGTCGGCTCGTTCGGCGGCTCCCTCAAGGACGTCTCCGCCCGCGCGCTGGGCGCCACCGTGGTCCGCGAGGCGCTCGGCCGGGCCGGCGTGGACGCCGCCGCCGTGGACCAGGTGATCCTGGGCTGCGTGCTGCAGGCGGGCCTCGGCCAGAACGTAGCCCGACAGGCGGCGGTGGACGCCGGGATCCCCGTGGCCAGCCCCGCCATGACCATCAACCAGGTGTGCGGCTCGGGCCTCCGCGCCATCGCGCTCGCCGCCGACCTGATCCGCGCGGGCGAGGCCGAGATCGTGGTGGCAGGCGGCACCGAGAACATGAGCGCCGCACCCTACGCCCTGCCCTCCCTACGCTGGGGTGCCCGCATGGGCGACACCGACGCGAAGGACCTCATGGTCCACGACGGCCTCTGGGAGATCTTCAACGGCTACCACATGGGGATCACCGCGGAGAACCTCGCCAGGAAGTACGGGATCACCCGCGAGGCGCAGGACGCCTTCGCCTGCTCCAGCCAGAACCGCGCCGAGGCCGCAATCCAGGAGGGGCGGTTCGAGGCCGAGATCGTCCCGGTGATGGTCCCGCAGCGGAAGGGCGACCCCAAGGTGTTCCGGGTGGACGAGTTCCCCCGCCCGGGGGTCACGGTGGCGTCACTCGCCATGCTCCGGCCTGCGTTCCAGAAGGACGGCACGGTGACTGCGGGCAACGCGTCCGGCATCAACGACGGGGCGGCGGCGGCCGTCGTGATGGGGGCGGCTCGGGCGGCCTCCCTCGGCATCGCGCCGCTGGCCACCCTTCGCGCCGCCGCCACGGCGGGCGTGGACCCCTCCATCATGGGCATCGGGCCGGTGCCGGCCACGCGCAAGGCCCTCGAGCGGGCCGGGCTCGGGCTGGGCGAGATCGACCTCATCGAGGCCAACGAGGCGTTCGCGGCGCAGTCGCTCGCGGTGGCCCGCGACCTCGAACTGCCCCTGGACCGCACCAACGTGAACGGCGGCGCCATCGCCATCGGGCACCCGATCGGCGCGTCGGGCGCGCGCATCCTGTGCACGCTGATCCACGAGATGCGCCGTCGCGACGTCCGGCGGGGCCTGGCCACGCTCTGCGTGGGGGGCGGCATGGGCGTGGCGATGGTGGTGGAGCGGTAGGCGGGGAGCGCGGATCCGGCGTGGCGACGCGGTCCCCCGGCCAGGTGCGACCTCAGCGTCGCGACGTAGGCGAGCAGCGCCCCGGTACGCCGTCTGGATCGCCCTCCCGAGCGGGACGGCCTCCCCTCCGGGGGGGCGCAAGGCAGCCTCCGGGGCTCGCAGCTCACTGGCCATCGCTCGACCTCCGCCCGGCCGGGGACCCGTATCGCGGGGAGGGTCGCCGGTCCGGACCAGGGTGCGAGGGTCCCCCCGCTCCTCGGGACGGGGTACACCTGATCCGCCGAGGAGGCCCCATGGAGACCAAGACCCTCACCCTGCACCACGTCGGCGACCATCGCTTCCGGGCGGAGAACCCGGCGGGCGTCGCCCTGGAGTTCGGGGGGGATGCCCCCGGCGCGGGCCTGCGGCCCATGGAGCTGCTGCTCGCGGCACTGGCGGGCTGCACCGCCTGGGACGTGCTGGACATCATGGCCAAGAAGCGGCAGCCCCTGGCCCGGTACCGGGTGGAGGCCTCGGGGGAGCGGGCCGACGATCACCCCCGTCGGTACGAGCGTTGCACCGTGGTGCACGTGGCCGGCGGGCCGGGTGTGACCGAGGCGGCCCTGCGGCGCGCGGCCGAACTCTCCCACGAGCGGTACTGCTCGGTCTCGGCCTCGCTCGGGGTCCCGGTGGAGTGGCGGGTGGTCGTGGAGCCCTGGGAGGGGTAGCCGCGCAGGACGTCACCGGGCCGTATTCGGGCCGCCCGGGGTGGGCCGGTCCGTGATCCGCCAGGCGTCCTCCACCGGGTTGCCGTCGGGGATGCGGGCGGCGGACCGGTCCGCGGCCTGGGGAGCGAACACGAGCCGATCGACGGCCCGGCCGTCCGGTGCGAAGACGCCGATCGCCTCGCCCTCGACCGAGAGGGCGAAGGAGAGGTGCGCCGGGCCCTCGGCGGGGGCCTGGTCGGCGTAGAGGAGCAGGTACCCGCCGGCGGGCAGGACGAGGTCACCCAGCACGTGGCGACGGGGTACCTCGAGATCGTCGGTGACGGTGTAGCCCCCGAGGTCGAGCGGCTGGGAGAGGTACGAGTACAGCTCGATCCAGTCGGGGAAGGTCCCGTCGCCGGTGTCGTCGCCGGGCCCCGCCGGGGTCCGCGTGTTGGCGGCCATGAACTCGTTGATGCAGAAGCGGTCCTGCGGGTCGAGGCCGCCGGTGTCGCCGAGGCACCCGGCGGCCTCCCGGCAGCCCCCGTCCCGGCAGTCGAGCCAGCCGTCACCGTCGTTGTCCACGGCGTCGTAGCAGGTCTCGGGATCGTCCCCCTCCCGCGGGCCCGGGCAGCCCGCGAGCAGGAGCGCGACGGAGCAGGCCAGGAGGAAGGACATGGGAGGGTCACCTTGGGGAGACCCCAACCTATCCCTCCGGGCCGGCGGGCGCGGGCGGGGGTCGGGCGGGGCGGGATAGGCTGCGCCACCCCGCGCGCCCGTGACCCGTGCTCCCCGTCCTCCTGCTCGCCGCCGCCGCCCTGGCCACGCCGATGGCCGCGGACGATGTCCGCGCGGTCGTCGCGACCGCCCGCCGGGCCGGGGGTCGGGTGGTGGTGGCTGCCCGTGGCGCCGAGGCGGAGAAGGCGCTGGAAAGGGCCCTCTCGGGCGTCACACCGGCGATCGAGGTCCGTCGGATCGCCACCTCGGTGGCCGTCGAGCGCGAGGTGGGCCACCTCCTCGCCTACCAGGGCGCCACCTGCGTGATCGCGGTCGCGCCGGTCGCCAGCCGGTGGGACGTGCGCGCGGCGGGTGCGTGCGGCGACGTCACCGTGGACCGGATCGAGGTGCCCGGGGTCGCGGTCGTCCCCTCGCCGTCCACGCCCGCGGCCACGACCCCGAGCCGGGCGACCCTGGGGCCGCTCGGGTTCAGCCGCGTGGTCTTCCGGATCCCCCCGGGCGCGGAGGTCGGGCACCGGCGCGCCACGCCGGGGGGCGTCCCCACCGTGACCTGGTCGTGGGGCTCCGACCTCGTGGCCTCCTCCGACGCGGTGGCGGTCCAGGTGCTCGACCGCCTCCGCACGCGGGGCTTCAACGTCCGGGGCGGCGAGGACCTCGTGTTCGGGCGCGACCGCGCCGGCGAGGCCCGGTTCCTGCTCGGCGGCGAGGTCAGCGGCTTCTCCTACGAGAACCTCGTCTTCTTCTTCACCCAGCATACGAAGGCCAGCATCACGGTGGCCTGGCAGGTGTTCGACCCCCGGCTCGACAAGGTGGTCTTCAGCCGCACCGTGAACGGCACGCTCGACGAGGACGGGACCGTGCTCCCCGAGTCGGCACTGACCCGTACGCTCCTCGCCTCGCTCGAGGTCGCGTCGGAGGATCCGGCCTTCCTCACGGCGCTCGTCCCCTCCGCGCCGGGGGCGGCGCCTCCTTCCGAGCCCCTGCCGATCCCAGCCTGCAAGGCGCCCTCCCGCACGCTGCCCGCCGATCTGCCGCGCGTAATGGAGGCCACGGTCGTGCTGCGGCGTGGGTCCTCCACCGGGGCCGGGGTGCTCGTCTCGCCCGCGGGCCACGTGCTCACCGCCGCCCACGTGGCGGGCGACGGCGCGGGCCTCGAGGCGGTGCTGCCGGGCGGATTCGCCGTGCCGGCCACCCTGGTCCGCTCCGATCCCGGGCACGATGTCGCCCTCGTCACGCTGCCCGGCCGCGGCACCGCCTGCCTCCCGCTCGCCTCGGACGAGCCGTCCGTCGGCGCCTCGGTCTACGCGGTGGGTGCGCCCCTCGGCGAGGGGCCGCTCTCGGTCTCCCGCGGCATCGTGAGCGGCGTCCGGACCGACGGCGGCGCCCGCTTCCTCCAGACCGACACCAGCCTGAACCCCGGCAACAGCGGAGGCCCCCTGCTCGACGAGCACGGCGTCGTCCTCGGGATCGTATCGTTCAAGATGGTGGGGGAGGCGGTGGAGGGACTGGGGTTCGGGATCCCGGCGCCCGCCGCCTCGGCCGCCCTCGGGCTGGTGATCGGGGAGGGGCGGTAGGGGGGCGGGAGCCGTCCCGAGCGCGCGGGCTGCCGGCGCGGCTCACGTCGGGGTGATCCGACCCGCCAGCCGCAGGGCGTGGTCGCGCACGTCGGGCGGCCACCCGGCGGCGATCCGGGCCAGGTCGTCGAGCCGATCCGCGAAGAGCGCGCGCGACGCCTCCTCGAAGCCGGGTCGATCCCCCGCCATCACGTGGAGGAACCGCCACGTGGCCTCCCGCGCCCGGCGGGCCCGATCGGTGTCCACGCTCGCGCGTCGTGCCTCCTCGACCAGGCGGCGCAGCACGGCGGATGCGCCGCCCGGCTGCCCGGCGAGCCACTCCCAGTGGCGGGGCAGGAGCGAGACCTCCCGGCTCACCACGCCGAGCTTCGGCCGGCCGGGCCCGGCGGCCCGCGGCGTGGGGGGCTGGGCCGCCTCGGCCACGATTCGGGCGGCCACGTCCTCGGGCGTGCCCCGGAGATCGAGGTCCACGGGGGCGGCCGTCTCGTCGTCGAGCACGAGTACGGGCTCGCTCTCGCCCGCGTCGAGCCGCTCCCGGACCACGCGGGCCACCTCGGGGAGGGACCCGGCGGCGATCCGGCAGGGACCGGCGAAGGCGACCACGGTGGGAAGGAAGGGATTCGTGGCGTTCATGGGAGTGCTCCAGGCTGTGCTCGTGGTGCTGGCGAGCGGGGCCCGGATATTACCCGGGTTGTATTCGCCGTGCAATATCTTCCGGGTGAAATCGTGCCGGGGCCGGTCGCCGGGAGATGGCCGGGACCCCGCCTTGAGCGGGCTCCTCGCCGAAGGTATGGGGAGCCCCGTGACGGCCTCTTCCCCCTCGCCGGATCGCCCCCGCCGTGCTGGCCGCGCGCTCGTCCAGGCGCTCAAGGTGGGGGTCGTGGTCGGCGCCCTCACGTGGCTCGGCCTGTCGGGCCGCCTCACACTCGCGGACCTGCTGGCCCCGTTCCGGGCCCCGGCCTTCGCGGCGGCGGGGGCGGGCCTCACGCTCGTCCCCTTCCTGCTCTCGTTCTACAGGTTCTCCCACGTGATCCGGGCCATCGGCGCGCCGCTCCCGCTCGAGCAGGTCGTGCGCATCGGGTTCGTGGGGTCGTTCTTCAACACGTTCCTGCCCGGTGGCCTCGGCGGCGACGTGGTGAAGCTGGCCTGGCTCGTGCAGGCCACGGGCGACGCTCCGCGGTCGGCCGCCGCCCTGGTGCTCGACCGGGGGATCGCGCTGCTCGGCATCCTCTCGCTCGGCGGGGGCGCGCTCCTGGCGGCCTGGCCGGCGGTCCGCGCGTCCGAGGGCCTGCAGGGGGTCGCGCTGGCGGTGCTCCTGGTGGTGGCTGGCACCGCCTGGGCGGGCACGGTGGCGGTGGTGGCCCTGGCCCGCGGCCGGGGCGCCGGCCTCGCCACCTGGGCGATCCTGGCCGCGGGCGCCGCGCTGCTCGCCGTTCGGGGCGATCCCGCGCTGGGCGGCCGCCTGGCGGGGGTGCTCGCGTTGGACGCGGCGGCGGGCCTCGTGGCGCTGGCCCTCGCGCCGTCGCTGGCCCCCGGGGGATGGCTCGCCCGCGTGCTGTCCGGACGTCCCGCGCTGGGTGGGCCGGTGCTCCGGTTCACCGAGGCGGTGCTGCTGACCCGCCACCGCCTGCCCCTGCTCGGCGCGCTGCTCCTGCTCTCGATCGCGAGCCAGGCCGTCACGGTGCTGGCCCTCTGGGCGCTCGGCCGCGCGCTCGACGCTCCCCCCACGCTCCCACAGCTCCTCGCCACCGTCCCGGTGGCCATGGTGGCCAACGCCGTGCCCGTGCCCGGCGGCGGGCTCGGGGTGGGGGAGGCCGCCCTGGCCACCCTGCTCGAGCGGTTCACCGTGGACGGCCGGGCGGTCACCGGGGGGGCGGCCCTGTTCCTGTCGTGGCGGGTGTGGGTGGTGGTCTGGGGGCTCCTGGGGCTCCCCCCCTTCCTCGCCCGGAACCGCGCACGCCCACTCGCGGGAGGAGTCACCGGCCCGGGCGGATGACCTGGGTGCACACCGCAGGAGGCGCGTCGGGGTCCCCCGCCCAGGCGCAGCGAGCGAGGTGGACGCGGCCGTCCCCGTCCCAGGCGCCCACGAGCTGGCAGGGCGTCTCCAGCGGATCCTCGGAGTGGAGCACGTCGCGACGGCAGGTGGCGGGGACGCCGGCCACCGTGCACGGCCGCTCCGAGGTCTCGATCCGCACGCCCCGCGCACGGGCCAGCGCGTCCAACCGGCCGCCCGCGGCGGCCAGCAGGTCCGCAGCCGGACCGGTGCCCGTGAGGGTGGCCACCACGAGCTGGTCGAGGCCGCAGTCCACGCGGCCCCCCGTCGCGTCCACCGCCGGCACGCAGCCCTGCGGGACGACGAGCGGCCGCCCGGCGAGGGAGGGCACCGCCCAACGGGCCAGGAGATCCTGCAGGGGGGGCAGGCCCCGGGCATGCAGCTCGGCGAACCGGGCCTCGCCCCTGCGGGCGTCCGGGCCCGCGAGCACGCACGACACGAGGCGGGTCACGCCGGGCCGCACCGGATCGGCGGCCACGAGCACGTCGGGCTCCCCCGGCGCCTGCCCGCGCCGCACGCCCCGGCTGCCCTCCTCCCTGAGGACGACTCGGGATCCGACCTGGTGGATCGTCGCCTCGAAGGCCGTGATCGCCTCGTCGGGCGGCAGCCGGGACTCGGCCACGGTGCACACGCTGTCGTCCGGGCAGGCGAGCAGGACCCGGGCGCGGTCCGGCTCGGCGACGCAGCCCGCCCACGGGACGGCGTCCGACCGGCCGGCGGCGAGGAGCACGAGGAGGGCGGACGCGGGGGGCATGGCGCCTCGGCCACCCTCCTATCGCCGCGGCCGGGGCGCACTGCGTGGGGAACGTGTCAATTCGCCTCCGAATGCGTGGCCATCGGGCCCGCCCACGGCCACACTACCCCCTGACGGCCGTCCTCCCGCGAGGCCCGCGTGTCCCTCTTTCCGATCGCCCAGCCCGACCCGCGGACCGCACCGCAGGGGCTCTCGGTCGTGGTCCCGGTCCGCGACGGCGCGTCCACCCTGGGCGCCTGCCTGGACGCCGTCCTCTCGGATCTGCCGGCGGACGGCGAGGTCGTCGTCGTGGACGACGGCTCGCGCGACGCGAGCGCCGAGGTGGCCCTCGCCCGGGTGCACCGCGAGGCGATCCCCCCCCGGGGGGCGGGTGCACCTGCTCCGGATGGATCGGCCCCGCGGCCCGTCGGCCGCCCGGAACGCGGGGTGGCGCGCCACCCGGCACCAACTCGTGGCCTTCGTGGACGCGGACGTGGTGCTCAGGCGAGGCGCCCTGGGTCGCCTCGCGAGGGTTCTCGCCGACGAACCCATGCTCCTCGGCGCCAACGGCATGCTCGATGCCGAACCCGGTGCGTCCGGGGCGGTCTCGGCCTTCGTGAACACCTCCCTGCGCCACCAGCACCTCAGCCACGGGGCGCGGGTGGCCAGTGCGTTCACCTCTCTGTGCGTCCTCCGGCGCAGCACACTCGTGGCCATGGGGGGCTGGGACGAGCGGAGATCCAGCCGGTACGCGGACGACGTGGCCACCCGCTTCGTGCTGCCACCCCGCAGCATCGCGCTCGTGCGGGGCGCGACCGGCGTCCACCACAAGGCGGTGCCCCTCGGCGGCCTGCTGCGTCACCGCGGCAACGTCGGCTACCACTTCGTGGCGGCGGCGACCGACCGGCAGCCGATCCCGACCCGCGCGGTGCTCGGCTGGCGCTACCCGGCCAACACCCTGATCGCCGCGGCCGCGATCGCCTCGCTGCCCGCGGGGCTCCTGGGCCTGCCCGTCCTCGCGGGGTGCGCCGCGGCCTCCGGAGCGGTGAACGCCCGGCTGGCGGCCTTCGCCCTCGGCGAGCGGGGTCTCGGCGCTGCCCTCCTCGCCTGGCCGCTCTCGGCCCTCGAGGGATTCGCCTACCTGGGGGGCATGGTCCGGGCGCTGCGGCCCGGGGTGCGCCGGTCCTGAGGCCGTCCGTGCCACCGCTCCTGCCCTATGTCCTGCGCTACGCCCGGCAGGGGATCCGGAGCCTCGTCCTGGAGCCGACCCCCCTCTTCCTCACGGTGTTCGTCACCGCCCGGTGCGACCTCGCCTGCGGGCACTGCCTCTACGCCCGCGCCCGCCGCACCGCCGCCGCCGGCTCCGAGTTGGGCCTCGACGAGTACCGCCGCCTGGCCCGACGTTGTCCTCCGTTCCCCAAGCTGCTGCTCACCGGCGGAGAGCCCCTCCTCCGCGAGGATCTCCCGGAGATCGCCGCGACCTTCCACGACCTCGCGGGCGTGCGACAGATCACGGTGGCCACCGCCGCCCAGCACCCCGATCGCGCCCTGGCCCTGGTGGAGCGCCTCCTCTCGGGGCGGCCCGACCTCGCGCTGGAGATCCAGTGCTCGCTCGACGGCGTGGGCCCGGACCACGATCGGATCCGCGGACCCGGTGCCTTCGGGCGCCTGCAGGCCACCATCGCGGCGCTCGAGGGTCCCTCCGCCCGGTTCCCGGGTCTGGAGGTGAGGTACAACTACACCTTCTCCCGCGTCACCCAGAACGCCTTCCCGGAGGTGCTCCGGTTCGCCGAGGCGCAGGGCCGGCGCCTCGACCTCGTCCTGGTCCGACCCCCCACCGCGGATCCGACCTGGGTCACCGGCGTCGACCTGGACCTGTATCGAGCCGCCACGGATCGCCTCCAGGAGATCGAGTTCCGGCGGGCGGGCCGCTCGCTCCTGCGCCGGGCCCTGGCCGAACGCGTACGGGTGGAGCGGGACGTCGTGGCGAGCCACCACCAGGGCCGCCGGGTCCTCGATCGGTGCCTCGCGGGCACCCTGGTGGGCGTGGTGGGCGAGACCGGCGAGGTGAGGCCCTGCGAGATGCTCGACGTCTCCTTCGGCAATCTGCGCGACTGCGACTACGATCTCGGCGCCCTCTGGACCGGCCCGTCCGCGCGGGCGCACCGGCGCCACGTGCGGGCGACGCGCTGCTTCTGCACCTTCGAGACGGGGGTGCGCACGAGCGCGACCTTCCGGTCGCGCATGCTGGCCGACGTGGCCTCGGGCCTCGTCCGCGCCGCCGCTGCGCCGTTTCCCGAGCGGAAGCGAGCCTAGTGGACGACGAGGGTGAAGGTCAGGTACGACCGCCGTACTTGGCGCACGCGGCGGCGATGGTACCGCTGGTGTCGCGAGCCATGCGGCTCGACCACTCGGCGTGGGCCTGCTCCCAGCGGGCCCGGTCCACCTGGAGGTAGCCGATGACGTTCTCCACGGTGCCGCCCTGGGCGAGCTGCGCCTGCCCCCACGCCCAGTGCTCGAGCGTGATGCCGTTGACGGGGGAGAGGTCGGGGGCCGCCGCAGGCGCCGCCGCGGGCGCCGCTGCGGGCGCGGTGTTCGCCTGGCCGGCCTGCAGCTTCCGGATGCCGATGGGATCCGTCAGGGACCACTCGCCGATCACCATGGCGAGGTAGTCTTCGCCCTTGCCGATGGCGAGGAATCCCATGAGGCCGAGGATGAGGCCGATGAACCAGCCGATGCCGCAGAACATGGAGCCGACCCAGGCCAGGAGGCCCACGTAGAAGGTCTGGAGGAGCTGCTTCTGGAACCACTCGCTCTGCTCCTGCCCCTCCTCCTTCCAGACGAAGGTGCAGATCACCCATCCCCAGAGGCCGCCGAGGGCAGTGATGATCCAGAGGATCTTGGCCCGATCGCGCAGAGGCTGGGGCACACCGAGGGAGTCGAGGGAAGCGACGGGAGCCGCGGACATGGAGAGTCTCCTTGGGAGAGGGACGACGCTCGGACGTCCCTAACACCGCCAGGTCCCCCACGGCATCGGGCACGGGGCGCCCGGTACACCGACCGGGGGGAGATCGGATCCAGTGCCGGCACCCCGGGGTCCGTCCGATCCATGGCGAAAATCGCCCTTTCCCGGGGTCCGTGCGCGCAGTTGTGCGCGAATTCGCTCCCGTGGGTCCGGTTCTGCGCACAACCCCGCGCACGACTCCGGACCTGGACCTCTGGCCGTGAGTGTCTTGATCCTCACGGCCTCGGGCCTGTCCCTCCGGGCCATTGGCACCGCCCTCGAGGCCCACCCCGACACCCGATCCCTTCCCGCCGGTGCCCTCGACCCGGACGCCGCGCTATCCGCCCTCGGAACCCTGGAGGATCCAACCATGCCCTCGCGCCCCGACCCGTACTCCGCCGTCCGCCTGCCTGCCGGGCTCGTGGACCCCGCCGACCGTCCGCACCGCCTGCCCCTGTGACCCCGAGGAGGAGCCCATGCCCGACAAGCCGCCTTCGAAGCAACCCTCCATCCGGCTGCCGCGGGAGAAGATGCCGAAAGAGATGGATGATGCCCTCTGGCTGGACGCGCTGAGAGACCAGGACGAGGCCCTCGCCCGTCTGGTCGCCCTCGTCTACCTCCTCTCGGAGGTACACCGGACCGGCAGCTCGGCCCTGTACGGTGCCGCGGATCCCGGCGTCCTGGAGGCCGTGGGGACCCTCCCCGCCCGCGCCCGGGATCTACAGGCCAACCTCCGGGAAACCGCCCGGGACCTCGAGGGCAGCGTCCTGGACGCCCTGGCCACGATTCGCGCCTTCATGGACGCGGGCCCGGCGAGGTGGGCCGACGCCGCCCGCGTGCTCGAGGGGACCGGGGACCTCCCCGGCCCCGCTCCTTCCGACGGGTAGCCGTGACAGCCTCGTATCCTCCACCGCCACCCGCGTTCCGTGCCCGCTGGACCGCGTGGACCTCGGACGCCTGCCGGCCGGGAAGGGGGTGGAGCTCCGCCGCCCCGTGGGGGAGCGATTGCGCACGACCCGTGCGCACAACGGGACCCCGAAGCCGGTTGAAGGCCTGAAAGTGGACGGGTTCAGAACCAGTACCGGTACCCCAGCGTGGGCACGAGCCCGGTCAGGGCGCCCTTCCCGCTGAGGTCGCCCCGGACGGGCACGGCCGTCCACGATCCGGCCAGCGTGAACTCCCCGAGCTCGGTGTCGAGGGCGAACCCGAGGCCGGCCAGGAGGCCGACCGTCAGGAAGCCGCTGGTGCTGCCGCCGAAGTCCCCCTGGCCGGTGGCGCACCCCGTCTCGGTGGAGGCCCACACGATCTGGGGGGCCACACGGCCCTCGATCTGGAATCTCCACTCCTGGTCCAGGGGACGGGCCGTGATGCCCAGCCCGAGCATGGTCAGGCGCTCGTCGAGGGTCCAGGTGTAGGTGCCGTCGAGCACGTGGGGATCGGAGGCCTCCCCCTTGGTGGACATCTGCATCCGGGTGAGGCTCACGAGGGGCCGGAGGCGGCCGCCGCCGGGTGACAACACGGCGCTGGCCTCGACCCCGGCGAGCGGGGTCGCGAGGACGGTCGGCTCGAACGTCTCCGGGGGGAACAGGGCGCCGATCTGGATGCCGATCCCGTAGCCGAGCACCTCGGCGGAGGCGGCGGACGGCAGCGCGAGGAGGGCGGCGGGCGCGAGGACGCGGAGCGAGCGGCGCGGGGTCATTTCACCACCTCGAGCCCCGCGGGCAGGAACCCGGGGCAGTTGTCGTCGAGCTCGATGTAGACGTCGTACCAGCCCACGGGGAGGCCGGACGGGATGACGGCCGTGGCCGTGTCGGGGGTGTCGTCGTCCCACACGTAGGCGACGTCGGTGACGGAGGCGTCGGCGACGGACACCAGCCATACGCCCGTGAGCTCGCCCGTGATCCCGGAGATGGCGAGCGTGACGTCGGTGGTCTTGACGTTTCCGACCGTGGGAGGGTCCACGGAGAGGACGAGGGGGGCCGCCAGGACCTCGAGGGTCTTCTTCAGGGTGGCCTGGCAGGTGCCCTGCACCAGCGTGATCTCGTGCTCGCCGGGCTTCAGGCCGCCCGCCAGGGTGACCTCGATCGCGGTGGAGTCCACGTACTTGACGGAGGAGACCTCCACGCCGTCCACGGAGATCACGGCGTAGTCGGCGAGATCCGTGCCGGAGAGGGTGAAGGTGCCGCCGGACTCGCAGACGTGGTCCGGGTCGATGCCGGAGAGCGTGGGCAGCACGTCGAGGGTGAACCGGGCCACCCCGCTCGCGCAGTCCGCGGGCACGGGGTTGGTCACCTGGACCAGGTGCTCGCCCGCCGTCCAGGCCCCCACCGAGGCGCCCACCGTGAGGCCCGTGCACAGCTGGGCGCCCTTCAGCCCCTCCAGGTCGGCGCACCCGTCGGCCGCGATCACGGCGATCGGATTGCCGTCGACGGTCACGGTGGGCGGCACGTCGTCGATCACGAGCAGGTTCCCGCCGGTGAGGGTGAACCGGGTGTCGCCCGCCTCGCTGCACAGGCGCGTGGGTTCGATCCCCACGAGGTCGGGCGCCGCGACGACGACGAGCGCCACCGGCTCGCTGGAGACGCAGTCGGTGGGCGCGGGATTGGCGACGGTGACGTCGAAGATGCCGGTGTCGAGGAGGTCCTGGGGGACGGTCACCGTCAGCGTGGCACAGCTCTCGCTCGCGACCGGACCCATGACGGGCGTGCACACGCTCGGATCGGCGCGCGGGGCGGTCCAGCCGCCGATGGTGACCGCGGGGGCGGCGTCGAGCAGCACCAGGAAGCCCTCGCCCGTCACATCGACCCTGGCGTCGTCCTGGGCGAGGCAGGTGAGCGTCGGGGAGGTCGCGTACACGGTGGGCGGGGGCGCCGCCACGACGGCGCGGGAGCGATAGGAATCCTGTCCGTCGGGGTTGGTCAGGGTGATCCCGTAGACGCCGTCGAGCCAGGCCAGGTCCGGTTGCAGCGTGACCTCGAGCTCGATCTCGGAGATCCAGAGGACGTCGTCCCCGGAGACCGGCAGCTGCAGGCTGACGGCCGGCCCGCCGAAGAGGTCCGCCTCCATGGTGAGCTCGAGCGTGGGGGCGGTCAGCTCTGGCTCACGGGAGAGGGCGTCCGTGACCGAGGGCGCGAACCCGTCCCCGCGGACCGTGAGCGTGGATTCGCGCTGCGCGTGGCACATGAAGTTGGGTTCGACGGTGTCGACGCGAGGTGCCGGCCCCTCGAATCCGGGCTGGCACCCGGCAACGGCGAGGGCGACGAGCAGGAACGTGGATCGGTGCACCGGTACCTCCCGAGCAGGATCGGAACGCCAACGTAGCACGTCGCTCCCCCCAGCCTCCACGGCCGCGGTTGCGGCGGATCCGGACCGCGGGTAGGGGACGGCTCGCCCCGAGGTGCCCCATGCGCGTCCTCGTCACCGGCGGTGCCGGATTCGTCGGCTCCCACCTGTGCGAGCGCCTGCTCGCGGATGGGCACGAGGTGCTGGCGGTCGACTCCCTGATCACGGGGCAGCGCTCGAACGTGGCGCACCTGGTGGCCGATCCCCGGTTCACCCTCGTGGTGGCCGACGCGAGCCGCGACCTGCCCGTGGATGGGCGCGTCGAGCGGATCTGCCACCTCGCCTCCCCCGCCAGCCCCATCGACTACGTGGACCTCCCCTTCGAGACCCTGTACGCGGGGAGCGACGCCACGCGCCGGTGCCTGGAGCGGGCGGAGACCGACGGTGCCCGGTTCCTCCTCGCCTCCACCTCGGAGGTCTACGGCGATCCGCTCGTCCATCCCCAGGTGGAGTCCTACTGGGGCAACGTCAACTCCATCGGGCCCCGCTCGGTCTACGACGAAGCCAAGCGGTACGCGGAGGCGCTCACCATGGCGTTCCACCGCTACCGGGGCGTGGAGACGCGCATCGTCCGCATCTTCAACACCTACGGCCCCCGCATGCGCCTCAACGACGGCCGCGTGATCCCGGCCTTCTGCTCCCAGGCGCTCCGGGGCGAGCCGCTCACCGTGTTCGGCGACGGCACGCAGACCCGCTCCTTCTGCTACGTGACCGACCTCGTGGACGGCATCGTGCGCCTCATGGAGTCCGACCTCGATCAGCCCTGCAACCTGGGCAATCCCGTGGAGCGGTCCATGCTCGAGGTGGCCGGCTTCGTGAACCGGTTCCTGGGCAACCCGGCGGGCCTGGTGTTCCGGCCCCTGCCCATCGACGATCCGGCCCGTCGCCGGCCCGACATCGCCCGGGCGCGGGCCCACCTCGGCTGGGAGCCGCGGGTGACCTTCGAGGACGGCATGGCCGCCACCGTGGCGTGGTTTCGAGAAGCCCTGGGAGGGCAGGCCGATCCCAGGGCGTGATCAGCCGGCGTCGGCGAGGGCGGCCCGGCGCTCCACGATCTCCTGCGCCCGCTGCTCCAGCCAGACCTGCGCCGCCACCTGCTGGTCGGAGGCGAGGTCGTCGATGCGGTCGCGGATCCGCTGGACCATGCGGGTGACCGCGGCCCGGCTCTGTCCCTGGACCCGGGCGTACTCGGCCCGGCTGCCGGCCTCGAGGAGGGCCAGGAGGTAGGCCTGGTCCCGCTCGTTGAGCGGGCAGGGCGCCTCCACCTCGGCGGTGGGGCGATCCAGCCCGGCACCCCACGCGGCGCCGGTGTCGAGCAGGTCCTGGCTGGCCCGCTGCTCGCGGAGGCGGCGGCGGGCGAGGCGCCCCGTACACCGGTCGGTGATGGTGCGCACGTAGGCGAGGAGTTCGGGGAGGTCGTGTCCGCGGAAGCGGGCCAGCGCCCCGTTGACGAGCTTCATCCCGACCTCGGCCACGATCTCCTCGGCGTCGACGGGCCCGAGGAGATCGCCGTACCTGTGGCTGCGCAGCACCCCGACCCGGCGCTCGACGTAGCGGAGCAGGGTGATCAGCAGGGCCCGGGCCTCCGGACTCCTGCGGTCCGCAAGGAGGGCCTGGATCGGCTCCCGGACGGAGGTCATTCAGAACCCGTTCGAAATGCGCGGTTCTTCGGATCCCGAGGAGTCGCTGCACGCGGACACCGCGGAGGCGGACGCGAGCGGAGGGGGAGGCACCTCGGTGTCGGAGAGTGGGCTCGACACCAGGAGGGCGAGGATGGCGGCGATGAGGGCGCTCACGAGGACGGCTCCTCCCCTCGGAGGAGGACGAGGTCCGGATCGGAGGCGATCCGGACCTCGAGGCTCCGGACGAGGGCGTGGGGGAAGGTGGCCCGCACGCGGTCGAGGAGATCGCGGGCCTCCGCAATCTCCCCGAGGGCCACGAGGGTGCACAGCACGTTGCCGAGGTTCTCGGCGCTGCGCTCGCGCTCGAAGGCACGGGTGAAGTACTCGAGCGCCACGTCGAGGTGGCGCTGCAGGAAGGCCTGAACGCCCCGGTGGCGATCCACCGAGGCGAGGTGGGCATGGAGGCGGGGCCCGCCGGCCTCGAGGGCCGCCTGCTCCTGCTCCCCGGACAGGCGGGCGGCCTCGGCCCAGTCGGCGACCGAGGGGTGGGCGGCCACGATGTGGAGCGCGGAGAGCATCATGATCCGGTCGATGCGGCCCTCGGCGTGGAGCCGGATGACCAGGCGCCGGACCGCGGGGGGATCGAAGCCGGGCTGGGCCACGGCACGCGCGATCTCCTCGAGGGCCGCGCGCTGGCGGGGATCGGCCTGCTCGGCGGGCACGAGGTAGGCCTCGTCGTCCACCGCATCCAGGATCCGCTCGACCAGCGCCTCCAGGTTCAACCGCATGCTCCTCGATCCAACGTACGCTGAGGGAGTGTCGTCTCGGTACCGATCTGTTGCCGTGGCGGCGTCAATTCGCCGTCAGGGCGCGGGGTCGCCGTCGTCCACCTGCACGTAGCCTAGCGCCTCCAGCCGCCGCCGGTCGTCCCTCGAGAGCGCCACTGCCTCCCCCGTCTCACCGCTCCATCCGACGGGATCGGCCGGACCTGGGGCCAGGCCGCCGAACGGCCGCCACCGCCCGTCGCCGGGGACCCGCACCGGGGCGTCCACCGGAACGACCTGGAACGGCGTGCCCGCCTCGAGGCGGAGTGCCCGCGCCACCGCGCGACTGCCGACCAGGACGGTGCCCGGCGTGTCGACATCCACGGCCCGCCGGGCCGTCCAGGGCGCGCCGTACGCCGACCAGAGGGCGGCCTCCAGGTCGGCGACGAGGTCGGGCCGCAGGGCGGCGAGGTCGGTGCGTTCACCGGGATCCGCGGCCAGGTCGTAGAGGCTCCGGGCGCCAGAGGCCAGGTCGACGCCCAGGCGCAGGCCGTCCCGGAACAGGGCGTATCGATCGGTCCGGAAGCGGCTCGTCTCGGCGGGGAGCGCGCGCCCGGGCGAACCCGGGCCGGCCGCCGGCGCCTCGACGAGCGACAGCGGGGGGCCGTCGGGGTCCGGGAGGTCGGCGCCGAACCAGGCGGCGATCCGGGGCGCGAGGTCCTCGAGCCCCACGGGGGATCCGATCACGCCGGGGGCTGGGATGCGCGCTCCCGCCACCACGAGCGGCACGTGGAGCTGCTCCTGGAAGAGGGTGTGGCCGTGGCCCCAGGAGCCCCGCTCGCCGAGCTCCTCGCCGTGGTCGGCGGTGACGATCCAGGTGGCGGCCCGACCGGCGGCCTCCCAGGCGCCGGCGAGCCGCCGGATCTGGTCGTCCACGTAGCGGATGGCCTCGTCGTACTGAGCGATCTGGTGGTCCAGCTCCGCCGGCGCGAGGGGGTGGCGCAGGTGCCACGCATAGGTACGGTACCGGGGATCGCCGGCCGCGGGGGCCCGGTCGAAGAGCGTGTCGTAGGGGGGTGGGGGATCGCAGGTGTAGTGGACGTCGTAGTAGTGGACGAAGAGGAAGGCCGGCTTTCCGGGGGGGAGCGCCGCAGCGAGGCGCAGGGCGGCGTCCGTCACCCTCCGGGCATCGGCCTCACCCGCGAGGTTCTCTGCGCTGGTCCGGATCCCGAAGTCCTCGAACGCGTCGAAGCCCCTCTCGAAGCCGTATCGGGACGAGACGAAGAGGCTGGAGACCACGCCGGCGGTGGCCACACCCCGGGCGTGGAGCGCCTCGGCGAGGAGGGGAGCGGCGATCCCCAGGTCGTCCTCGACGGCCCCGTGGCGGGCGGGGAGGCGACCGGAGAGGAGCGTGGCATGGGAAGGGAGCGTCCAGGGCGCGGGGGCCCGGGCGTGGGCGTACCGCAGGCCCGCGGCCGCGAGCCCGTCGAGGAAGGGGGTGGTCGGTCGGGGGTAGCCCCACGCACCCACATGGTCGGCCCTGAGCGTGTCCACGGAGACCAGGACCACGTCCGGGGTCTCCGGATCGCCGGGGGGCAGGGGGGCCTTCCCGCAGGCGACGAGGATCAGGAGGACCAGTACTTCCATCTCGGGAATCCGGCGGGCAGGAACCACAGGAGGAGGGGCAGCAGGAGGCCGACCGTGAGGATCGCGCCCACGAGGCGGCGCCGGGAGCCCGCGAGGGCGGCCCAGGAAGCCCGCGGCGCGGCCAGCAACGCACCCACGAACGGGAGCCAGAGGACCTCCAGGGGGAGCCGGTACCGGGACAGGCCCGCGAGCGCGCCCACGGCCGCCAGGTGGTAGGCGGTGGTCAGGCCCCCCACCAGCACGTAGACCCCCCGCCCGCGTGCCCAGGCGCCCACGGCTGCGCCCAGCACGTGCAGGAAGGAGAAGGCCACCACCAGCACGCTCACCCCGTCGGCCGCGACGTGCACGATCCCGCGGGGACGCGCGTCGCGCAGGGCACGCGTCAGGAAGGTGTTGGGGTTCAGCATCTGGGCGAGCCTCAAAGGCACGCGCCGGAGGAACAGGTCGGGATGCTCCCGGATCCAGGCGATGCCCGCGGCGGTCTCGCAGGTGTCGCGGACGATGGGCTCTCGCTTCTCCGCGCAGTGGAGGCGGCCCGTGCCCGTGTGCTTCGCGTAGGCGGAGTCGGTGAGCAGCCCGTTGCCCCAGTCGAAGGTGACCGGTGCGAAGTCGTTGTCGCCCAGCCACATCATCTGGCCCATGGTCCGGTCGGAGACGATGAAGGCGCCGAACTTGCGGGAGGCGTAGGCCGAGTAGGGCCCCACCGTGGCCACGGTGGCCACCACGAGCAGGAGCGCACCCACCCACGCCCGTCGCTCCCGCCAGCGCCCCCACAGGAGGCCGAGGGCGAAGATCGGGAGCATGTAGGTGGCGACGCCCCGCAGGAGCACGCAGGCCCCGAGTGCGAGACCGGGGAGGATCGCGCGGGCGGCGCCGCCCTCCCGCGCCCGGAACAGCGCCTCCAGGGCTAGGAGCAGGAGGGTGGCGTAGGTGATCTCGCTCCAGAGGCGGGCGGCGAAGAACACGAGCGTGGGGGAGAGGGCGTAGATCCATGCGGCGATGAACCCGGCGCGCTCGCCGCCCACGCGGGTCCCCAGCCGGACCAGGAGCAGGGCCGAGACCCCGGCCAGCAGGCACTGCGTCACCTTCACGGTGCCCGGGTACCCGGTGACGAGCCCATGGATCGCCATGAGCGCCACCTGGCCGGGTGCCCACAGCCACCCGTTGGAGGGGGTCATGCCCAGGCCGTCCATCATGCGGTGCGCGGTGAACAGGTACATGCACTCGTCGCGCACGCAGCGGACGTCGTACCCGATCGCGGCCACCGCCAGCCTCGGCAGCACGGTGACGGCCAGCAGCGTCCAGATCCGGCGATCCCGCCACCAGGGGAGGGGCGAGGGGGGGGTGGGCGCCGATCCCGGAGCCCCGCTCATGGCGCGCGGATCTCCACCTGCCAGGTGGCCTCTCCGGGCCGGAACGCTTCGGCGCGGTAGGAGGCCGACCCCTGGCCCGGCAGCCGCACCCGTTGCCAGATGGCGTCGGTGACGGGCGTTCCTCCGGCCCTCTCGAGGTCCCCGGCGTGGAATGCGGTCCGGACCTGCACGGACAGGTCGGCGTCGGAGAGGTTCAGGAGTTCGAGCGAGACCACGACGTGGTCGTCGGGCGTGCGCTCCTCCCGGAGATCCCGGACCGCCACCTGCCGGGCCGCCGTCTCCGTGCTGGAGACCACCGACCACGACGGCTCGAGGTCACCCGCGGTGCGGGTCGGCACCGGCCCTCGCCACGTGCACGCGGCCAGCAGCAGCGGGGCGAGGAGGGCGTTCATGGAGGGGCACCTCGGGATCGGGGGCGCGCGGAGCGTGCGCGAGCGAACCGACATAGCACCATTCGTACGACACCGGCCCGTCCGGGCCCTCGGTCGTGCGGACATCCCACCGTGCCCGGCGGATGCGTACGACGTCGGGTCGAAGCCCACCGGTTCCCTTCCCGCCGCCGGTGCCTACCTTGCGGGCACCGGCCCCCGACCCGCCCGGCCGGCCCCGAGGTGCCCCTTCGATCTCCGTCGCCTCCTCCTCGCGCTCCTGGCGCTGGTCCCCCTCCTGCTCGGCGCCGGGCCGTCGTGGCGGTCGGCGCCGCCTGTCGATCCCAGGCTCTCCTCGCGCATCGAGGCGCCGCCCTTTCCCGAGGGCTGGGAGATCCGCGCGGGGACCCACGCGGTGGTGGGTGGCGACCCCGACGACCTGGGCACCGTCCGTCGCGTCCTCCGCCACGTCGAGGTCGCGATCCCGCGCATCGCGGCGGACCTCGGGATCCCTGCCGGCCGGCGCGCCCGCATCTACGTCGCGCACACGGCCGAGCAGTTCCGCACCCTCCAGCCGGGGACGCCCGAGGCGTGGGCCGACGCCACCGCGTGGCCCGGGCCCGCACTCGTCTTCCTCAGATCGTCGCGTCTGCGTCCCGGCACGGCGCCGCCGCTCGAACAGGTGCTGGACCACGAGATCGCCCACCTGCTGCTGGGCCAGACCTTCCGCGGCGCGCCCGTGCCCCGCTGGCTGCAGGAGGGCGTGGCCCAGGTGGTCGCCGGCGAGTACACGCCCGAGACCATGCGCCGGATCGCGCGCGGCGCGCCGACGGGCCACCTCATCCCCCTGCGCGAGCTCACGGTGGGCTTCCCCGCGGATCCGCTCCGGGCACAGCTGGCGTACGCCGAGTCCGCCGACATCGTGGCGTTCCTCCGAGGCCACTACGGCGAGGAGGCCCTGCGGACCCTCGTGCGCGAACTGGCGTCCGGGCAGGCCGCCGGGGCGGCCGTCCGGGCCGCCACGGGCGAGAGCCTCGAGGACGTGGACCGCGCGTGGCAGGCCGACCTGGGCCCCGGAGGGCTGCTCCTGCCAGGGCTCGTCAACGACGGCCTGTGGTGGGGTCTGGGCGGGCTGCTCCTCGTGCTGGGCGCGATCCGGGTCCGGCGTCGTACGCGGGCCCGCCGCGCCCGCCTCGCCCGCGAGGAGGCCCTGGAGGACGCGCTGGCCCTCGCCCGCGCCCGCGCCGCTGCCGGGCTCCCGCAGGCCAGTGCGCCCCCTGCGGCCGACGACCCCGCCTTGCGCGGCCCGCCGCAGGGCGGGTAGGTGGGAGCCCGCTTCCGGAGGTCCCGGCCATGACCCTCGACACCGAGCGACAGATCGCCCTGGAGGCCGTGCTGGCCGCGTGCCGGGCGTGCAGGCTGGTCCAGGCGGATCTCGTGGGGGCGTCCCTCGACAAGGACGACCGCTCCCCCGTCACCGTGGCGGACTTCGCGTCCCAGGCCGTGGTGGCGCTCGCGCTCGGCCGGGCGTTCCCGGACCTGCGCATCGTGGGCGAGGAGGACGCCACGGCCCTCCGCGACGCGGAGAACGCCGCGATCACCGAACGCGTCGTGGTGGCGGTCCGCCGCGTGGACCCGGCCGCGGGCGACGCCAACGCGGTGCTCGCCGCCATCGATCGGGGCGGCGATCCGGGAGGGCCGAGGGGGCGGTTCTGGGTGCTCGATCCCATCGACGGCACCAAGGGCTTCCTCCGCCACGACCAGTACGCGGTCGCCCTGGCCCTGGTGGAGGACGGCCGGGTGGTGCTGGGCGTGCTCGGCTGTCCGAGCCTCCCCCACCGGGCCGACGCGCCCTCCGGTGGGCAGGGGTGCGTGTTCGTGGCCGTGCGCGGGCAAGGCGCCTGGAGCCGGACGCTCGACGATCCCGCCGAGAACCGGATCCACGTCGACCGCACGGCCAAGGCCTCGGAGGCACGCTTCTGCGAGTCGGTCGAGAAGGGCCACTCCTCCCACGACACCGCCGCCCGGGTGGCGGCACGCCTGGGGATCACCGCGCCGCCGTACCGCATGGACAGCCAGTGCAAGTACGCTGCCGTGGCGCGAGGCGACGCCTCCATCTACCTCCGGCTGCCGACCCGCAGGGACTACGTCGAGAAGGCCTGGGACCATGCGGCCGGCTGGGCGGTGATCAGCGAGGCCGGCGGTATGGTCACCGACGTCCGCGGCGCGGCCCTCGACTTCTCGCGGGGCCGCCGGCTGGAGCGGAACGAGGGCGTGGTGGCCACGAGCGGCCGCATCCACGGCGAGGTCGTGGACGCCGTCCGGAAGGTCCTCGGGCTCTGACGGGCCGTGGACGTCGTCACCGATCCCGACGTCCTCGCGGGCTTCCTCACCGACGCCTCCCGCCGGGTGGGCCGGGCGGAGGCGCTGGTCCGTCCACGGAGCGCGGCCGAGGCGGCCGAGGCCGTCCGGCACTGCCAGGCCCGCGGGATCCCCCTCACGATCTCCGCGGGCCGCACCTCCACCGTGGGGGGTCCCGTGCCCGACGGCGGGTGGATCCTCTCCACCGAGCACCTCGACGCCGTCCTGGCCGTGGACGGCGGGCGGGCCGTGGCGGAGGCCGGAATCCGGCTGGGGGCGCTCCAGGATCGGATGGAGGCCGAGGGGTTCCTCCACCCGCCCGATCCCACGAGCCGCGAAGACTGCACCCTCGGCGGCACGCTCGCCTGCAACGCGTCCGGACCCCGCACCTGGCGGTACGGACCGAGCCGCGCCTGGGTGGAGGCGGTGGAGGCCGTGCTCCCGACCGGCCGGCTCGTCGAGGCGGACCGGACCACCCCGATCCCGGCCGGCTGGGAGGTGCCTCGCTGGACCCCGCCCGCCACCAAGCACGCCGCCGGCTACGCGCCTGCCGACAACCTCCTCGATCTGCTGGTGGGCAGCGAGGGCACGCTGGGCCTGATCACCCGCGCGACCGTGCGCCTCGTGCCGCGCCCTGCGGGCGTCCTGGGGCTCCTCGTCCCGTTCGCGGCGCTCGATTCGTGCCTCGCCTTCGCCATGGGGCTGCGGGCTGGCCTCCCGGGCGTCCGCCCCTGGTGCATTGAGTTCCTCGACGGCCGATCGCTCGACCTCGCCCGGGCCGCCTGCCCCGCCCTGCCGCGCGCCGCGTCCGCCCTGTGGCTCGAGGAGCCGCACAGCGGCGCTCCCCCCCTGGAGGCGTGGACGTCCGCGCTGGACGGCGCGGGGGTCCCCGTGGACGACGTCCTGGTGGCCACCGACGAGGCCGGTCTCCGCGCGTTCCGGGCCGCCCGCCACGCCGTCCCGGCGGGTGTGAACGAGGAGGCTGCCCTGAACGGCATGCCCAAGGTGGCCACCGACCTCGCGGTGCCGGCGGAGGCGTTTCCCGCCCTCGTCGAGGCGTACCGGGCCATCGACCTGCCCTCCGTCTGGTTCGGGCACCTGGGCGACCTCCACCTGCACGTGAACCTCCTGCCCCGCACCGACGACGAGCTCGCCCGGGCCCGGGCGGTCGCGCTGGACCTGGCCCGCCTCGCCGTCGCGCTGGGTGGCTCGGTCGCGGGCGAGCACGGGATCGGACGGACGAAGCGCGACCTCCTCGCCCTCCAGGTGGATCCCGCCACGCTGGCCGGCTTCCGGCGGCTGAAGACCGCCGCCGATCCCGGGTGGATCCTCAACCGGGGTGTGCTCCTCGAGCCGCCGCCCTAGGGCTCCCGCGGGCGCGCGGTCGACCCGGGTTACACTGCCCGCCGCGGAGGCCTGCCATGCGCCCTCTCCCCGTCCTCGCCCTCGCCCTCCTCGCCCCGGCGTGCGAGTCCACCGAGCCCCGCGGCGGCCTCTTCGAGCCCGCGCCGGGCATCACCGCGGCCGAGGAGCCGGCTCCGCCCGGCTGGTCGTTCCCCACCGCCGAGCCCGTCACGATCCGCTCCGAGGAGCTCGCGCAACAGGGGGCCGCATCGCTCGGCAACCCGGCCGAGCCCGCCCCACCGCCGGCCACGGCCGCCCCTGCCG